>JAFIEE010000188.1 GCA_020832705.1 Paracoccaceae bacterium
CGAAGCCATGAAATCCTTCACAAACATCAAGACATTCTCAATGCCATGGTAGGCGCGGATCCCGACAGGCCCGCTGCCGGACCGGCACGCGGCGCGCGGTCATGAAGCCAGATGGCGCATGTCATGGCGCTGTCGCATTCACCGGATAGATGGTCATGATACCTTATCTGAATTTGCAGGAGCCCCCCCGCTCCATAGACTTTCCCGGGATGAAACGGAACCGGGCGCAAGGCCCGGCCGCGCGCGCCGTTGCGGCGCCGCGTGGCAGCGCTCACGGGGCTCCTCCCGGTCGAACCGGGATACCCCACCGCCACGACACACCATGATTAGGGAGGAACGATCATGAAGAACCTGACCCGCCGCAGCATGCTGCGCACCGCCGCAGGATCGGCTGCGGCCGCCTATCTGGCAAAACTGGGCCTGGTGTCACCGGCCTCGGCGCAGGACGCGCCGCGGCAGGGCGGCAGCCTGGTCTATGCCGTCACCTCGCCCAACAACCGGCTGGGGGACGCCACCAACGGGCTGCACCCGCACCACTGGATCGATCTGGCCAACCGCAGTTGCTACAACGCGCTGGTCTGGGTGGACGAGAACCTGGAGCTACAGCCCGAACTGGCCACCTCGTGGGAGGCCGACGAGGGCCAGGCCGTGTGGGAGGTCACCCTGCGCGAGGGCGTCACCTTCCACGACGGGCGCGAGATGACCTCCGAGGATGTTGTCAGCTCGTTCGAGTTCCACCGCGTCACCACCTCGTTTGCGCGCCAGATCGCGGGCGTCGAGGCAATCGACCGCCACCGCGTGCGCTTTCACCTGACCGAAGGCAACAGTGAATTCCCCTACGTTCTGGGCGAATACCATTGCATGGTCATGCCCGCCGCCGAGCATGACGAGATCGGCATGAGCGGGATCGGCACCGGGCCGTTCAAGGCGGTCAGCCTCGATCCGCGCCGCTCGATCACCATGGAAGCCTTCGAGGATCACTGGCGCGGCGCGCCCTATCTGGAAACGCTGCAGGTGGTCAACCGCGGCGGCCAGATGGAAGGCGCGGTCAACGGCTTCATGGCGGGCCAGTTCGATGCGGTGACCAACATCGACCCCGGCTTCGTCCGCCAGTTCGTCAACCGCGCCGATACGCGGATCGTCTATGCCAGCGGCGGCGACCAGGCGCTGATGATCCTGCCCAAATACGACGGATCGATCTTCGACAACAAGCTGGTGCGCCAGGCGCTGGCCTGCGCCATCGACCGCGACCGGATCGCGCAGATCGTCTATGGCGCCGAGGGCGGCTGGATCGGCAATGACACGCATATGGCCAGCAGCGACCCGAATTTCCTGCCCCATCCCCACAAGCACGATGTCGAGCGCGCCCGCGCCCTTCTGGCCGAGGCGGGTTACCCCGACGGCATCACGCTGCCGACCTTCTATTTCGCGCCCTACTGGCCCGAGATCCCGCGCGTCTTCCAGGTCATGTCCGAGACCCTGCGCGAGGCGGGGATCATCATGCCGATCGAGGAACGGCCCAACGACGGCTACCGCCAGTGGCGGGTCGAGGACCCCGAGGGCACGCGCAAGCACCGCTTCGCCTATGGCCCCGTGGGCATCCGCAACCCCGGCATAAGCCTCTACCGGATGCGCCCCGACAACAACGAAAGCGGCTACTGGTCCGGGCCGGGCGCCGAGGAATACATGGACCTCTATCATCAGGCGCTGCTGACCGGCGATCTGGGCGCGCGGCGCGCGCTCTATCACCGGATGCAGGAAATCTGCTTCGACGAGGCCCCGGCGATCCTGGCGGTGGGGCGGCGCAACATCCTGATCCACAAGGATACGGTGGGCGGGCTTGCCAACCATCCGCAGTCCTGGTCGATCCGCTTTGACGAGGTGTATCGCACCTGACGGACGCCGCTCCTGCACGGGGTGACGCGCCGGTGCGGTGCGTCACCCTTCCCGCCGGGCCTTCGCGCAGGGCCCGCGCCGAATTTCGCTCCTTCATCCTGGCAGGCTCCTGATGCTTTCAGCAATCCTCAGGCGGATCGGGCTTTCGTTCCTGATCCTGATCCTGGTATCGCTCTTTGTCTTCGCCGCGACCGAGATCCTGCCCGGCGATGCGCTGGATGTCAGCCTGACCGACGACGACCTGGCCGTACTGACTCCTGAGCAACTGGCCGAGATGCGCGCGGCGCTCGGGCTCGATCGACCGGCGGCGGTGCGTTACATCGACTGGCTGTCGGGGGCGCTGGTGGGCGATTTCGGCACCACCATCCTGACCGGCGCGCCGGTGGGCGACATCATCTGGGGGCCGCTGCGCAATTCGATCCTGCTGGCGGTGCTGACCACGCTGGTGGCGGTGCCGGTGGCGATGGTCATCGGCATCATCGCCGCATGGTGGCGCGACCGGGCGCCCGATGCGATCGTCTCGACCGGTGCGGTGGTGGGCTATTCGCTGCCCGAATTCGTGTCGGGCAACGCCCTGATCCTGCTGTTCGCGATCTGGCTGCCGATCTTCCCGGCGACGATCACGCTCTATACGCAGGGGCCGATGCTGGACATGCTGGTGGTGGCGGTGCTGCCGGTGGCCACGATCATCATCGGCTCGATCGCCTATCTCAGCCGCTTGCTGCGGCTGGGGCTGATCGAATCGCTGGCCTCGGATTATGTCGAGCGCGCCCGCCTGGCCGGGGTGCCGGAGCGGCGCATCGTCTTCGTCCATGCGGTGCCCGCGTCGCTGGTGCCCACGCTGAACGCGGCCGCGCTCTATGTGGCGGGGCTGCTTTCGGGGATCGTCGTGGTCGAAACCGTCTTTGCCTGGCCCGGGCTGGGGCTGGAGCTGATCAATTCGATCCGCAAGCGCGAGGTGACGGTGGTGCAGGCGGCGGTGTTCCTGGGCGCGGTGGGCGTGATCATCATGAACCTGCTGGCCGACCTGTCGATCATCGCGCTCGATCCACGGGTGCGCCGCGGCGCGGGGAGGGGCTGAACCATGTACAGATCGATTTCCGGGGCAGTTTCCGGGGCGATGCCCAAAGCCCTGCGCCAGATCCTCCGCACGCCGATGACCATGATCGGAATCGTGCTGGTCCTTGCCCATGTCATCGTGGCGCTCTGCGCACCCTGGGTCATCCCCTATGGCCCCAGCCAACTGGCCGGAATGCCGTTCGAACCGCCGGGCGACCGCTTTCTGCTGGGCACCGACGTGCTGGGCCGCGATTACCTGTCGCGGCTGCTCATGGGCGGGCGGATCACCATGACGGTGGCGCTGGTGGGGGTGCTGATTGCCATTGTGGCAGGGGCGTTCCTGGGGCTGTGCGCGGCGTGGTTCGGGGGGCTCGCGGACGAGATCATCATGCGCCTGGTGGATACCAAGGTGGCCATTCCCAGCATCCTGCTGGTGGGGGTGCTGATCCCCGGCTTCGGACAGTCGGTGGGCGTGCTGATCTTCGTCATTGCGCTGGTCTATGTCGCCGGGGTGATCCGGACCGTGCGCGCGCAGGCGCTGACGATCCTGCCGCAGAGCTTTGTGGCGGCCGCGGTCCTGCGCGGGGAAAGCAGCCTGTCGATCATGCTGCGCGAGTTCCTGCCCAATGTGGCCGACCTGCTGTGCGTGGAATTCGCCATCCGGATGTCCTCGGCGATCCTGCTGGTCAGTTCGCTGTCCTTCCTGGGGCTGGGCATCTCGCCGCCCACCCCGGACTGGGGGTTGATGGTCTCTGAAGGCGTGGGCTTCATCCACACCGACCCGTGGCTGGTGATCTATCCCTCGATCGCGCTGTGCACGCTGGTGGTGGGGCTGAACCTCGCCACCGAGGGCGTGGCCAATGCGCTTGGCCTCGATGCCGCGCGCGGCATGGTGAAAGGGTAGGCGATGCTTCTGGAAACCACCGACCTGCGCATCGGCTACGGCGATGGCGAGGGCGCCATGAAACTGGCCGTCGATGGCGTGAGCCTGTCGCTCGATACCGGGCAGACGCTGGGCATCGCCGGGGAAAGCGGTTGCGGCAAGTCCACGCTGGCCCGCGCGCTGATGGCCTATACCCGCCCGGGCAGCCGGATCACCGGCGGGCAGGTGCGTATCGACGGGCAGGATATCCTGGCCCTGCCCGAGGCCGGGCGCCGGGCGATCCGCGGCCGCAGGATCGCCATGGTGCCGCAGAACCCGCTCAGTTCGCTGACCTTCCACATGACCATCGGCGCGCAGATCGACGAGATCCTGCGCCGGCACGAGGGGCTGTCGAAGGCCGCGGCGCGGGCGCGCAGCATCGAATTGCTGGCGGCCACCGCCATGCCCGATCCCGCCGCCGTGCACCGCCGTTACCCGCACGAATTGTCGGGCGGGCAGCGCCAGCGGGTGGTGATCGCCGCGGCGCTGGCCTGCCGCCCCGACATCCTGGTGCTGGACGAACCCACCACGGCGCTGGACAAGACCACCGAACTGAAGGTGCTGAAACTGGTGTCGGACCTGCGCGACCGCTTCGGCACGGCGCTGATCTACATCAGCCACGACCTGAACGTGATCGCGCGGGTGTGCGAACGCATCTGCGTCATGCGCGACGGCAAGGTGGTCGAGACCGGGGCCACCCGCGCCACCTTCGCCGCCCCGCGCGACGCTTATACCCGCATGCTGCTGCGCGCGGTGCCGCGCACAACCGACCCTTCACCGGTGCGCCCAGGCCCCACCCCCGGCGACACGCAGCCGGTGCTGCGGGTCGAAAACCTCAACTACCGCTACGCCGCCGGGGGGCTGGCGCTGCCGTTCCTGCCCCGCCGCAAGGGGGTGCTGGCGGTGCGTGACCTGTCCTTCGACATCCACGCCGGCCGCACTCTGGGGCTGGTGGGCGAATCCGGCAGCGGCAAGTCCACGGTGGCGGCGGTGATCTCGGGGCTGCTGCCCCCCGGCGGCGGGATCGTGCGTTTCTGCGGCACGCCGCTGCGCGCGGCGGCCTCGCGCCGGTCTGCCGATCTGCGCCGCCGGATCCAGATGGTGTTCCAGGACCCGCTGTCCTCGCTCAACCCGCGCCTGTCTGTGGGGCGCATCCTGATGCGGCCATTGCGGATATTCTTCGGCATGAACCCGATCGAGGCCCGCGCCGAGGCCGGGCGCCTGCTGGAGCGGTTCGAGATGCCGGTTGCCATGCTTGACCGCTTCCCGCGCCAGTTGTCGGGCGGCCAGCAGCAGCGCGTGGCGCTGGCGCGCGCCTTTGCCGCCCGGCCCGACCTGATCATCTGCGACGAGGTGACATCCGCGCTCGATGTCTCGGTGCAGGACCATGTGCTGGACCTGCTGCTGTCCATGCAGGCCGAAACCGGCACTGCCTGTCTGTTCATCAGCCACGATCTGGGCGTGATCAAGCGCGTTGCGGATCATGTGATCGTGCTGCAGAACGGCGAGGTGCGCGATGCCGGGCCGACCGATGCCGTCTTTGCCGCCCCGCGCCACCCCTACACGCGCCTGCTGCTCGAAGCCGCGCGCAGCGTCATCGACACCCCCCTTTCCCCCACCCCTGCCCCGGAGCCCGCGCCACACACCGACGCGGCGCCGGGCACGAACCGCGGAGACCGGCATGCCTGACACCCTTTCGCCCCCGCTCAAGCTGATCTGCGTGGGCGACACCCATCTGGTCCCGCCGGGGAATGCCCTGCACGGGCTTGACCCCGAAGACCGGATGCGGCGCTGCGTGGCCGACATTGCCGCGCATCATGCCGACGCTTTCGCCTGCATCGTCATGGGCGACCTGGCCCACAAGGCCGACCCGGACGCTTACGCCCTGTTTACCCGGCTCATCACCGAACTGCCCATGCCGGTGCATCTGATGATCGGCAACCATGACCGGCGCGCCCTCTTCACCGAGTGGTTCCCCGACACCCCGCGCGACCCCGCAGGCTTTGTGCAGACCGCCTTTGACACGCCCGTGGGCCGCTTCATTCTGACCGATACGGTGGAGGAAGGGCAGAACGGCGGCACCTATTGCGCGGCGCGGCTGGACTGGCTGCGCGGGGAGCTGGCGCGCGCCGGCGACCGCGACATCTTCCTGTTCATGCACCACCCGCCCTTCGATATCGGCCTGCCGTTCCTGGACCGGATCGGACAGGCCGACAAGGCCGCACTGGCCGACCTGCTGCGCGGCGACCGGCGCATCCGGCACCTGTTCCTGGCCCATATCCACCGCCCCCTGGCCGGGTCCTGGATGGGGATTCCGTTCTCCAGCGCCCGTTCGCTGAACCATCAGGTTCCGCTCACGTTCGAGGACCTGCCCGCCGTTCCCAAATCCCACGAGCCGCCTTCGTATTCGATTGCCCTGATCGATGCCGAAAAGGTGGTCGTCCACATCCACGACTACCTCGACCGCTCGCGCCTGCCCATGCCCTGACACTGCCCCGGGCGGGGGGGGGGGGGGGGGGGG
>JAFIEE010000189.1 GCA_020832705.1 Paracoccaceae bacterium
GCAGCGCCCTCGGGGCGTGCAGGGGCGGGCGGGTGGGCGCGGCCCGAGGGCGCTTCCTGCTCCGCGTCCGCATACTCACTCCGCCGGGCTGCGCGCGCCCCCCTGCAGGCGTTCCAGTTGCTCGCGCAGGTATTCGGCTTCGAAGCGCGCCTCGCGCAGCCCGTCCATGGCGGCCTGCAACTCGGCCTCGGTCTGCGAAAGCTGCGTGGTCAGCTCGTATTCGCGGGCCTCGATATAGGCGATGGCCTGATCGCGGATTTCCTCGGCTTCATGCAGCGCCTGGGCCATGCGCTCCAGTTCGCCGATATCGGCCTGGCTGACGCGGGTGAATCGGTGCAGCAGCCAGTAGGCGAACCAGCCCAGCGCAAAGGCCGCAAACAGGATCAGCGCCGTGACGATCACGAATTCGGTCCGGTTCATCGCGGGCGGTCCTTTGTCATGTCGGCGTCCATCACTCCGGGGGCGCTCAGTCCGGCACCCGCAGGTTTCCGGGGCGCGGCGCCGGGCGCGGCTGGTCCCCGGCTCCCTCGGTTACCCTGATTTCCAGCATGGCCTCAAGCTCGGGATCGCGTTCCAGCGGGATATAAGGCTCGGGATCAATGCGGCTGAGCAGGCGAAATTCGATCCGGCGGTTGGCCTCGCGCCCGGCGGCGGTCGCATTGTCGGCGATGGGGTTCTCCTCGCCGTAGCCTTTCGCCACCAGCCCCGAGATCAGCACCTGCCGTGCCATCAGCGCATCAAGCACCGAGTCGGCGCGGCGCTGGCTGAGCGCCAGATTGCCATCGGCGCTGCCCTGGCTGTCGGTATGGCCGCCGATTTCCATCTCCAGCGCCCCGCATTCGCGCATCACATCGGCAATCTGATCGAGGGTCGAGGCGGCCTCGTCATCGATCCGCGCCGATCCCGGCGCAAAGGTGATCTGCCCTTCGGCCAGGATATCGCGGATCCAGCCCTCGCAGCGCTCCGGCGTGGGGATCTGCGATGCCGG
Source organism: Paracoccaceae bacterium (assembly GCA_020832705.1). Taxonomy (GTDB): domain Bacteria; phylum Pseudomonadota; class Alphaproteobacteria; order Rhodobacterales; family Rhodobacteraceae; genus Rhabdonatronobacter. Next base: position 989 of record JAFIEE010000189.1, read on the forward strand.
GTCCAGGCTTTCGTCATAAGTGACGTTGACGCTGAAATCCGCACCCTGGCCCAGCTTGTCCGACAGGATGCGCGACACCGTGTCGCTGGCCTCGGCATTGCCGGTGACGCCGCGCAGTTCGATCCGATCCGCCCGCACGGTGACACTCCCCGAATCCAGTTCCGAAAGCGCCTCGATCGCCGCCAGCGCCTTGAGCGGCCAGCCCTCGGGCAACCCTTCGTCAAGCCGCGCACCCATCTGCACCGCCTGCCAGCCGAAGCGTGCCCGCGCATAGGCCTGCACCGCATCGCGTGTCCGCTCGTCGGTCAGCCGACCATGGAGGTTCAGCACGCCCTCGGGCGACAGTGCGGCGACGAATTCGGTCGGCGCGTCATCCCGTTCCGCCACATCATCGGGCGGGTCCAGCCGCACCGACTGCAACGAGAACACGTCCGGCAAGGCGCTTTCCAGTTCGCCCGCCACCCGGTCGAACGACGCGGCCGAGACGATATGCGGGACCACCAGCGAGACCTCGGTATCGGACATGGTGACCGCCCCCGCGCCCAGCCGCTGCAGGGCGCCGATCGACTGGCTGGCCGCCTGCGCCCAGCGCGGCGAGGGCGCCCCCATGCCGAGCGTGCAGGAGATGTTGCCTGCCAGCCCGGCGTCGCGGGCGGCCTGCACGATCAGCTCGCGCCCCGCTTCGTTATCGGCCGAACAGGCATCGAAACGCGGGAGGCCGTCCTCGATGGTGAAGCGCAGCGTGAACGGGGTGATGACCGGGCGCGGGGCATTGATCTCAAGCGTGACCTCCACCCCTTGCGGTCGGCTTTGCAGCAACCGGGTTTCCAGTTCGCGGCGGTTCTGCGCGTCCGTTGCCAGCGCCGAAACCGTGACCCGGCCCGGCGTCACCGACACCTTGCTGACCGGCAGCACCCGCATCGCTTCGATGGCAAAGCCCACGGCCCGGTCCCAGCCTGCGGGCAAGGCGTGATCCGCCGTTTCCAGCATTTCCGAAACCGCAATGTCCGGCGCCAGCGCGGAAATCCGCGCGACCAGCGCCTCGGGGTCATGTGCCAGCGGCACCAGCCCGATCACCGACACATCGTCCCGGTTGCGCAGGATTTCCATCTGAAACGGGGGCGCCGCGACTTCCAGCGACGGCGTCACTGCAATCTCGTCGAGCACGCGCGCGCCGTCCACCACCGTGGCGGCGATGGTCAGGGCGCGGAACCGCGCGGCCTCGGTGGGGCTTTCGCCGCTCAGGGTGACCAGCAACCCGTCGGTCGCCACCTCGGTCCAGCCGAACCCTTCATCGTGCAGGAGCGTGGCGATCTCGGCCCGGGTCTGCCGCTCGATCAGATGCACCGCGCCGGTGGCCCCCCCCAGCGCCAGCACGGCGGCCAGCGCGAATGCGCCGATGGCAATGACCGCATCGCGGGATGGCACAATCATCCGGTTTCCTGCCTGTAACCCTGTTACTGTGGACAGCCCCTAGCTGTTTGCGCGGGGCAGGGCAATCAAACGAAAAGTGTAATGGCGAGAAACAGCGCAACCAGCAGCCCGGCATCGCGGTTGGAGCGGAACAGGCTCAGGCATGTCTCCGGATCGTCGATATCCAGCTTCCCCAGTTGCCAGTTCATGTGCGCCCCCATGACCCAGGCCGCCGCCAGCCCCAGCGACATCTTCAGCGGATCGGCCAGCGGCGCCAGCGCATAGATCACCGCCAGCGACATCAGCACCACGGTCGCCACCAGAAACCCGCGCAGCCAGTGCATCGTATTGTCGCCGAACAGGCGCGCGGTGGACTTCACCCCGATCAGGGCGTCATCTTCCTTGTCCTGATGGGCATAGATGGTGTCATAGAACACCGTCCAGCAGATGCCCGCCAGATACAGGAACACCGCCGGCAGCGCCACCGAACCGGTCTGCGCCGTCCAGGCCAGAAGCGCGCCCCAGTTGAACGCCAGCCCGAGGAAGATCTGCGGCCACCAGGTGAAGCGCTTGGCAAAGGGATAGATCGCCACCAGCCCCAGCGACAGGATGCCCAGCAGGATCGCATTCAGGTTGAAGGTGAGCAGGATCAACAGCGCAACGAAGGATTGCGCCGCCATCCAGATGAGCGCCTCGCGCCCCGTGACCTGCCCGGACGGGATCGGACGCAGGGCGGTGCGCGCCACATGCCCGTCGATGTCGCGGTCGGTATAGTCGTTCCAGGTGCAGCCCGCGCCGCGCATCAGGAACGCGCCGATGGTGCAGCCGATGACGATCCAGATCGTCAGCCAGCCGGCGGTTTCGGGAAGCGCCAGCGCGCCCAGCAGCGCCCCCCACCAGCACGGCAGCAGCAGCAGCCAGGTGCCGATGGGCCGGTCAACGCGCGACAGCCGCAGGAACGGAAGCGCCTGAGGCGGGGCGTAGACATCCACCCAGTTGTCGGGCGGTGCATCGGCCACGGTTCCGCCCGAACTGTCGCGCTCTGGCTTTTCGTCACTCTCGGTCATATGGTCGGCCCCATGACACAGGCATCGGACAGCCCGCGCGTGCGGCTTTATGTAAAGCACCCGCTGGGTCCGGGGCAACCTGTCGTCTTGGCGCAGGATCAGGCGCATTACCTGTTCAACGTCATGCGGCTGGGCGCGGGCGATGCGGTGACGCTGTTCAACGGCCAGGCGGGCGAATGGCGCGCAGTGGTGCGCGCAGTGGAACGGCGCGGCGGCACGCTGGAATGCGTGGACCAGCGCGCACCGCAGCGCGACCCGCCCGACCTGTGGCTCCTGTTCGCACCGGTGAAGAAGGCGCGCACCGATTTCATCGTGGAGAAAGCCACCGAACTGGGCGCGGCGCGGATCATTCCCGTGCAGACCCGCTTCACCAACGCCGAACGGGTGCGCACCGACCGGCTGCAGGCCCACGCGGTCGAGGCCGCCGAGCAATGCGGCGCCACCTTCGTGCCCGAAGTGGCGGAGCTGGTGCGGCTGGACCGGCTGCTGGCGGGTTGGGATGCCGGGCGCCGCATCCTCTGGGCCGACGAATCGCCGGATGCGCCGGGTGCGGCGCTTGCCACCCTTTCCCCTGGCCCCTGGGCGGTACTGATCGGCCCTGAAGGCGGCTTTGCCGGGGCCGAGCGCGACAGGCTCCGCGCGCTGCCGTTTGTCACGCCGGTTGCACTCGGCCCGCGCATCCTGCGCGCCGACACGGCCGCCGTGGCCGCGCTGACGCTCTGGCAGGCGCATCTGGGGGACTGGGCATGATCCGCCCCGAGTTGCGCGCGGCCCTGACCCGCTGGCGCGAGGTTCTGGTGGGCGCCGCCGTGGCCGCAGCGGGGCTGTGGTGGATGCAGAGGGCGGGCAGCGGCTTCTTTCAGGTGCTGGCCGGGGCGGTGGCGCTGGTGGGCGCGGCGCTGTCCTGGATCGGCTACCGGCGGTTGCGGTTCGCGGGCGGCGCCGAGGGGCCGGGGATCGTGCAGGTGGTGGAGGGGCAGATTTCCTATTTCGGCCCGTATCAGGGCGGCTTCATCGCGCTGCGCGATCTGGACGAATTGCATCTGGTCGATCACGGGCGGTCCTGGATGCTGGTGCCTGCGGGCGACGTGCCGGTGACGATCCCGGTGGATGCCACCGGCGCGGCCGCGCTTTTCGATGCCTTCGCCAGCCTGCCCGGCATCGACATGCACGCACTGGTCCGCGCGCGCGACGCCGCAAGCCCCCGCGCCGCACAGCTTCTGTGGACCCATCCACGGCGCGCGCGCACCCACCGCGCCTTGACTTGAGCCCGCGCGCGGACCAAGTGTCGGCGCCAGCAAGGATCAGACCGGAGCCAGCCCCATGTCCATTCCCCAGTCCGGCGGCGGTGCGCCGGTGGAATCCAAGGCCGATCTGGTCGCCTATCTGGAAGCCGGCTGCAAGCCGCGCGACGCCTGGCGCATCGGCACCGAGCACGAGAAATTCGGCTATTGCAAGGACACGCTGCGGCCCCTGCCCTATGACGGACCGCGCTCGATCCGCGCCATGCTGGAGGGGATGCGCGACCGCTTCGGCTGGCGCCCGGTGTTCGAGGGCGATCACATCATCGGGCTGGAAAAGGACGGCGCCAACATCAGCCTGGAACCGGGCGGGCAGTTCGAGCTGTCAGGCGCGCCGCTGGAGACGATCCACCAGACCTGCGACGAGGTGAACCAGCACCTGCGCGAGGTGCAGGAAGTGGCCGACACCATCGGTGCGGGCTTCATCGGGCTGGGCGCCGCGCCGATCTGGCGGCACGAGGACATGCCGATGATGCCCAAGGGGCGGTACCGGCTGATGACCGGCTACATGGACCGGGTCGGCACCCACGGCACGCAGATGATGTACCGGACCTGCACGGTGCAGGTGAACCTCGACTTCGGGTCCGAGGCCGACATGGTGCAGAAACTGCGCGTGGCGCTGGCGCTGCAGCCGGTGGCCACGGCGCTGTTTGCCAATTCGCCGTTCTTCGAAGGGGCACCCAACGGACACCGGTCCTGGCGCGCGCGCATCTGGCGCGATCTGGACCCGGCGCGCACGGGGATGCTGCCGTTTGTGTTCGCACAGGGCTTCGGGTTCGAGGCCTGGGTGGATTACGCGCTCGATGTGCCGATGTATTTCGTCTATCGGGACGGGCGGTATGTCGATGCGCTGGGCCAGAGCTTTCGCGATTTCATGGAGGGCAAGCTGCCCGCGCTGCCCGGCGAACGCCCCACCCTGAACGACTGGGCCGACCATCTGACCACGATCTTCCCCGAGGCGCGGCTGAAGCGCTTCATCGAGATGCGCGGCGCCGACGGCGGGCCGTGGCGGCGGCTGTGCGCGCTGCCCGCGCTCTGGGTCGGGCTGACCTATGACCAGGCAGCGCTGGATGCCGCCTGGGACCTGGCGCGCGGCTGGGACGCTGAAACGCGCGAGGGGCTGCGCGTCGCCGCCAGTGTCGACGGGCTGGCAGCCCGGGCGGGCGCCCTGCGGATGCACGATCTGGCCCGCGAGGTGGTGGCGATTGCCGAGGCCGGGCTGAGGGCGCGCGCGCGGGAAGGCGTCGGCGGCTTGTTGCCGGACGAGACGCATTTCCTCAACGCGCTGAAGGAAAGCCTCGAGACCGGCCAGACCCCGGCGGACGAACTTCTGGAGCGCTACCATGGCGACTGGCAGGGCGACCTGACGCGCATCTACGCAGATTACAGTTACTGACCCGCGGCGCGGCGAGCCCGCGCCCCGTTGCCGCGCGGTCTTGCCCCTGCCGGGAGGCACCGGTCGGTGGCGGGGTGCTCCCGCCCGTCTTCCGTCCGCTGGCGCGTCCGTCATCCCGTTGGGCCGGGCAGCGCGCGCAGGCGCGCGCTGCGGGGCG
>JAFIEE010000011.1 GCA_020832705.1 Paracoccaceae bacterium
GCAGCGCCCCCGAAGCGCCCGCGAAGCGCCATGGGGGGCGGGCGGGCGGGGCGCTGAGGGGGCGCTTTCTCCCGCATGAGGGCTACGCTTCCCCGAACGGCAGCGCCGCCGCCGTGCGCATCACCGCGCGCACCGTTGGCGTGAAATGCTCGCAGTCGCCCGGATGCCCGCCGCCCGCATGCACGACCAGGGGCGGCAGCAGCATGAAGGGATCGCGCCGCCCCTTGCGCGCCCGCAGGATGACGCGCCGCGCCGGGCGCCCCGCCCGCGCGGCCAGCGGCAGCACCGTCACCGCCGCCCGGCCCGCGAATCCCGCCAGCAGATCCGGCAGCCGTTCGGTCAGGTGGATCAGGCTGACCACGCCCCCGTCTCGGCAGCGCCGCAGCGCCACATCGACCCAGAGCGCCAGCGGCGTTGCCTCGCGCTGCGCCCGGTCGCGGCCCGGATCGCGCGCGCCGGGGGCGGCGGCGGCGAAATAGGGCGGGTTGGCGATCACATGGTCGAAACTGCGCGCGCGCAACTCTGCCGGAAGCGCCGCCAGATCGGCCTCGATCACCTCCAGCGCGCAGCCGTTTCCGGCCCCGTTGTGCCGCGCCAGCGCCGCATAGGCGGGTTGCACCTCGACCCCGGTCAGCCGCAGCCCCGGCACCCGCGCGGCCAGACACAACAGCGCCGTGCCCGCACCGCAGCCCAGTTCCAGCACCGATTCGCCCGCCCGCGCGGGCACGGCGGCGGCCAGGAACACCGGGTCCGTGGCGGCCCGGTAGCCGGCACGCGGCTGGCGGATCATCACCCGCCCGTCCAGAAAGGCGTCACGGGTCAGTGCGGCGTCGTCGAATCCCGCAGCAGCTTCCCCCTGTGCGGTTGCCATCAGCTTTCGGCCGGTATGCCCGCCTCGCGCATCAGCGCGCTGGCGCGGAAGTGATCGCGCTCGCGCACCATCAGCCGCCGTGGCAGGATCCCGATGCTGCCCTCCATCGCGCTCATATGGACGTCAAGCTCGAACACTTCTATATCCTCACTCTCGAGGAGGACACGGGCGTACGGAATGATGGTCGGATCGGTGGTGCGCAGGAGTTCCCTCATGCCCCGACCCTAGACCATGGACGCGCGCGTTGTCGAGAACACGCAAGAGGCGCCATGAGCCTGGATCAACTGTCGCTGAAACCGCATGACCGCCTGGCCCGGGCGCTGGCCCCCGAACTGGAGCGGGTCAACGCGCTGATCCGGGGCCGCATGGCCTCGGAGCACGCCCCGCGCATCCCCGAGGTGACGGCGCACCTGATCGAGGCCGGCGGCAAGCGCCTGCGCCCGATGCTGACGCTGGCGGCGGCGCGCATGTGCGGCTATGAAGGCGAACATCATGTCCGGCTGGCGACCACGGTGGAATTCATCCACACCGCCACGCTACTGCACGATGATGTGGTCGATGACAGCGCGCAGCGGCGCGGGCGGCCAACCGCGAACCTCTTGTGGGACAACCAGTCCTCGGTGCTGGTGGGGGATTACCTGTTCGCGCGTGCCTTCCAGTTGATGGTCGAATGTGGCTCGCTGCGGGTGCTGGACATCCTCGCCAACGCCGCCGCCACCATCGCCGAGGGCGAGGTGCTGCAACTGACCACCGTGCGCAACACCGCCACCGACGAGGCCACCTATGAGCGCGTGATCCGCGGCAAGACGGCGGCGCTGTTTGCGGCGGCCACGGAGGCGGGCGCGGTGATCGCCGGCGCCCCCGAACCGCAGGTGGTGGCGCTGCGCCGCTATGGCGATGCGCTGGGTATGGCGTTCCAGATTGTCGATGATTTCCTGGATTATGGCGGCGCGGGTGATGGCATCGGCAAGAACCTGGGCGATGACTTCCGCGAGGGCAAGCCGACGCTGCCGCTGATTCGCGCCGTGGCCCGCGCCAATGCCGACGAACGCGCGTTCTGGGACCGCGTGATCACGCGCCGCGACCAGCGCGCGGGGGATCTGGAGCACGCGATGGCGCTCATCAACCGCCACGGCGCGCTCGAATCCACGCGCCGCACGGCCATGGACTGGGCCAACACCGCCCGCGCCGCGCTCGTGGACCTGCCCGAGAGCGACTTGCGCCAGATGCTCGACGATCTGGCCGACTACGTCGTCGCCCGCGTGATCTGACCGGCGCACGCCATCTTCGCGAAATCCGTCGCGCCGTCTCACCGGGCACGCCTGCCCGCCAACTTCATCTTGCCCCGAATACGCCGGGGGAATCGGCCGGAACGGCCGATGGGGGGCTGGCCGCCTTGCACCGTCTGTCGCACGCGCGCGCCGCCCGGCCTCAGCGCCGCATCGGATCGGCGGGATAGGTGCCCAGCACCTTTATCATCGAGGTGAAATACTCCAGTTCTTCCATCGCCAGTTGCACGTTGGGGTCCTCGGGGTGGCCCTCGATCTCGGCAAAGAACTGGGTGGCGGTGAACGAGCCACCGACCATGTAGCTTTCCAGCTTGGTCATGTTCACGCCATTGGTGGCAAACCCGCCCATCGCCTTGTAGAGCGCCGCCGGAATGTTGCGCACCCGGAACACGAAGGCGGTGACCATGCCCAGATTGCCGCGCCGGGTCAGGTCGGGCTCGCGCGCCATGACCAGAAAGCGGGTGGTGTTGCTGGACTGGTCCTCGATATGGCGGGCCAGCACGTCCAGCCCGTAGATCTCGGCGGCCAGTTCCGACGCCAGCGCCGCTTGCGCCGGATCGCCGATTTCGGCGATGCGCCGTGCGGAACCGGCGGTATCCGCCCCGGTCACCCGCCGGATGCCGTGGCGGCGCAGGAAGTCGCGGCACTGGCCCAGCAGCATGGTGTGGCTCATGGCGGATTTCACGTCTTCAAGCTGCGTGCCGGGCAGAGCCAGCAGGTTGATATGCACGCGCACGAAAGCCTCGTCCACGATGTGCAGACCGGATTCGGGCAGCAGATGATGGATGTCCGCCACCCGCCCGAAGGTCGAATTCTCCACCGGCAGCATCGCCAGTTCGGTCTGGCCGCTCCGGGTCAGGTCGATCGCATCCTCGAACGTCCGGCACGGCACGGCCTCCATGTCGGGACGTGCGAGGCGGCAGGCTTCGTGCGAATAGGCTCCGGGCTCGCCCTGAAAGGCAATGCGCATGGTCATGGGGAAGCCTCCGCTGGGTGGAATTCGGCGCTTTGCGCGTTTCGTCGCGGTAACTATCGCTTGAAACCGGCAAGGGGAAGCGGATAGATAACGCGCGAACCGCAGGGCAGCGAGAGATTTGGACATGTTCGACACGATGGTCATCACCAAGGCCGTGGCCGCCTTCTGTGGCGCGCTTCTGATCTTTCTGTTGGGGAAATGGGCGGCGGACGAGATCTACAAGCCGCGTAACCACGCTGCCGCGCCCGCTTTCGTGATCGACACCGGCGAGGAAGATATCGATGCCGAGCCCGAGGTCGAACTGACCTTCGAGGAACTGTTTGCCGCCGCCGACCCCGCCGCCGGGTCGCGGCTGTGGAGCCAGTGCCGCGCCTGCCATGCGCTCGAGGACGGGCGCAACTCGGTCGGCCCGCACCTTTATGGCATCGTCAACCGCGCCGTGGGCGCCGTCGACGGGTTCAACTATTCCGGCGCGCTGGATCAGGCGGGCGATGTCTGGACACCGGAACTGCTGTCGGCCTTCCTCGAGGCACCGACCAGCGTGGCGCCCGGCACCTCGATGAACTATCGCGGCATGTCCAGCACGGCGGATCGGGCCAACCTGATCGCCTACATGGAAGCCGAAAGCCAGTAACGCATCGGCGCCAGAGGTTGCTTCCGGGCCGTGCATTGCCGCACGGCCCGTTTTCTTTGCGCAAACCCGGATCAAAATAGCTTGTGCACCGCGGCGAATTGCGGCTGCACCATCGACAGCGGCGGAATTAGGCTAAATACTGCGCGTGACAGGACAGTGGCGTCAGGGAGGGCTCGCGCATGAACAACCGTCAGCCGGTGGCCAGGACCGTTTCCATTCATTCGCCCGCAGATGCGCCCGAAGTGCGGTCCGGGCACGGGGCCATGTGGCTGGGCGGGGCAGCGCTTGCGCTGGCGTCGCTCGCCGCCAGCGGGCTCTGGGCGGCGTCGGACACGTCCGCGGCCAGCGACGATGACGCGCCTGCGATGATCGTGGCGCACGGGTATTCCTTCTACGGCGATCTGACCTATGACGCCGATTTCCCGCATTTCAGCTATGTGAACCCTGACGCGCCCAAGGGCGGGGAAATCCGGGTCTCGGCGCAGGGCACGTTCGATTCGATGAACCCCTACAGCCGTCAGGGCCGCGCCGGGGCCTATTCCTGGGCGCTCTATGAAAGCCTGCTGGCCAGCGGCGAGCTGTTCGGCGGCGGCTCCGTTCCGGCGGATGCGCTGGGCGAATCCTACGGGCTGCTGGCGCATACGGTCGAATACCCGGAATCCAAGGACTGGGCGATCTTCCACATGCGCCCCGAGGCCCGGTTTTCGGACGGCACGCCGGTCACGGCGCATGATGTGGTGTTCAGCCACAACCTGTTCCTGGAACAGGGGCTGCCGTCCTATGCCATGGGCGTGGGGGCGCGGGTGCTGGATGCCGAGGCGCTGGATGACCACAGGGTGAAATTCACCTTCGCGCCTGAAATCTCGCGCCGCTCACTGATCGATCAGGTTGGTTCGACGCCGGTGTTCTCGCAGGCGTGGTTCGATGAAACCGGCGCGCGGCTGGACGAATCGCGGCTGGAAACCTCGCCCGGGTCCGGGCCGTATGTGCTGGACAGCTACGAGATCAACCGCTCCATCATCTATCGCCGCAATCCTGACTACTGGGGCGCCGATCTGCCAGTGAACCGCGGTCGGCACAATTTCGACGTGATCCGCGTCGAATACTTCGCCGACGGTGCGGCCGCCTTCCAGAATTTCCAGACCGCCGAATACACTTTCCGGCAGGAAAACAACTCGCGCCAGTGGGCCACGGGCTATGACTTCCCGGCCGTCCAGCGCGGCCATGTGGTGCAGAAGGAAATCCCGGTCGGCACGCCGCCCACGCCTTCTGGCTTTGTCTTCAACCTGGACCGCGAGATGTTCGCCGACCGCCGCGTCCGCGAGGCCATCACCCTGGCCTATAACTTCGAATGGACCAACGAGACACTGCAATACGGCCTGTTCGAGCAGCGCCATTCCTTCAGCGAAGGGCTGCATCAGGCCGAAGGGCTGCCCACCGACGCCGAACGCGCCCTGCTGGAGCGTCTGGGTGATCTGGTGCCGCCGGAACTGTTCACCGAACCCGCCGTCATGGCGCATAGCTCCAGCCCCGAGCGCCTGAACGACCGGCGCAACATGCGCGCCGCCATGGCGCTGCTGGACGAGGCCGGCTGGGAAGTGGGCGATGACGGTATCCGCCGCAACGCCGACGGGCAGCGCATGCGCATCACCATCCCGGTCAATGCCTCCGGCTCGGCCACGATGGAGTCCATCGTCGAGACCTTTACCCAGAACCTGCAGGCCATGGGTATCGACGCCCGCTTCCAGCGGATCGATGCCGCGCAATACACCCAGCGCCGCCGCGACAAGGACTATGACATGATCGTGGACGGCTACGTGGCGCTGATCGATGCGGGCACCGGCCTGCACCAGCGTTTCGGGTCCGATGCCGCCGACGATGTGTTCAACCCCGCGTCCCTTCGCAGCCCGCTGGTGGATGCGGTAATCGACGAGGCGCTCATGGCGCCGGGCCCCGAGGAACGCGACGTGGCACTGATGGTGCTGGACCGGGTGCTGCGCTGGGAACGCTTCATGATCCACACCTGGTTCACACCCGTCGCCTGGGTGGCGCATTGGGACATGTTCGACCACCCCGAGGAATTCCCGCCATTCGCCATCGGCGAGCTGGATTTCTGGTGGTTCGATCAGGAACGTCATGACGCCCTGCGCGCCGCCGGTGCCATAAGGTAAGCGCGGCATGATCCACTATATCCTGCGGCGGCTGGCGCTGGTCATCCCTACCCTGTTCGGGATCATGGTGATCAACTTCACGCTGGTGCAGTTCGTCCCCGGCGGCCCGATCGAGCAGATCATCGCCCAGATGGAGGGCGAGGGCGATGTGTTCGAGCGCTTCGCCGGTGGGGGTGCCGATGCCCAGGTGGGCGAACGGGGCGATGACACCTATCGCGGCGCCCGCGGCCTGCCGCCCGAATTCATCGCCCAGCTTGAGCGGGAATTCGGCTTTGACAAGCCGCCGGTGGAACGCTTCTTCGGGATGATGTGGAACTACATGCGGCTGGATTTCGGCACCAGTTACTTCCGCTCCATCGGGGTGATGGAACTGGTGCTGGAAAAGATGCCGGTGTCCATCACGCTGGGGCTGTGGTCGACGGTGATCGCCTATCTGGTGTCGATTCCGCTGGGGATCGCCAAGGCGGTGCGCGACGGGTCGCGGTTCGACACCTGGACCTCGGGCGTCATCATCGTGGGCTATGCCATTCCGGGCTTTCTGTTCGCGATCCTGCTGCTGGTGCTGTTCGCGGGCGGATCGTATTGGCAGATATTCCCCTCGCGCGGGCTGACCTCCAGCCAGGAAGTCTGGGACCAGTTGTCGCCGCTGGGCAAGGCGCTGGATTACCTTTGGCACATCACGCTGCCGGTGCTGGCCTCGACCATTTCGGCCTTTGCCACACTGACGTTGCTGACCAAGAACAGCTTTCTGGATGAGATCCGCAAGCAATACGTGATGACCGCACGCGCCAAGGGGCTGACCGAGCGGCGGGTGCTTTATGGCCATGTCTTCCGCAACGCCATGCTGATCGTCATTGCCGGGTTTCCGGCGGTGTTCGTGGGCGTGTTCTTTGGTGGCTCGCTGATCATCGAAACCATCTTCTCGCTTGACGGTCTGGGCCGTCTGGGGTTCGAGGCCGCGGTGGCGCGCGATTATCCGGTGATGTTCGGCACGCTCTTCGTGTTCGGGCTGATCGGGCTGGTGGTGGGGATCCTCTCGGACCTGATGTATGTCTGGATCGACCCGCGTATCGATTTCGAAACGCGGGAGACCTGAGCAATGGACCAGCGCGTTTCCCCGCAACCCGAACCTCGTGCCGAACCGACCCCCGGGGCCATGCCGGCGCCGCCCGCCGATGGTGGCACGGTCGATGCGCCCGTTGCCCCCCTCCCGAAGCCGAAGCGCCGTTTCGGCATCACGCTTTCGCCGCTCAACCAGCGGCGCTGGCGGAATTTCTGCGCCAACCGCCGGGCCTTCTGGGCGCTGATCATCTTCGGCATCCTCTACACCCTGTCGCTGTTCGCAGAATTCATCGCCAACGACCGCCCGCTGCTGGTGCAGTATCGCGGCGCGTTCTACACGCCGATCTTCAACTTCTACCCGGAGACCACGTTCGGCGGCGATTTCCGCACCGAAGCGCAGTACCGCGACCCCGAGGTGCAGTGCCTGATCCGGACCGGTGGCGCCGAACTCTGCCTGGATGCGCCCCGCCGCGCCATGGAAGAGGCCGAGACCACCGGCTTCGTGGATGGCGAGGAGGTGGTGCCCGGGCGGATCATCTGGCCGCTGATCCCCTACAGTTACAACACGGTGAATGAAATCGGCGGCTCGGCCCCCTCGGCCCCGGACAGCCGCCACTGGCTGGGCACGGATGACACCGCCCGCGATGTGACCGCGCGGATCATCTACGGCTTCCGGCTGTCGGTGTCCTTTGCGCTGATCGTGACCTTGCTGACATCGGTCATCGGGATTGCGGCGGGGGCGGTGCAGGGGTTCTTTGGCGGGCTGCTGGACCTGCTGTTCCAGCGGGTGATCGAATTGTGGAACTCCACCCCGTCGCTGTACATCATCATCATCGTGTCCTCGATGTTCATCATGAACTTCTGGCTGCTGGTGTTCCTGATGACGCTGTTCGGCTGGACCGGGCTGGTGGGGGTGGTGCGGGCCGAATTCCTGCGCGCGCGCAATTTCGAATACGTCCGCGCCGCGCGCGCGCTGGGTGTGTCGAACACGGTCATCATGTTCCGCCATGTGCTGCCCAATGCCATGGTGGCCACGCTGACCTTTCTGCCCTTCATCGTCACTGGGGTGATCGGCGGGCTGGCCGCGCTGGATTTCCTGGGTTTCGGGCTGCCGTCCTCGGCGCCGTCGCTTGGCGAGTTGACGCTGCAGGCCCGCAACAACCTGCAGGCGCCCTGGCTGGGCTTCTCGGCCTTCTTCACCTTCGCCATCATGCTGTCGCTGCTGGTCTTCATCTTCGAGGGCGTGCGCGATGCCTTTGACCCGCGAAAGACCTTCAGATGAACAACCCCGTCCTTGAAGTCCGCGACCTGTCGGTGACCTTCATGCAGGAAGGGCACGCGGTGCGCGCGGTGCGCGACGTGTCGTTCGCCGTGCAGCGCGGCGAAACCGTGGCGCTGGTGGGCGAGTCGGGGTCCGGCAAATCGGTCAGCGCGCTGGCCTCGGTCGGGCTGTTGCCGGATGCGGCGCAGGTCGAAGGGTCGGTGCGCTATCAGGGCCAGGAAATGGTCGGCGCGCCGGAACGCCGGTTGCGCCAGATCAGGGGCAACGACATCAGCTTCATCTTCCAGGAGCCGATGACCAGCCTCAACCCCTTGCACACCATCGAAAAGCAGTTGGGCGAGAGCCTGGCCCTGCATCAGGGCCTGACGGGCGCGCAGGCGCGGGCGCGGGTTCTGGAACTGCTGGACAAGGTCGGTATTCGCGATGCGGAAACCCGGCTGGGCGCCTATCCGCACCAGCTTTCGGGCGGGCAGCGCCAGCGGGTGATGATCGCCATGGCGCTGGCCAACGGGCCGGAACTGCTGGTCGCCGATGAGCCCACCACGGCGCTGGATGTGACCATTCAGGCGCAAATTCTGGAACTGCTGGTGGACCTGAAGCGCGCCGAGGGCATGAGCCTGCTGTTCATCACCCATGATCTGAACATCGTGCGCAAGTTTGCCGACCGGGTCTGCGTGATGCAGATGGGCGAGATCGTGGAGCAGGGACCAACGGCCGAGGTCTTCGACGACCCGCAACACCCCTACACCCGCAAGCTGCTGGCGGCGGAAGCCGCGGGCCACCCGCTGCCGGTGCCCGAGGGCGCCCCCGAGGTGCTGCGCACCGATGCGCTGCGGGTCTGGTTTCCCATCCAGCGGGGGTTCCTGCGCCGGACCGTGGGCCATGTGAAGGCGGTGAACGCGGCCACACTCAGCCTGCGCGCGGGCGAAACGCTGGGCGTGGTGGGCGAATCCGGGTCCGGCAAGACCACGCTGGCGCTGGCGATCCTGCGGCTGGTGTCCTCGGACGGGCCGATCGTGTTTCAGGGCGGCGACATCCAGGGCAAGAAGTTCAAGCAGTTGCGCAGCCTGCGCAAGGATCTCCAGATCGTGTTCCAGGACCCGTTCGGAAGCCTGAGCCCGCGCATGACGGTCGAGGAGATCATCGCCGAGGGGTTGGGCGTGCATGGTGTGCCGAAGGGGCGCACCGCGCGCGATCTGGTAGCGCAGATCATGACCGAGGTGGGGCTGGACCCCGCCACCATGGCGCGCTACCCGCACGAGTTTTCCGGCGGGCAGCGTCAGCGCATCGCCATTGCCCGCGCCATGATCCTGCGGCCGAAACTGGTGGTGCTGGACGAGCCGACTTCGGCGCTGGACATGACCGTGCAGGTGCAGATCGTGGAACTGCTGCGCGAATTGCAGCGCCGCCACGGGCTGGCCTATCTGTTCATCAGCCACGACCTGCGCGTGGTGCGCGCCCTGTCGCACAAGATCATCGTGATGAAACAGGGCGATGTGGTCGAGGCCGGCCCGGCGGCACAGGTGTTCGATGCGCCGCAGTCGGAATATACCCGCCAGTTGATGGCCGCGGCCTTCGACATCGCCACCCGTGGCGCCGCCTGAGCCGGGGGCGCGCGCGGTTCAGCGCGGCGCTCGGCCCTGGACGCGGGCGAAACGCGCCGCTTCGCCCAATGGACGCCGCGGGGCGGGGGGCATGGCCGGGGCGGCGACCGTGGGTTCCCTTGTGGTGCCGATGCCAAGCGCCGCGAGCACGGCGCGTATGCGGGTATCGGCCAGCGCATAGTGGATGCGCCGCGATTCGCGGCGGGTTTGCAGGAAGCCGGCGTCGCGCAACTGGGCAAGCTGCTGTGACAGGGCCGGTTGGCGGATGCCGAGCACCGCACCGATTTCGGCGACCGGGCATTCCCTCTCGGCCAGAAGGCACAGGATCGACAGTCGGCTGGCATTGCCCATCACGCGCAGCAGCGCGGCCATGGCCTCGGGGTCGCGTCGGAGTGCCGCCAACGGGTCAGAGTCGGCGGTCATGACGGTCGCACGCTCAGATACCAGGGCGTCTTGCCATCGGGGCGGGCAAGGGCCTCGTCCATGGTTGTCGCGCCAAGCTCCAGCATCGGCTCGCCCGGGCGCCAGTCGGCAGGCGCCGACGCCTGCACGCGATCGGCCGCCTGCAACGCCGCGACCACCCGCAGCAGCTCGTCGACCGACCGGCCCACGGTCATCGGATACCAGATCATCGCCCGCACCATGCCGTCGGGGTCGATCACGAAGGTTGCGCGCACGGTGGCCGATGAGTCCGCCGCCGGATCAAGCATGCCATAGGCCCGGGCAATCGCCATCGACGGGTCCTCGACCACCGGAAAGGGAATGCTGAGGTCAAGGCGGGTCTCGATGTCGCGCAGCCAGGCGATGTGGCTGTAAAGGCTGTCCACGGACAGCGCGAGCAGCGCACAGCCAATCGCATCGAAGCGCGGTGCGGCGCGCGCGATGGCCACGAATTCCGAGGTGCAGACCGGGGTGAAATCGGCCGGATGGGCAAAGAACAGCAACCACCGACCGCGGTAATCCGACAGCCGTATCGGCCCGGCGGTGCTGCGCGCCTCGAAATCCGGTGCCGGCTCGTTCAGCCGAACGGCAGGCGCCGAATCACCATCATCACTCTGCATGTGTGCTCCGTCGGAAAGGGTGCGCCGGACCGGCCAACTGCCGGACCAGGCTACGCTATCACAGTTTCGCCAATATGCAACTATTGCTCTTGCTGCGTCCGGAAACGTGGTGGCACAGGCGTCGCCGCGCGTCGTTTGGTTCCATAAATAAATATCAAAAACAGGTATTTACGATTTTTCAGATGCGGGTCCGGGCTGCGCTCGCCGGTGGCGGTGGGCGCAAAAAGCCGGGGTCAGGCGAAATAATATTCTTGCGGAATATATGAAAGTGTCGCAGTGTCCGGAGGCAGAATGTCGCAGCGACCCGCGACATCCCGTCTGGAGGAGGCGGGTTGCACGAAGGGAGGAATACATGAACATATCCCGCAGACATGTGCTTGCCGTGGGTTCGGCAGGGCTTGCGGTGACGCTGTTGCCGATGCCTGCGCAGGCGGCGGTTGATGCCGGCGAACTGATTGCACGGTTTACCGGCGGGGCCGCCCCGGTGGACGGGCCGCTGACCATCACCGCACCGCAGATCGCCGAAAACGGCAATGCCGTCGGGGTCGAGGTGGCCTGCCCGGGCGCGAAGTCGATCCGCATCCTGGCCCCCGCCAACCCCAACCCCGAGGTCTGCACCGTGCATTTCGGCCCGCGCGCCGGAAGTCACATGCTCTCCACCCGCATCCGCATGGCCGAGACCATGGACGTGATCGCGCTGGCGGAAATGGAAGACGGCAGCTTCGTGCAGGCCAGCGCCCGCGTGCGGGTGACCATCGGCGGCTGCGGCGGCTGAGGAAGGGAGGAACCCATGGATACAATCGACGCCCGCCCCCGTGTGCGCGTGCCCCGGACCGCTTCGCCCGGTGAGGTCGTGCAGATCAGGACGCTTGCCAACCATCCGATGGAGAACGGCGAACGCATTGATGCCGATGGCAATCGCGTGCCGCGCCACATCATCCACCGCTTCGTCTGCACCTTCAACGACGAGACGGTGATCGAGATGGACATCGAGCCGAGCCTGGCCGCCAACCCGTTCATCGAGTTCGAGGCCGAGGTGCCCGAAAGCGGCACATTCCATTTTGCCTGGCACGATGACAACGGCGATATCTACGAGGCGACAGCGGATATCGAGGTCGCCTGACCGCGCGCGCCCCGCGCTTTCGCAAAATCCGGTTTCCGGCCTGACGCGGTGTCTGCCGCGGCCGGTGCCGCATGTCCATCCGCCTGCCCTGACATGACGGAGTTCCGATGATCTCGCGCCGCCATTTCCTGCAAGCCAGCCTTGCCGCGTCCGCGCTGCTGGGTCCCGCCGCGTCCGGCCAGTGGGGGCGGCTGGCGGCGCAGCAGCGGCTGAGTCAGGGCGACCTGCTGGATTTCGACACCTTCGGCAATATCACCCTGATCCACCTGACCGACCTGCACGCGCAGACGCAGCCGATCTGGTTCCGCGAAGCCTCGGTCAAGCTGGGCGCGGGGGCGGCGCGCGGTCAGCCGCCGCATCTGGTGGGAGCGGATTTCCTGGACCATTACGGGCTGGAACACACCAGCGCCATGGCCCATGCGCTGACGCATCTGGAGTTCGAGGCGCTGGGGCAGGCGTATGGCCGCATGGGCGGGCTGGACCGGATCGCCACCGTGGTCAATGCCATCCGCGCCGACCGCGCGGACGCGCTGCTGCTGGACGGGGGCGATACCTGGCACGGCTCATTGCCTGCGCTGCGCACCGGGGGGCAGGACATGGTCACCCTGATGAACGCGCTGGGCGTGGATGCCATGACCGCGCATTGGGAATTCACCCTGGGCGCCGAGCGGGTGGATGAAATCGTCTCCGGGCTGCCTTTCGCCTTTCTGGGGCAGAACATCTTTGACACCGACTGGAACGAGCCGGTTTACGAACCTTACAAGCTGTTCGAACGCGGCGGCGCGCTGGTCGCGGTGATCGGACAGGCGTTCCCCTATACCCCGATTGCCAACCCGGCGTGGATGTTCCCGGACCTGAGCTTCGGCATCCGCGAGGAGCGGATGCAGGCGATGGTGAACGAGGTGCGCGGACAGGGCGCCGATCTGGTGGTGGTGCTGTCGCACAACGGGTTCGATGTGGACCGCCAGATGGCCGCCCGCGTGCAGGGAATCGACGTGATCCTGACCGGCCACACCCATGACGCGCTGCCCGAACCGCTGCTGGTGGGGGAGACGCTGCTCATTGCCTCGGGGTCGAACGGCAAGTTCGTCACCCGGCTGGATCTGGATGTGCAGGGCGGGCGGATGACGGGCTTCCGCCACCGGCTGATCCCGGTCTTTGCCGATGCCATCGCCCCGGACCCGGAGATGGCCGCGCTGGTGGCCGCGGAACGCGCGCCCTTCGCCGAGGAACTGGCCGAGGTGCTGGGCCATACCGACAGCCTGCTGTATCGGCGCGGCAACTTCAACGGCACCTGGGATGACCTGATCTGCACCGCGCTGATGGAGGAGCGCGACGCCGAGATCGCGCTTTCGCCCGGCGTGCGCTGGGGGCCGTCGCTGATGCCGGGCGATCCGATCACCCGCGAGGATGTCTTCAACGTCACCGCCATGACCTATGGCGCCGCCTACCGGCGCGAAATGACGGGGGCCGAGATTCACGGCGCGATGGAGGATATCGCCGAGAATCTGTTCCACCCAGACCCGTATTTCCAGCAGGGCGGGGACATGGTGCGCGTGGGCGGCCTGGGCTACCGGATCGCCGTGGACAAACCCATGGGCGAACGCATCACCGACCTGACCCATCTGGCGACCGGCGCGCCGCTGGACATGGGGCGTGCCTATACGGTCGCGGGCTGGGCCAGCGTCACGCAAGACACCGAAGGCCCGCAGATCTGGGACGTGGTGAGCGATCATATCCGCAAACAGGGCCGGGTGCATGTGCCCGAGAACAAGACCATCGAGGTTGTGACCGGCTGACGCGCGCGGCGCGGCGCCGGTGGAAGGGGAGGAGACAGCGACAATGACGAAACCGGGCGACAAGGCGGGCGACGGCACGGGCGGCACCAGCCGACGCGGCTTTCTGGGGGGCGCCGGGCTGGCCGGGGCGGGGCTGATCGCGGGCATGGTGCCCGCCCGCGCCGCAAGCCCCGATCCGATGATCACCGAGGTGCAGCCCTGGGCGCAGTTCCTCGGCCCCGGCGTGGATGATGCCCCCTATGGCAAGCCGTCCCCGCACGAGGCGCATGTGATCCGGCGCAACGTGGAGTGGCTGACCGCCGACACCGCCAGTTCGGTCAACTTCACCCCGATTCACGAACTTGACGGCATCATCACCCCCAACGGCATCTGCTTCGAGCGCCACCACGCGGGCGTCGCCGATATCGCGCCGCAGGATTACCGGCTGATGATCAACGGGCTG
Source organism: Paracoccaceae bacterium (assembly GCA_020832705.1). Taxonomy (GTDB): domain Bacteria; phylum Pseudomonadota; class Alphaproteobacteria; order Rhodobacterales; family Rhodobacteraceae; genus Rhabdonatronobacter. Next base: position 14,315 of record JAFIEE010000011.1, read on the forward strand.
GTGGACCGCGAAATGGTCTTTACCCTGCAGGACCTGCTGCGCTTTCCGCGCGAAAACCGCATCTATTTCCTGGAATGCGCGGCCAACACCGGCATGGAATGGCGCGGCGCGCAGCTCAACGGCGCGCAGTTCACCCACGGGATGATCCACAACTGCATGTATACCGGCGTGCCCCTGCGCACGCTGCTGGAACACGCGGGCGTGCAGCCGAACGGCACATGGCTGCTGGCCGAAGGGGCGGATGCATCGGCCATGTCGCGCTCGATTCCGATGGAAAAGGCGCTCGACGACTGCATGGTCGCCTTCAGGATGAACGGCGAGGCCCTGCGCCCCGAACAGGGCTATCCGGTGCGGCTGGTGGTGCCGGGCTGGGAAGGCAACATGTGGGTCAAGTGGCTGCGCCGGATCGAGGTTGGCGATGCGCCCTGGCACCACCGCGAGGAAACCTCGAAATACACCGACCTTCTGGCCGATGGCCGCGCACGGCGCTTCACCTGGGAGATGCACGCCAAATCGGTCATCACCAGCCCCAGCCCGCAGGCGCCGATCTATCACGGGCGCGGCCCCACGGTCATCACCGGGCTTGCCTGGTCCGGGGTGGGGACGATCGACCGGGTGGATGTATCGCTTGATGGCGGGCGCAACTGGCACCATGCGCGGATCGACGGGCCCAGCCTCGATAAGTCGCTGCACCGGTTCTATTACGAATTCGACTGGGACGGCAGCCCGCTGCTGATCCAGTCCCGCGCCATGGACAGCGCCGGGTATGTCCAGCCGACCAAGGACGCGCTGCGCGAGTTCCGGGGCACGGCCTCGATCTATCACATGAACGGGATCCAGACATGGCAGGTCCATTCCAGCGGGGAGGTGGAAAATGTCGAGGTTGCTTGAGGCAAGCGCGCTGGCGCTGGTGATCGGCGCGCCCGCGCTGGCGCATGCCGACACGCTGGGGCGCCTGGCCCTGCCCGAGGAGGTCGCCGCCTGGGACATCGACATCCGCCCCGATGGCGCGGGCCTGCCCGAAGGGCGGGGCGATGTCTGGACGGGCGAGGAACTGTATGAACTTCAATGCGCCCATTGCCACGGCACCTTCGGCGAAGGGATCGGTGCCTGGCCGGTGGTGGCGGGCGGTTTCGGCACGCTGACGCATGAACACCCGGAAAAGACCATCGGCTCCTACTGGCCGTATCTGTCGACCGTGTTCGACTATGTCTATCGCGCCATGCCCTATGGTTTCGCGCAGTCGCTCGAACCGGACGAGGTCTATGCGATCACCGCATATCTGCTCTATCTCAACGATCTGGTGGAGGACGATTTCGAACTCAGCGCCGAGAATTTCACCGAAATCCGCCTGCCCAATGAAGACGGGTTCTACATGGATGACCGGGTGGAAACCGAATGGCCGACCTTCACGCAGGAACCGTGCATGACCGACTGCGGTGACGCAGTCGCGGTCTCCATGCGCGCCGCCGTGCTGGAGGTCACGCCCGATGATCCGCTGACCGATGCGCGGCACGCGCAGTATCTGGCCATGGCCGCCGCTTCGGGGGGTGATGCCGGCGATGCCGGACCGCCTGCCGCCGCCGAGGAAGCCGCGGCGCCCGAGGAAGAGGAAGAGGCCGCCGCAGGCTACACCCCCGAACAGGTGGCCGGGGGCGAGGCGGCGTGGCGCCAGTGCCGCACCTGCCACAATGTCGGCGATGGCGCGCGGCACGCGGTCGGCCCGCATCTGAACGGTGTCTATGGCGCCCCGGTGGGTGCGCAGGAGGGTTTTCGCTATTCACCGGTCCTGACCGAGGCCGGAGCGGACGGCATGGTCTGGGACAACGCCACGCTGGATGCCTTCCTCGAAAACCCGCGGGCGCATCTGCCGCGCAACCGGATGTCCTTCAACGGCGTGCGTGACGCGGACGAACGGCAGGGGCTCATCGCCTATATCGCGAGCTTTGGCGAGTGATGGAGGCAGCCGCGATCCCTGCCGCCGGAGCCCGGCCGATCCCCTTGCCCGCGCTGCGCCGTGACCCTGCGGCGACCGGCGCAGGGCGGCGGCCACAGGGCCGCCGTTCCACCCAGGGCGCGCGCGGCAGAACGTTGGCAGCCGTGTCCCCGGCATGGGCCGAACCGCGTCCCTGTTGCACGTCCCCGACTTGCCAATCCCCTGCCCACGGCCCAGATTTCCCGCGTGCGCGCGGCGGTTTGCGGTGGTGCAGGGGGCAGGAATGGCCGCAGACAATCGACGGAGCACCCACATGCTGACGATCACTCCCCCGCCCGGGCAAAGACGCGGACAAGCTGGCCTGCGGCGGTCGCTGACCACCTTGCTGGCGGCGATGGCGGCGGCGGCTGCGCTGGCGGGGCCGGTTGCGGCCCAGTCCGGCGACAGCGCGCCCGAAACCGTGCAATCCACCACCACCATTCCCCGCGCCGTGGAGCTGGGCGATGTGGAGCACGGGCGCGAATTGTGGGAATTCGAATGCGCCGCCTGCCATGAGATGGGACCGGGCGCCGGGGACGGGATCGGCCCGCAACTGAACCGGGTGTTCGGGCGCCGTGCGGCGGCGGTGGCGGATTTCCCCTATTCGGACTCGATCCGCCGGATGGGGCGTGACGGGCTTTACTGGACGTTCCGGACGCTCGATGCCTATATCGAAAATCCCTATGCGCTGGTTTCCGGCACGCGGATGAGCTACGCTGGTCTGGATGATGAAGGCGACCGCGCCGATCTGCTGGCGTTCATGCGGCTCTATTCCGACCAGCCCGGCGACATCCCCGAGGCCGAGCCGACCGCGCGACGGGTCGAGGTGGAGCTGCCGCCCGAGGTGCTGGAAATCCGCGGCGACCGCGAATGGGGCGAGTTCCTGGCCAGCGAATGCACCACCTGCCACCAGCGCGACGGGGCGGCGGCGGGCATTCCCTCGATCACCTACTGGCCCGAGGACCGTTTCGTGGTCGCCATGCACGCCTATCGCGAGGGGTTGCGCCCGCATCAGGTCATGCAGAACATCGCCCGGCGGCTGACGGACGAGGACATCGCCGCACTGGCGACCTATTTCGCAACGATCGACGACTGAGCCCGAGCGCTCGAAGACCAGGGAGGAAGGACAATGGCTATCAAGCGAAGAACACTTCTGGCCGGGATGGCCGCAGGCAGCGCGGTGCTGGCCGCGCCCGCGGTCATGGGCGCAAGCCGCCCGAAGGTGGTGGTGATCGGCGGCGGCTCGGGTGGGGCGACGGCGGCGCGTTATCTGGCGCGTGACAGCCAGGGCGCGCTGGACGTGGTGCTGGTGGAGCCGACGCGCACCTACTACACCTGCTATTTCTCCAATCTCTATCTGGGCGGGTTCTGGGATCTCGAGAACCTTGGCCACAGCTACGGCACGCTGGCCGCGCGGCACGGGATCAACGTGGTGCATGACTGGGCGATCGGCATCGACCGGGACGCGCAGACCGTGACGCTGGCGGGGGGGGATGTGCTGGACTACGACCGGCTGGTGATCTCGCCGGGGATCGATTTCGTCGAGGGCAGCGTGCCCGGCTGGTCGGTCGCGGCACAGAACCGCATGCCGCATGCCTACAAGGCCGGCAGCCAGACCGAACTCCTGAAGGCGCAGGTCGAGAACATGCGCGAGGGCGGGGTGTTTGCCATGGTGGCGCCGCCGAACCCCTATCGCTGCCCGCCGGGCCCGTATGAGCGGATTTCGATGGTCGCGCATGTGCTGTCCGAACGGAACCCCACCGCCAAGATCCTGCTGGTGGACCCGAAGGAGAACTTCTCCAAGCAGGCGCTGTTCGAGGAAGGCTGGGCGCGCCATTACCCCGGCATGGTCGAACGGGTCGGCCCGGATTTCGGCGCCGACAACGTGTCGGTGGACCCCGAGGCCATGACCGTCGATATCGACGGCATGGTGGAACAGGTCGATGTCTGCAACGTCATCCCCGCGCAGCAGGCCGGGCGGATCGCGCATCTGGCCGATCTGACCAACGACTCCGGCTGGGCGCCGGTGGTGCCCGCGGACATGCGCTCGCGCATGGATGACAAGATCTTCGTGCTCGGCGATGCCAGCGCGCAGGGCGACATGCCGAAATCCGGCTTCTCGGCCAACAGCCAGGCGAAGGTCGCGGCCAATGTCATCCGGCACGAGTTGCTGGACGCGCGCCTGTTCCCGGCGCGCTACGCCAACACCTGCTGGTCGCTGATTGCCACCGATGACGGGGTGAAGGTCGGCGCCTCCTACGAGCCGACGGACGAGAAGATCGCCACCGTGGACAGCTTCATCAGCCAGACCGGCGAAGATGCGGACCTGCGCCGCCAGACATTCGAGGAAAGCATCGGCTGGTATAACGGCATCGTCGCCGACATGTTTACCTGACGCGCGCCCTCCCCGGCGGAGGCGGCAAGGTAATGGCGATGCGGGCGATATGGCCCCGCATCGCCGCTTGCCGGACCCGGGCGTCCGCCGTCGCCCGAAAAGCCCCGGAGCCCCCGGGACAAGGTTTGCCGGTCTGGCGCACGGCGCCACCGGCAGCAGGTATCTCCGCTCAGGCCAGGGCGATCGCGGCGATGCCGAACAGCACGACGCACGAGGCGACCAGACGCGGCATCAGCGGCCGTTCGGCGAACAGCATGGTGCCGATCAGCGCGGCAATGATCACCGATGTCTCGCGCAGGGCGGAAACCAGCGCGACCGGCGCGATCGTCTTGGCGTGGATCGCCAGCCCGTAGGCCAGGGCCGAGGCCACGCCCCCCGCCAGCCCGATGGACCAGGACCGCGCCCGCAGTCCGCGCAGATCGCGCCTGCGCCGCCACAGCAGCCAGAAGGCGACAATGCCTTCGCAGATGAACAGCCAGGCGATATATGCGAGCGAGGTTTCGGCAAGCCGTGCGCCGGTCCCGTCCACCACCGAATAGGCGGCGATGATGACCCCCAGTGCCAGCCCCAGCATCACCGCGCGCGGATCGACCCCGCGCCGGATCGATCCGACCGCCAGCAGCAGCACCCCGCCCGAGATCGCGGCGATTCCGGTCCATCCCGCACCGCCGACCGACTCGCCCAGAACGACGAATGCGCCAAGCGCCACCAGCATCGGTGCCGTCCCGCGCGAGATCGGATAGACCAGGCTCAGATCCCCCAGCCGGTAGCCATGATAGATGGCCCAGTAATACCCCCAGTGGATCACGGTGGACGCCGCGATCCATGGCGCGGCCTGCCAGCCCGGAAGCGGCACGAAAGCGGCAAGCACCGCGCCGAACACCACATGCCCCAGCGCGATTGTCGCCAGCGTGATCCCCCGGTCGCCCGAGGCCTTGACCATGGCGTTCCAACTGGCGTGCAACAGCGCCGCCGTCAGCACCAGCACCATCGCAAAGGTGCTCATGGCACCCTGCGCGGATGCGGGCACGGCGCTGCCTTGCCTGTCACGTTCGTGAGCGTGTCTTGATGGGCATGACGCTTTTCATGGCCTCGATGTTGCTCTCCCTGGCGCCGATGCCCGACTCTTCGATCCCGCCTGAGGGAAACGCTTCCGTGCGGTTGGCGGGGGCTCAGGCCGCCAGCCGGGCACGCTCGGCCAGGGCCACGGCGGGCGGTGTGGCATCCCTGACCCCCATCTCGCGCAATGCATGGGCCGCAGCATCGACCACACCGCGCATCACTGCCGTATCCATCCGGCCAATGCAACCGATGCGGAAACTGTCGACCACGGTCAGTTTGCCGGGATAGATGATGAACCCCTGCGCCTTCATCAGATCGTAGAAGCGCGCGAAATCAAAGGCCGGATCGGCGGGGTTGAAGAAGGTGACGATGATCGGCGACAGCCAGCGGTCGGCCAGCAGCGTTTCGAACCCCAGCGCGCGCATGCCGGCCACCATCGTGTCGCGGTTGTCACGGTAGCGTGCCCCGCGCGCCGCGACCCCGCCCTCGGCCGCGTGAATCTCCAGCGCCTTGAGGAAGGCCGCAACCACATGCGTGGGCGGCGTGTAGCGCCATTGCCCGGTCTTTTCCAGATAGACCCACTGCGCGTGCAGATCGAGCGCCAGCGAGTGGCTGTTGCCCCGTGCCGCCTCCAGCGCAGCGCGCCGCGCGATCACGAAGCCGAAGCCCGGCACGCCCTCGATGCATTTGTTCGCCGAGGACACGAAGGCCTCGCAGGGGATTTCGGAAACGTTCAGGGGCAGCGCGCCAAAGGCGGACATGCTGTCGATCAGCAGCTTGCGCCCGCGCGCGGCCACCACTTCGGCGATTTCCTCGATCGGGTTGAGGATGCCGGAAGACGTTTCGCAATGGATCGCCACCACATGGGTGATGCCCGCGTCGGCTTCCAGCGCCGCGTCAACCTCGGGGGCGCGGGGGGGCATGTAGTCGCCCTTGTCGATCACCGTATGGTCGCGGCCCAGATAGCGCAGGGTTTCCGCCGCGCGCTGGCCATAGGCGCCGTTGGCCAGCACCAGCACCTTCGCCCCGCGCGGCACCAGTGAGCCCAGCATCGCCTCGACCGCGAAACTGCCCGATCCCTGCATCGGCACGCAGGCGAATTCGCCCGCCGCGTCGCCTGCAAGTGCCAGCAGGCGCGCGCACATCGCCGCGGTCATGGCGCGAAAGTCGCCGTCCCATGATCCCCAGTCGCGCAACATCGCCTGCCTGGTCTCGGTCGCGGTAGAGAGCGGACCCGGCGTCAGCAGCCAGGGCGCGCCACCATCCGGTCTGGGAAACTCCGCTTGGGTCGCCATCTGCATCCTCCCTCCATGCTGAAGCCATCCGCACATGGCGCTGTTGTGGCACTGCCAAAATCATATGTGAAATCGATAATCGTGATCGAGTCATAAGCCAGGTCAAGGAAGGCGGCGCGCCCGTTCAGCGCCCTTCATCCGGGCCCGTGGCCGGGTCGCCCGGGGCGAGTCGGCTTCGGAGGATCATGCCCTGTTCTGCGAGGATGGGGTGGGCAACGGTGACAAGGAGGGAGTTGATTTCCTTGAGGGCGCGGACGGTCTGGACGTGCATCTGCGAGGTTGCGAGGCTGTCGGGGTTGCCCTCGGAGAGGCGGCGCAGGTGGCGGTCAAGGCTTTCGCGCTCAAGCTGGCGCATGCGCTCCTTCTCGCGCATCAGCTCGCGTGCCGAATGCACATCGCCCGAGATCAGCACGTTGAGCGCCAGTTGCATGTTGGTGCGCACCCGGGCGTGCAGCGTGCGGATATCGGCCCAGCCGGCGTCCGAGAAGCGCAGGTCGCGGCGGCGTTTCTCGTCGGCCAGCGGCAGCAGCGACCGGGCGACGATATCGCAGCCCAGTTCCAGGTTGATGGCGAAATCGGTCAGTTCCGTGCTGCGCCGCTCGTCCTCTGTGGACAGGTCGTTGCGGTTGACCTCGGCCAGGTAGAGCTTGATGTCGTTGTGCCGGGCGCTGATCTCGGCGCCCTTCTCGCGCAGGGCGGCGATCCGTTCGGGGCTGGGGTCCGACAGCACGTCGCCCACCGGGGCGAACATCTCGATGACCGCCTCGCCCATGGCCAGCAACTCGCGCTTGGCCGAGGCCAGCGCCAGCGCCGGGCGGTCGATCACCGAGCGGTCCAGCGCCGACCGGCGCGCGCGCTGCGCGGCCTGCGGGTCGACGGGTTCGGGCAGCAGCAGCGTGCATAGCCGCGCGGTGGCCGGGATCAGCGGCAGGGCCAGCACCAGCAGCACGGCGTTGAACAGCACATGCGCGTGGACAAGCTGCACTTCCGGGCGGCTGCCGAGCCAGTCCAGGTCCGGACGCAGGGCCCACCAGGCCACCAGCGCCAGCATCGCCAGCGCCCCGCGCAGGATCAGGTTGCCCAGCGGCACCCGCCGCGCCGGTGCGGTCATGCCGCGTGTCAGCCAGACCGCGATCAGCCCGGCGCCGAAATTGGCGCCCAGCAGCATTGGCACCGCCGCCGCCATCGGCAGCACCCCGCCCTGCGCCAGCATGGCCAGCAGAAGCACCATCGCCACCGAGGAATGCATCGCCCAGGTCAGCAGCGCCACCGCAACGAAGGCGGTAACCGGATCGCCCTGCAGGTAGCGGATCACCACCGGCAGGGTCTCGCCCGCGCGCAGGGGCTCGGTCGCCTGGCCGATCATCGACAGCGACAGAAGGATGAAGCCGATCCCCAGCGTGATGCGGCCATACTGCCGCAGCTTCCGGCGTTCGGATTTCAGGAACAGCAGCGCGCCCACCAGCAGCAGCACCGGAATCAGCGCCGACAGGTCCAGCGCCAGCACCCGCACCACCAGCGCCGAGCCAAGATCCGCGCCCAGAAGCGCCGCCAGCCCCGCCGCCACGGGCAGCATCCCGCCCGCCACAAACCCCGCCGCCAGCACCCCCACCGCCGTTGCGCTTTGCAGCAGAACCGCCATCGCCGCGCCGACGACCGACATTCCCGCCAGACCGCCACCCGCGCGCCGCAGACTGTCGCGCAGCGCCGCGCCAAAGGCACGCTCCATCCCCGTGCGCACCATGCGCACCGCCCAGAGAAGCAGCATCACCGCCGCCGCAAGGTTCAAGAGCACAAGCAAGGGGTGCATCGGCAGCCTCTCCTTCAACACGACAATTCACGCACAGCCGACGCAGAATGACCCATTGTCCGGGATAAGACAAATCGCTACTTTCAAACGAAACATTGATAGTTCCTATGACCGGGTCGGCCCGTGCGATATGTCCAGCTCCGCGCCTTTCATCATGTCGCCACCACCGGCGGGTTCTCGCGCGCGGCGGAAGCGCTGCATCTGACCCAGCCTGCCATTTCTGACCAGGTGCGCAAGCTGGAAGAGGAATACGAGGTCCAGCTTTTCAACCGCATCCGGCGGCAGATCACCCTGACCGCCGAGGGCGAGGCGCTTCTGGCCATCACCCGGCGGTTCTTCGAGGTGGAGCGCGAGGCGCTGGAAATGCTCTCGGAGCGCCGGGCCCTGCGCGAAGGCTACCTGCGGATCATCGCCGACGCGCCGCACCATCTGCTGCACATCCTGGGCCGGTTCCGCCAGCGCTACCCGTCGGTCCGGGTCATCGTGCAATCCGGCAACACCGATACCGTGATCGAGGCGCTTTACAGATACGAGGCCGATGTCGGCGTGCTGGGTGAATTGCCGACCGGGCAGGATCTGACCGTGCTGCCGCTCAGTTCCAGCCCGATCATCGCTTTCGCGGCCCATGATCATCCCGCCGCAGCCCGCGGGCGCTTGCGCCTGCCGGACCTTGCCGACCTGCCGCTGGTATTCCGCGAGCAGGGATCGCGCACCCGGGCGAAGCTGGAACAGGCGGCGGCGGCGGCGGGGCTGACACTGGTGCCTGCCATCGAGGCGGAGGGCCGCGAGGCGGTGCGCGAGCTTGTGGCCGGGGGGGCGGGGGTCGGTTTTGTCTCGGCGGCCGAGTTCGGACAGGACACCCGCCTGACGCCGATTCCGCTGGACAATGTGGCCGGCATGACCATGGACGAGGCGCTGGTCTGCCTGACCGCGCGCAGGGAAGGGCGGTTGCTGCGCGCGTTCCTGGCGATGGCGCGGGACGTGCAGGACAACCCGCCGGATTGAGACACCGCCACCGCCGCCCCGTCCGGTGCGCGCATGTCCGGAGCGTGCGCCCGCCGCCCCGTGTCGCATGCCCGCCGCAGTGTGACAGGCCCGGGCAACCCAATGGAAAGATAAAAAAATCCGATGCTGCCGCGCTGGATTAATTCTTGACCGATCGTCCTGATCGGGCGCTAACTGACGTGTATCGGATGCCGGTTTCCCATGCGTCGCTGCCTCCGGGGCCTGAACGGCGCCTTGCCTGAGAAGGATCGAACCCTTGCGTGATATCTTCAATCTGCCCGGGCGCTTCTGGCGCGGAAACCTTCATACCCATTCCACCCGCTCGGACGGGGTGCTGGAGCCAGAGGAGGTTTGCCGCCGCTATCACGCCGAAGGGTATGATTTCATTGCGCTCACGGATCATTTCCTTGGCCGCTTCGGATATCCGATTGTCGATACGACCCCGTTTCGCCACGAAGGTTTCACCACCATACTTGGCGCCGAACTGCATTCGGGCGCGATGCAGAATGGCGAGTTGTGGCATATTCTGGCGGTCGGCCTGCCGGCGGATTTCGCGCCCCCCGATGCGCGCGACTTTCTGCCGCTGAACGCCCAGGAGACGGGGCCGCAGATCGCGGCGCGGGCTCGCGATGCCGGGGCCTTTGTCGCCATTGCGCATCCGCAATGGTCGGGGCTGACGCTGCAGGACGCGCGCAGCATTGCCGCGGCCCATGCCGTGGAGATCTACAACCACGGCTGCGCCGTCGGCGCGGACCGGGCCGACGGTTTCGCGATAGCCGATCTGCTGCTGTCCGAAGGCCGCGCGCTCTCGCTTTGCGCGACGGATGACTCCCATTTCACGGAACCGGATCACTTCGGCGGCTGGGTCATGGTGCGCGCGCCCGAAAACACGCCCGAGATGCTGCTGGAGGCCCTAAAGGCCGGGGATTACTATTCGACCCAGGGTCCGGAACTGCGCGGCATAACGCTGCGCGAGGATGCGATCGAGGTGGCGTGTTCGGCGGCGGTTTCGGTGATTGTGCAGGGGCACGGCTCGGCGGCGCGGGCGGTTCATGGCGAGTCGATGACCCGCGCCAGCGTGCCGTTGCTGCGGTTCGCAGGCTCGCCCTGGATCCGGGTCACGGTGGTGGATGCGGCCGGGCGACGGGCCTGGAGCAACCCGATCTGGACCTGACGGTCGGCGCGGGGCTACCGGAGCGACGGCCCCGCAACGGAGTCCCCGCAACGGTGTCCACGCAACGACCGGGCATACCCGGCGCCTGTTCACGGGGTCAGGGGTTTTTCGAAATAGGCGCGCAGATGCCCGTCGTCCCCGGCGCGGCGCGGGCCCAGGCGCACGATCCTGAACCCGGCCTGCTCGTAGAACCGGACCAGATGGGTGTACTTCGCCACCGTGTGAAGGCACAGGCGCCGGGCGCCCGCGCTTCGGGCGATCCGCTCGCCTTCGGCAATGAATGCCCGGCCCAGCCCCTTGCCCTGTGCCTCCGGAGCGACCGCGACAAGGTCGATTTTCATCCGCCCCGCTTCGGGGTCAAGGGTGCGGAACATGACCCCGGCAAGCCCGCCGGTGGGGTGCTCGGCGACCACGGCCTTCCCGGCGGCGACCCGATCGGCCAGCCAGTCGGCATTCTCCGCCCAGTCCTGACCGATCCCCGCCATGTAATCCGAAAACGCCGCGAGAACGAGGCGTTGAATCGCGGGCAGTTCCGCCTCTGTGCCGGGTCTGAACCTCATTGCGCCCCTTGCGAGGATCGGGGTTCGGTGGTGCCGGGCGGGGCCAGTTCCTCGGAGAAATGGCAGGCGGCCAGGTGTCCGTCGGCCATGACCCGCAACTGCGGTGCCTCGACCCGGCAGCGGTCGCGCGCCATGGGGCAACGGGTGTGAAAGGTGCACCCGGAAGGCGGATTGACCGGCGAGGGTATTTCGCCGGTCAGCCGTTCGGCGCGTGCCCGGTTTTCGGGGTCCAGTGACGGGATCGCCGAGATCAGCGCCCGGGTATAGGGATGGCGCGGTGTGGCGAACAGCCGCCGCGGCGGTGCGGTCTCGACGATCCGGCCCAGATACATGACGGCGACATGGTCGCAGGTATGCGCCACCACGGACAGATCGTGGCTGATGAACAGGAAGGTCAGGCCGAGGTCGCGCTGCAACTGTTTCAGAAGGTTCAGGATATCCGCCTGAATCGACACGTCCAGCGCCGCCACGCTTTCATCGGCCACAATGAAATCGGGGTTCGTCACAAGCGCCCGCGCAATGGATATCCGCTGGCGCTGCCCGCCCGAGAAGGCATGCGGAAAGCGGCGCAGGTATTCCACGTTCAGGCGGCATTTCGCGGCAATCTCGCGGACCCTGGCGTTGGCCTCGTCACGGGTCTTGCACAGTTTCATCAGCTCCAGCGGCTCGGCGATGATGTCGCGCACCGTCATCCGCGGGGACAGGGCGGTGTAGGGATCCTGAAAGATCAGTTGCGCCCGGCGGCGAAACCGTCTCTCGGTCTCGCGGTCCAGCCGCGCCACGTCGAAAACCTCGCCCTGGCTGTCGGTGACACGGATCTGCCCGACCGATACGGGTGCGACACCCAGCGCGGCGCGGCCCAGCGTGGTCTTGCCTGATCCGCTCTCGCCGACCAGCCCGAAGAAGGCGCCGCGCGGAATGTCCAGCGTGACCCCGGCCACCGCCCTGAGAACCGGCGCCGTGCCGAACAGACGGCGCCCGAGGGGATAGTGCACTTCCAGATCGCGTATGGCGACGGCCACATCGGTCACAGGGCTACCTCATCGGCTGCGTTAAGGTGACAGGCCGCCCGGTGCCCGGAGCGCAACTGCCGGGTTTCGGGGATGACCGTCCTGCACCGGGCCTCGGCCACCGGGCAGCGCGTGTGAAAGACACAGCCCGAAGGCCGTTCCAGCGGCGACGGGATATCGCCGGGCACGGGCATCAGCGGGGAATCCAGGTCATCGAGTTTCGGCAGGGCGCTGATCAGGCCACGCGTGTACGGATGGCCGGCGCGGCGGATCACATCTGCCACCGGCCCCTTTTCAACGATATTGCCAAGATACATCACCGCCACACGGTCCGCGGTCTGCGCGATCACGCCCAGATCATGCGTGATGAAGATGATCGCCATGCCGAATTCCCGCACCAGGTCCTTCATCAGGTCGATCACCTGGGCCTGGATGGTCACGTCGAGTGCCGTGGTCGGTTCGTCGGCAATCAGGAGCCTGGGCCGGGTGGACAGCGCCATGGCGATCATCGCCCGCTGCCGCATGCCCCCCGAAAGCTCGAACGCGTACTGGTCGAAGCGCCTTGCCGCCTCGGAGATGCCCACCCTTTCCAGCATCTCGACCGACCTGCGTTTTGCTTCCTTCCGGGACAGACCGCGATGCAGTTGCAGCATTTCCACCATCTGCGCGCCGATCGAGATCGCCGGCGCGAAACTTGCCATGGGCTCCTGAAAGATCATCGAGATGATGTCCCCGCGCACCTTGCGCATGGCGCGGGCTCCCTGGAGGGCAAGGATGTCGATGTCCTCGCCGTCGAGGTGCAGGTGCATGCGGCTTTCGGGGCCGTAGCGTGCATTGCCGGAATTCAGCCGCATCAGCGATTTCGCGGTCACCGATTTCCCGGAACCGCTTTCCCCGACAAGGCCCAGCACCTCGCCCGGTTCGAGGTCGAAACTCACTCCGTCCACCGCCGTGATCAGCCCCTCGTCGGTGGAAAAGCGCAGCGTCAGGTCGCGCACGGTCAGCAGGCCACCCATCAGCGCCGCTCCGAATAGGGGTCAGCGGCATCGCGCAACCCGTCGCCGACAAAGACGAAGGCCAGCACGATCGCCACGAATATCGGCACCGGGATGAAATACCAGTGATAGTTCAGCAGCACGTCGACGCGGGTGGTGTTCTGCAGCATCACACCCAGCGAGTTGACCGGGTCCTTCAGCCCCAGGCCGATGAAACTGAGCGAGGTCTCGGCCAGCACCATGTAGGGAAACGAGATCACCAGATCGACGATGATGTAGCTGGTGAAGCTGGGCAGCAGGTGGCGGCGGATGACATGGAAGGGGCGCGCGCCCGCCATCCGCGCGGCAAGGACATAGTCGGCGGTGCGTTCTGCCAGAACATGGGTCCGGATCCGTCGCGCCAGCGTGCCCCAGCCCAGAAATCCAAGCGCCAACGAGATGAAGAAGAAGCGCTGCTCGGAGGTCCAGCTTTCCGGCATGAAGGCCGCCACCGCCATGAACATGGGAATCGTCGGCACCGCCTTGACCGTATCCATGAGCGCCTGCAGCACGGTATCGATCCAGCCGCCGAAGAACCCGGCCACGCCCCCGATGATCAGCGCCAGCACGAAGGAAATCAGCACCCCCATTGTCCCGACTGCAAGGCTGACACCGACGGCGTGCAAGGTGCGGCTGAAGATGTCCTTGCCCTGCGCATCGGTCCCGAAAAGGTGGACGAAACCCTCCTCGGCCCCGAAAAGCCGGCGCTCCATGGGGATCACGCCAAACAACCGGTAGGGGGCGACCCGCGGCAGGAAGGTCAGGTAGGTCCGCTCTTCCGTCTGAACGGTGACCCAGCGGAAATTCGTCTCGGGGCCGCGGGTTCGTTCGGTGCCATGGATGAATGGGCGCAGCGAACACCCGTTGACATCGCAGAACTTCGGGACCTGGGGGGCGCCGTTGGTGTAATCCGCGTTCCGTCCGGCGGCGGTCGGGTCATAGGGCGACAGGAACGGCGCAAAAATCCCGCAAAGCACAAAGAAGGCCAGGACGTAGAGCGCAAATCGGGCGGTGCGATTGGCTTTGAACCGCTGCCAGATCAACCGGCCCTGTCCGGCGGTGAAATACTCCTCGCTTGTCATTTCAGGCAGCGCGACACGCTTGCCCATGCCCAGAAACGCCATCAGAAGAACCCCTTGCGAATGCGCGGATCCAGCACTGCCAGCAGGATGTCGGTCAGGAAATTCAACAGAACGATCAGCGCCGTCATCGACAGGATGATCGCGCCCGCAAGCTGCTGGTCGTTCGAGAGCGCAAGCGCCTCGAGCAGCAGCGCGCCCGCCTCGGTCAGGATCAGGACAGCCGCGACAATGGGCAGGTCGTTGAAGATGCGGTTGAGGTCAAAGCCGACCGAGTTCACCACCGGCCCCAGCGCGTGCCGGGCCGGGTAGCGCAGCAGCAACGTGCCCCCCGAAAGCCCGCGGGCGCGCGCGGCGGTGACGTAAAGCTTGTCCTGCTCGTCGGACATCATGGCCCGCACGGTCTGGATCTGGATCGCCATGGCCGACCAGGCAAGAATGAAGATCGGCATCCAGGCATTGGACATCAGGTCGGCAAAGCGTGCCCATGTCCAGGGCGCCTCGCGGAATTCCTCGGAGAAGAGGCCGGTCATCGTGTCGCCGAGCCAGATCGTCGAGAACAGCATGATGATCAGCGCCAGAAGGAAGTTCGGCAGCGCCAGCCCCAGATAGGACAGGATCCGGATCACCCCGTCCAGCCAGCCGCCGCGCATGGAGGCCGATGCCATGCCGATCGGCACCGCGAGCGCATAGGTCAGAACGAGCGCGCCGCCGGCAAGTCCGAAGGACAGCAGCAGCTTGTCACCGATCAACTGGTTGACACTCACCCGCCAAAGGCAGCTTTCCCCCAGATCGAAGCGGAAGAAGACCCCGGTGACCCAGTCGACCCACCGGATCACAAAGGGCCGGTCCAGCCCCATGCGCACTTCTTCGGCGCGGATATCCGCGTCGGTGATGGTGAAGCCCTGCGAGGCCTTGTAGGCGATGTAGCGTTCGGCGCAGTTTCCCGGCACCAGTTCCATCAGCGTAAAGACAATCAGGCTGACCAGGATCATGGTCGCCATCGCGGCCGAGAAGCGGGCCGCAACGAAACGGGCAAATGCGGGCATGTGCGGTGGCTCCGGAAGGGCAGGGCGGCCTGAAGGTCAGGCCGCCCGGAGTTCAGGTCAGCCGGTTGCGCCGTTATTCGGACAACCACCACTGCTGCGGGCGGTACGGATACATGCGATAGTATTCGTAGCTCCAGGTCAACGGCGGCATGAAGTTCTGCACCGCGTTGTGGCGATAGACCGGGTTCGGAGCCTGCACCGTGCTCATGAACGCGAAGCCTTCGAGCACATGGTCGATGATGCGCTGGCCCAGTTCGTCGGACTCGGGTGTGCCCGGCAGATGGGTCTGCCATTCGAACACGGCATCGGCCAGCTCATAGGTCCACTCGGGGGGGCGGGTTCCCTCGGTGCCGTCGGTCTGCAGGTAACGCTCCCAGCCCATGCCGGTGCGGGCATCGAAGAAGCCGCCGAAGGGCGGGATGAGCTGTTCTGCCGAGCCCAGCAGGACCGGGATCGGCTGCCCCTTGCCCCAGCTCACCACATCAATCTCGGCGGCCCCCTGTGCGGCGCGGTATTCGTCCGAGGTCGCCTCGCGGATGGTCGTCGGAATGCCGATATCGGTCCAGTGCTGCGCGACAAGTTCCGCAACCGCGGTGGGCATGCCCTGGGTGGCAAAGACGATGTTCAGGCGGAAGGGTTCCCCGTTGAGTTCGCGCACCCCGTCGCCGGTGCTGTCCACCAGCCCCACGCTGTCCAGAAGCTCGGCCGCCCGTTCCGGATTGAACTCGGTCGCGTAGTTGATCTGCTCTTCGGTGGCGAAGGGCGGCACCGGATCGAAATGGAAGTAGGCGCGCACGTCCCCGAGGTCGAAGAAGGCAACCGAGTTGATCTCGTCGCGGTTCATGGCATGGCTCATGGCGATGCGGAAATCGCGATTGTTGAACAGTTCGCGCCTTGCCTCGTCGGCGGGGGTCATGTTGAAGCCGAACACCGGCATCCCGATCTGCGGGCGCAGATAGATCGTGTAGTTCCCCGCTTCCTGGCCGTCCAGCAGCGCGGGCGCATCCGGCAGGACAACGTTCTGCGACTTGTAGTGGATTTCGCCGTTGATCATCCGCAGCAGGCGCACCTCGTTGTTGGGAACGTAGCGCTCGTCCTTCTGCGAGATATAGGGAAGCTGGTTGCCGGCCGTATCGACCATGTGGAAGAACGGGTTGGCCACGTAGCGGCGCCCCTCGGTGGTGTCGGAAACGGTGATGTGCGACTCCAGCGTCGGCACGACAGCCTTGGGCAGGCTGCCCACGGTGGCCGGATTGCGCAGCAGCGGCGAGGGCACGTCCTTCCAGTCGGACCCGCCGTAGTAGTGCGCGATCACGTCATAGCCCCGCTCGAAACCCAGCGCCTGGGCGTTGGCATCGGCGTTCTCGTCAATCTCGGGGTGGAACTGGCCAAGGAAATGGCGCGGCTGGAAGGGTTGGGCGTAGTCCACCGCGAAGGTCGCCAGCAGCCCCGGCTGCGGCGCGGCCAGCCGGAACACGACCGTCAGATCGTCGACCGCCTCGACCTCGAACCGCTCGCCGCCTGTGCTCCAGAGCGCGCGCGGGTTGCCCACGACATTCTCGTCCATGACCATGTGATTGTACCAGAAGGCGATATCATGGGCGGTGAAGGGCGCGCCATCCGACCAGCGGTGTCCCTCGCGCAGCCCGAAGGTCAGTTCCGTGAAGTCATCATTCCACGCGTAGGAGCGGGCCACGTTGGGAACGATGGTCACCAGATCATCGGCATAGCGCATCAGGTTGACATGGTGCACCGACATGAAATCCGAAGTGCCCGCCTCGGTCGCGTTCGACATGCCCCGGATCGTGCCGCCATACTGGCCGATGGTCTCATAGGGAACCACAACCAGCGGCTCCACCGGCAGGCGCTCCGCGACCGGGGAGAGTGTTTCCGGATTGCCCTGGATCCGGGCGTTCAGCTCGGCGATTTCAGGGTTTTCCTGAAAGGTCATGGTGCAGTCTGCAGCGGCCTGAAATTCGCTGAGGTCATATTGCTGCGGAAAGGCACCGGGGGCGATACCCATGGTATCTTCCAGTGTGATCGGCGGGCAGTCTGCCAGTGCGGCGGAAACCAGCGCAACGCTGGCCACGCCGGAGTAAAGGATTGCTTTCATGTCACGTCCTCTTTCTGAAGGCTGCAAGAGCCCGAAATGGTGCGATGCCGGGAGCAGGGCATGAAAACACGGGCTGCGCGCGTGGAGCAGCACCGGCGGAAACACTGACAACGGAACATCCCGACCTCCCTGGCGCCCTGGTTTGTTATGGTCCGCTCACGACAGGGGCATGACGGCCTTGGCGGGCGCATTGTGTTGCGGTGCCGTTGGGGGCGCCGCACGGATCGAGTATTTTGACTTCCCGTGCATAGATGAAATCGTTTTTAGTGATGGAAGCATAATATTTTTTGCAGAAATTGGCAGATCGGGGGCCGTGGCGTGCAAGTCCACGCCCCGTGCGTCCCCGAACGCCATGACCGGCAGACGCCGCGAAATGGCTCTGCCGCAGCACAAAACTGGCAACCGCGTTGCCCTGCGAAGGCAGCACCCCGGGCGCCGGGGCGTTGACAGCGGGCCGGGCGGGGGAGGGCTGCCCGGCGCAGGTGGCCGGTTCTGGCCCGCGCCGATATTGCATTGCATGCGCTTGTATCGCCTGCTTTTTCATCACATGGTCGCGCGGACGGACCCGCTTGTGATCGGATCAGGAGATGCCAGCCCCCGCCCTTGTGCCCGTGCCGATGGACCGTGTGCCCCTGGGGGTGCTGTACATGGTCCTGTTCTGCCTGACGGCACCGTTGATCGATGTTGCCGCCAAGATGGCCTCGCAGCATGTGACCGTGACCCAGGTGACGCTGGCGCGGTACGGGTTTCAGGTCTTTCTGATGTTGCCCCTGATGATGCTTGCGGGCAGCGTGTGGCGGCTGTCACCCGTGATGCTGCGGCTTCTGGTGCTGCGGGCCGTGGTCGGGCTGGTTTCGACCTACAGCTTTGTGGCTGCGGTGCAGGCAATGCCGATTGCCGATGCCCTGGCGATTGTCTTTGTCGAACCCTTCATCCTGCTGGCACTGGGGTTCCTGCTGTTCGGGGAACAGGTCGGACCGCGCCGGATCATTGCCAGTCTCATAGGGTTTTCCGGGGCGCTGCTGGTGATCCAGCCCAATTTCGCGGTCTTCGGGCCGGTGGCGCTCTGGCCTCTGGTGACAGCGGTTGCCTTCGCCTTCTACATTCTGGTCACGCGCCGCCTGTCGCGCGAGCTTCCGCCGGTGGCGATGAATTTCCATACCGCCTGGATGGCGGTTCTGATCATGCTGCCGGTGCTTGGTGCGGGCCAGATGCTGGACCTGCCCCTGCTGGCGCTGTCCTGGGCCGCGCCTGTCGTCTGGGTGCAGCTTTTGTGCGTCGCGCTGGCGGCGACGGTTGCGCATCTGTTCATTTCCTATGCGCTGCGTTTCGCGCCTTCGGCAACGGTCGCTCCGCTGCACTACCTTGAAATCGTCAGCGCCGCCGCGTTTGGCTGGCTGTTCTTTCGCGACTGGCCCAACCTGACAAGCTGGCTGGGGATTGCGATCATCACTGCATCGGGGTTGTTCATCATCTGGCGAGAGCACAGGATCGCGCGCATGTAGGGACCTTGGCGCGCGCGCGCCCCGTTTCAGGGACGCCGGGCCACCATGTCGATCTCGACCAGCGCCCCGACGGCCAGACCGCTGACCCCGATGCAGGTCCGCGCGGGCAGCTTTCCATCCGCAAAGTAACTCTGGTAGACCGCATTCATCGGGGCGTAGTCGCGTTCGAACTGCGTGAGGTAGACACGCGCCTGCACCACGTGCCGGAGCCCCAGACCCAGCCCCTCCAGCACGATGGTCAGGTTGTCCATGACGCGGCGTGTCTGGGCCTCGATCCCTTCGGGCAGGGGGCGCCCGGGGGCGTCGGGCCAGGTGGGCATCTGGCCGGTCAGGAAGACCCAGCCATCGACCTCGCTCGCGTGGGAAAAGGTCGCCACGGGTTGCGGGGCCGCATCGATCATGTGGAAGGTTGGCAGGGGCATGGGCGGGTCCTTGATCTGTGGCTGAAGCGGCAGGCAGAGGCTGCCAGCAAGCCATCCCGCAGGCGCGCGGTCAATCCCCGCGCGGCTTCTCCGGGCGCGTATCCCGGCACCCGCGGCGGCCCCGACAGGCCGGAACCGCCGGCAATCATACCCTCCTGCGCCGTGCCAGCGGGATTGGCCTTGCCGCGCGGCCGGTGAGAACGGCAAGCCCTTCGGGGATCAGGGTGCGCAGCACCGGTGCGTCCGTGTCAAGCCCGCCGGTATAGGTGCCGAAGGCGGGCAGGATCAGGTGACCGGCCCCGATCAGGAATACCGGCACCCGGCGCCCGGCGATGCGCAGTTTCGGGTGGTAATGGCCCGAGATGTCGGGGCCATCCCCGGCGATGTGGCGCAGCGCGATGCCGTGCAGCAGGACCTCTGCCCCTGCCGTGCCGGGGTCGTGGTTGCCGCTCACCCACAGCACCGCCACGCGCGCGGTGACGGCCGCCAGCGCCGCCGCCACCCCCTCGCGCGCGGCGTCATCGTCGAAACTGTCGCCCAGCGCGATCAGCCGCCGGGCACCGGTGGCTTCCAGCTCCGCCGCCAGCCGCGCCAGCGTGGCCTGCACCTCGTAGGGGGGCAGCAGCGCGCCGCCGCGCCGGGCCATGCGCTCGGCCTTGCCCAGATGCAGGTCGGCCACCACCAGCGCGCGCTCCGCCGGCCACCACAGCGCCCCCGAGGGGCGGGCGGCGACATCCTGACCGGCGAAGCGAAAGGGGAAGCTGCTCATGTGCGGCCCGCCCGCAGGGTTCGGCAAATGCGCAAAGCGCCCTCGGGCCGTGGGGGGGGCGCGCCCCCCCCCCCCCCCCCCCCGCACGGCCCGAGGGCGCTTTGCGCATACCGACCGGGCACGCCCGGACCATGCACGCCCGCGCGCGCCTGTCTGAACCATGATCGGACGGACAGGGACTCATGCGCCCATATCGGGCGCCCCGTCGCCGAAGTGCAAGCCCGCCTCGGCCATCATCCGCGCGGCCTCGGCCTCGATCAGGCGGTCTTCGCCAAGGCCCCGGATGGGGATGCGCCCGGCTTCCAGCAGCAGCGGCGCGGCCAGCGGCGTGACATGCGGCGCGCGGGCATGGACCAGACGCGGGCGGTCGGCCAGCATCGCCTCGATCCGGCCGAAATCGACCAGCCCATGCTGCGCCGCCGCGCGCGTGATGCGCAACAGAAGGTGGTCCGGATCGAACCGGCGGAGCGTGTCATACAGGATATCCGACGAAAACGTCGCCTGCTTGCCGGTCTTGCGCTGACCGGGCAGGTTGCGCTGCAACAGCCCCGCCACCTGCGCCACGGCGCGGAAGCTGCGCTTCATCACCGCGTTTTCGGCCAGCCAGTCGTCGAACCCTGCGCGCAGGTTTCCGGCCGCCAGCAGCGGCGCGGGGTCTGCCACCGGGTCCAGCGACCAGATCAGCACCGCGTAATCTGTGGCGACAAAGCCCAGCGGGCCAAGCCCTGCGTCCTCCATCCGCCGGGTGACCAGAAGCGCCAGCGTCTGGTGCGCATTACGCCCGGCGAAGCCATAGATGCACAGATACGCCCGGCCCGCGCGCAGGAATGTCTCGCAGGTCAGGGTGCCGGGGGCGGGCAGCACCGAAATCCGGCGTTGCAGGGCCAGCCAGTCGCGCACATCGGGGGGCAGTGCCTCCCATTGCGCCGGGTCGCCGATCAGCGCCTGCACCCGCGCCGACAGTTGCACCGAGGTCGCCATCTTGATCCCGTTGAACACCGCGATCTTCGGCTGGCGCGCGGGCTGGGGGGTGACTTCGACCACCATCTCGCGCAGGCCGTCGTAGCGCACGGTCTGCCCGCCGATCAGGAAGGTGTCGCCGGGGCTCAGGCTGGCGGCGAAACCTTCCTCGATCTCGCCCAGGGGGACACGGTTGCCCCGGCGGCGGACCTTCAGGGTTTCGGGGTCGGTGATGGTGCCGATGTTCATGCGGATCATCCGCGCGGCGCGGGGGTCACGGAGTTGCCAGCGGCCCGCGCGCAGGATCAGCCGCTGCCAGCGGTCATAGGCGCGCAGCGCATAGCCGCCGGTGGCGGCGAAATCCAGGCAGGCGTCGAAATCGGCGCGGCTCAGGGCCGCATAGGGACCGGCGCGGCGCGTTTCGGCATAAAGCGCATCGGCATCGAACGGCCCGGCGCAGGCGGTCAGCAGGATATGCTGGCACAGCACGTCCAGCGGCGCATCGGCGCGGGGGCTGCCGTCAAGGTCATTTTCGGCCACGGCCTGCAGGGCGGCGATGCACTCCACCACTTCGAACCGGTTGGCGGGCACCATGCGCGCGCGCGAGGGGCTGTTGTAGCGGTGGTTCGCCCGCCCGATCCGCTGCACCAGCCGCTTGACGGCATGTGGCGCGCCCACCTGGATCACCAGATCCACATCGCCCCAATCGATGCCCAGGTCCAGGCTCCCGGTGCAGACCATGGCGCGCAGGGCGCCCGCGGCCATGGCGGCTTCGGCCCTTGCGCGGGCCTCGCGCGAGAGGCTGCCGTGGTGCAGGCCGATGGGCAGGTTGTCGTCATTGATCGCCCAGAGCGCCTGAAAGAACAGCTCGGCCTGCGCGCGGGTGTTGATGAACACCAGCGTCAGGCGGGCGTTGCGTATGGCGTCCATCACATCGGGCGCGGCGTAGTGGCCACCGCCGCCGGACCAGGGTGCGGGGGTTGAGGTGGGCAGCATGGCGATATCCGGCGCGGGGCCGGGGGCGGCGCGGATGATCCGCGCGCCGCCCATGAAGCGCGCCAATGCGGCCGGGTCCTCGACCGTGGCCGAGAGGCCCGCCACCTGCAGCCGGGGGGCAAGGCTGCGCAGCCGGGCAAGGCCGAGCATGAGCTGGTCGCCGCGCTTGCTTTCGGCCAGGGCGTGAATCTCGTCGATCACCACACGGCGCAGCCCTGCGAAAATGCGCGGCGCTTCCTCATAGGACAGCATCAGCGCCAGGCTTTCGGGTGTGGTCAGCAGGACATGGGGCGGGTCCACGCGCTGCCGCGCACGGCGGGTGGCCGAAGTGTCGCCGGTGCGATCCTCGATGCGGATATCAAGCCCGAGATCGGCCACCGGTCGGGCAAGGTTGCGGGCGATGTCATTGGCCAGTGCTTTCAGCGGTGAGACATAGAGCGTGTGGAGCCCGGGTTCAGGCGCCTGCAGATCGACCAGCGTGGGCAGGAACCCTGCCAGCGTCTTGCCACCGCCGGTGGGGGCGATCAGCAGCGTATCGTCATGCGCCGCCAGCAGGTCGAGCTGGTGGGGATGCGGCGCCCAGCCCTGCGCGGCGAACCAGCGGGCAAAGGCGGGGGGCAGAAGGGGGGCGGTGGCGGGAATGGCGCTTGCTCCGGTAAGTACGCGCTTCAGGTAGCGCGCGGATCGGGCAAGGTGAAGGCCGGCGCCCGGCGCGGGCATGTCCCGGCGCTGGAGCAAGCCCGTGTCCGCCGGGGATGGTCACGCGGGGGGGGGGGCGGACACCGCGCCGGTGCGAAAAGCGCCTGCTCAGCGCCCCGCCCGCCCGCCCA
>JAFIEE010000190.1 GCA_020832705.1 Paracoccaceae bacterium
CCGCCCCCGCCCCCCCCGCGTATGGGGGGCGGCCCCCGCCGGCCGCCCCTGGGCGCGGGCGGGGGCCCCCCCCGCCCGCGCCGGGCGCCGAATTGCTGGCGCCCGGCGACCTGCGCGCGCGCGGGCTTTACAGCCCGGCCTTCGCGGGCGGCGTCCTGGAGCCGCTGGGCTTTTCGCTGCACCCGATGAAATACGCGCTCGGACTGGCGCGGGCGGCACAAGCTGCGGGGGTTCGGCTGCACGGGAACAGCGCCGTGCGGCGGCTGGAGCCCGCGGGCGGCGGCTGGCGGCTGGACACCGACCACGGCACGGTCGAGGCCGCGCGCGTGCTGATCGCCACCAACGGCTACAGCGACGAACGCCTGCCGCCCTGGCTGGCCGGGCGCATCCTGCCGGTGCTGTCGAGCATCCTTGTCACCCGCCCGCTGCGCGCGACCGAGCAGGACGCGCAGGGCTGGCGTTCGCACGTCATGGCCTTCGATTCGCGGCGGCTGCTGCATTATTTCCGGCTGCTGCCCTGCGGGCGGTTCCTGTTCGGCACCCGTGGCGCGGTCTCGGCCCGCGCCGAAGCGCTGGAGACCTTCGGACAACGGGCGCGGGCCGAGTTCGAGACGCTGTTTCCCGGCTTCGCGGGCGCCGCCACCGAAAGCACCTGGTCCGGGCTGGTGTGCCTGACCGGATCGCTGGCCCCTTATGCCGGGCCGGTGCCGGGGGCGACGGGGCTGCACGCCGCGCTGGGCTGGCACGGCAACGGCGTGGCGGCCGCGTCCGAGGCGGGGCGCCGCATGGCCGCGGTGATGATGGGGGCCGGGGATACCCTGCCTGCGCTGCTGCGCCGCCCGCCGCCCCGCATCCCCCTGCCCCGCCGGGCGCTGCTGCGCGCGCTCATGCCGGTGCTGGCCGCGCTGGACGGCCCGGTAGGACGGGTCAAACGCGCCTGAACGCCGCCCCCTGCCCGGCGACAGCGCCCTTGCCCTTTGCCCACGCGCCCTCTATAGACGCGCGCATCGGACAGCACGGGGGACGCGGCGGGCACGGACCTGATCGCGCCCTGTGTCAATTCCGTCACGCAACAGACCGGCGGAGCCAACCGTCTGGCCAGTCAAACCGAACGCAAAGGAAACTGAACCGCATGTGCGCCAAGGCTACCATGGAAGACTTCGAGGCAATGCTCAACGAGAGCCTCGAACTGGACACGCCCAATGAAGGGGCTGTCGTTACCGGCAAGGTGATCGCCATCGAGGCGGGCCAGGCCATCATCGACATCGGCTACAAGATGGAAGGCCGGGTCGAACTGAAGGAATTCGCAAACCCCGGCGAAGCGCCCGACATCGCGGTCGGCGATGAGGTCGAGGTTTACCTCGAGCGGGTCGAGAATGCGCGCGGCGAGGCCGTGATCAGCCGCGACAAGGCCCGCCGCGAAGCCGCCTGGGACCGTCTGGAAAAAGCCTATGCCGACGAGCAGCGCGTCGAGGGTGCGATCTTCGGCCGCGTCAAGGGCGGCTTCACCGTCGATCTGGGCGGTGCCGTGGCCTTCCTGCCCGGCTCTCAGGTCGATGTGCGCCCGGTGCGCGACGCCGGCCCGCTGATGGGCCTCAAGCAGCCCTTCCAGATCCTCAAGATGGACCGCCGCCGCGGCAACATCGTGGTTTCGCGCCGCGCCATCCTGGAAGAGAGCCGCGCCGAACAGCGCGCCGAGATCATCGCCAAGCTGTCCGAAGGCATGGTCACCGATGGCGTGGTCAAGAACATCACCGAATACGGCGCCTTCGTCGACCTGGGCGGGGTGGACGGGCTGCTGCACGTCACCGACATGGCCTGGCGCCGCGTCAACCACCCGTCGGAAGTGGTCAGCATCGGCGAGACGCTCAAGGTGCAGGTCATCAAGATCAACAAGGAAACCCACCGCATCAGCCTGGGCATCAAGCAGCTTCAGTCCGACCCCTGGGATTCGGTCGAAGCCACCTATGCCATCGGCTCGGTCCAGAAGGGGCGCGTCACCAACATCACCGATTACGGCGCCTTCGTGGAACTGGAACCGGGGGTCGAGGGGCTGGTCCATGTCTCGGAAATGTCCTGGACCAAGAAGAACGTGCACCCCGGCAAGATCGTCTCGACCAGCCAGGAAGTCGAGGTCATGGTGCTGGAAATCGACAGCGCCAAGCGCCGCGTCAGCCTCGGCCTGAAGCAGACCATGCGCAACCCGTGGGAACTGTTCGAGGAAACGCACCCGGTCGGCACCCAGATCGAGGGCGAGGTCAAGAACATCACCGAATTCGGGCTGTTCGTGGGGCTGGAAGGCGACATCGACGGCATGGTGCACCTTTCGGATCTGAGCTGGGACCAGCGCGGCGAGGAGGCGATCCAGGAATACCGCAAGGGCGACACCGTGCAGGCCGTCGTGACCGAGGTGGACACCGACAAGGAACGCATCTCGCTCTCCATCAAGGCGCTGGAGAACGACAGCTTCTCGGATGCGGTCGAAGGGGTGAAGCGCGGTTCGATCGTCACCTGCAACGTGACCGCGATCGAGGATGGTGGCATCGAGGTCGAATACAACGGCATGAAGGCCTTCATCCGCCGCTCGGATCTGGCCCGCGACCGTGCCGACCAGCGCCCCGAGCGCTTCCAGGTCGGTGACAAGGTCGATGCCCGCGTCACCTCGGTGGACAGCAAGACCCGCCGTCTGGGCCTGTCGATCAAGGCACGCGAGATCGCCGAGGAAAAGGAAGCGGTCGAACAGTATGGCTCGTCCGACGCGGGCGCATCGCTGGGCGATATCCTGGGCGCCGCGCTCAAGGATCGCAGCTGAACGCACTTGCCTGTGCGGCACACCAAGCGAAGACAGGGGCCTGCGGCAACGCGGGCCCCGTTGCTTTGGGTCCGACTCCGGATGCCCTGCCACCGCCTTCAGACCGAAGCGGCCACGCTTTCCTGTTCCGTAGCGCGCGGAATCCGCCTATAGTCGCGAAAAATCAGAAGAACGCTGCCGACACCCGGGGGGGACATGGAATGATCCGGTCAGAACTGATCCAGAAGATCGCCGACGAGAACCCGCATCTGTTCCAGCGCGACGTGGAACGGATCGTTCATACCATATTCGAAGAGATCACCGAGGCGCTGGCGCGTGGCGAGCGGGTCGAACTGCGCGGCTTCGGCGCGTTTTCGGTCAAGCACCGCGATGCGCGCATCGGTCGCAACCCGCGCACCGGGGAATCGGTGGAAGTGGAAGCCAAGGCGCTGCCATTCTTCAAGACCGGCAAGCTGCTGCGCGACCGCCTGAACGGACGAGAGGACTGACCCCGCCCATGCACTATATCCGCTACGCAATCTTCGGACTCATCGGTGTCGTTTTCGTCACCGTGGCGCTGGCCAACCGTGGCACGGTCACCATGACCCTGCTGCCCGATCCGCTGGCCGCGCTGCTGGGCTTCAACGCGCAGCTTGCGCTGCCGCTGTTCGTGATCGTGGGCGGCGCGGTGGTGGCCGGGCTGCTGCTCGGCTTCATCTGGGAATGGTTCCGCGAACGCGCCTATCGCGCCGAGGCCGTGCGCGCGCGCAGCGAATGCGCCGAACTGCGCCGCGAGCTGGGCCGCGTGCAGAAGCAGGCGCCCGAGACCCAGAAGGACGATATCCTGGCGATCATCGAGGCCGACGAGGCAAAGCCCCGCAAGACCACGGTCCCCGCCGTTTCGTGATGCGTTCCGCCGCGCGCGCGGTCAGCCGGGGCTGGCGGGGCCCGCGGTCGCAGGAGTCCTGTCGCCATGACCAGTGATCCCGTCAGGGTGAAGATCTGCGGCCTGCGCAGCCCGGAACAGGTGGCGCAGGCGGCACAGGCGGGCGCGGCCTATGTGGGGTTCGTGTTCTTTCCGCGCTCGCCCCGGGCCGTCGCCCCGGAAGCGGCTGCCGTAGCGGCGCTGGCCGCGCCGCCCGGGGTGGCCAAGGTGGCGCTGGTGGTGGATGCGACCGATGCCGACCTGGACGCGCTGCTGGCGCGGGTGCCCATCGACATGCTGCAACTGCACGGGGCCGAGACGCCGGAACGGGTCGCCGAGATCCGCCGCCGCTGCGGGCTGCCGGTGATGAAGGCTGTGGGCGTGGCCGGACCCGATGACCTGCCCGAGCTCGACCGCTTCGCCCGCGTCGCCGACCAGTTGCTGGTCGATGCCAAGCCGCCAAGGGGGGCCAGCCGACCGGGCGGCAACGCCGTGGCCTTCGACTGGTCGCTGATCGCCGGGCGGCGCTGGGCGGTGCCCTGGCTGCTGGCGGGCGGGCTGACGCCCGCGAACGTGACCGCCGCGATCCGCGCAACCGGCGCGCGGCAGGTGGACGTGTCCTCGGGCGTGGAGCACGCGCCGGGCGACAAGGACCCGGTGCGGGTGGAAGCCTTCATCGCGGCCGCCCGGTCCTCCGCAGGCGCCGCCGCCGACGCCGACGCCGCTGCAGACACCAATGCACCGCGCCTTGCGCCGCGTGGCTAAGGCATCCGCCCGGCGCCATCCACTTCCAGCGCATGCCCCCCGACTTGCCATGCCCCTCCCGGCTTCCGGCGCGGGGCGCGAAGCGGTTTGCACCGGACCGGGCGAGACGCTATAGAGGCGCGCGTGCCTGCGACCGCTAACGCGCGGCCGGGCCGGGGGGATGTGATGGGTGCAACCGCACCAGCAAGAGCCGGAGAATGACATGACCAGGGGCTGGACGAAATCGGAATGGCGCCACAAGCCGCGTATCCAGATGCCGGACTATCCGGACGCGGGCCGGCTGGCCGAGGTCGAGGCACAACTGGCCAAGTATCCGCCGCTGGTCTTTGCCGGCGAGGTGCGCGCGCTGAAGCAGAAGCTGGGTGCGGCGGCACGCGGCGAGGCGTTCCTGCTGCAGGGCGGCGACTGCGCCGAAAGCTTCGCCGAGTTCAACGCCGACAGCATCCGCGACACGTTCAAGGTGCTCTTGCAGATGGCCGTGGTCCTGACCTTCGGCGCCAAGGTGCCGGTGGTCAAGGTCGGCCGCATGGCGGGCCAGTTCGCCAAGCCGCGTTCGGCGCCCACGGAAACCCTGGGCGGGCAGGAACTGCCCAGCTATCGCGGCGACATCATCAACGGCTTCGACTTCACCGCCGAGGCCCGCGCGCCCGACCCGGCGCGGATGCTGCAGGCCTATACGCAGGCCGCCGCCTCGCTGAACCTGCTGCGCGCGTTCTCGACCGGGGGCTTCGCCGATGTGCACCGGGTCCACGCCTGGACGCTCGGATTCACCGAGGGCGAGAAGGCCGAGCGCTACCGGGCGCTGTCGAACCGTATTTCGGACGCGCTGGATTTCATGGCCGCCGCCGGGATCACCGGGGCCACCACCCACGAGATCCGCTCGGTCGATTTCTACACCAGCCACGAGGCGCTGCTGCTGGAATACGAGGAGGCGCTGTGCCGGGTGGATTCGACCTCTGGCCTGCCGGTGGCCGGGTCGGGGCACATGGTCTGGATCGGTGACCGCACCCGCCAGCCCGATGGCGCGCACGTGGAATTCGCGCGCGGGGTGCAGAACCCCGTGGGGCTGAAGTGCGGCCCTTCGCTGGAGGTCGATGACCTCAAGCGCCTGATCGCACGTCTGAACCCGGACAACGAGGCCGGGCGGCTGACCCTGATCGCACGCTTCGGGGCGGGCAAGACCGGCGACCACCTGCCCCGCCTGATCCGAGCGGTGCAGGAGGAAGGCGCCAATGTGCTCTGGGTCTGCGACCCGATGCACGGCAACACCATCAAATCCGCCAGCGGCTACAAGACCCGGCCCTTCGATCTGGTCCTGCGCGAGGTGCGCGAATTCTTCGCCATCCACAACGCCGAGGGCACGATCCCCGGCGGGGTGCATTTCGAGATGACCGGCAAGGACGTGACCGAATGCACCGGCGGCGTCCGCGCGATCACCGACGAGGATCTGTCGGACCGCTACCACACCGCCTGCGACCCGCGCCTGAACGCCAGCCAGTCTCTGGAACTGGCGTTTCTGGTCGCCGAGGAGCTTTCAGGGCGGCGCGACCGGATGGCGGCGGCGGTCTGATCCGGCAGACCGGGAAGGGCGCGCCCGACGCGCCCCACCCACCCCCCCGGCGCGCCGGG
>JAFIEE010000191.1 GCA_020832705.1 Paracoccaceae bacterium
CCCACCCCGCACGCCCCGAGGGCGCTGCGCCTGTCGGCGCGGGGCGGCGGGCGCGGTGGGCAGGTCTGCCCGCGCAGGGGCGCATCAGCCCCCCTGCGCAATCCCCATCAACGCATAGGTCAGTTGCGCGGCGGTGAAATCCCAGACCGGCGCGCCGTCGATGGGGGCCAGTTCCACTACGTCGATCCCCACGCAGCGCCGCCCCCGGAGCGCGCTGCGCACCAGCGCCAGCGCCTGATAATAGCCCAGCCCCCCGGGCACCGGCGTGCCGGTGGCGGGCATGATCGCGGCATCGAGCCCGTCCACGTCGAAGCTGACATAGACATCTTCGGGGAAATCGGCGGGCAGGGTGATGTCGTGGATGCCTTCGGTCACCAGTTCCTCGGCATCGACGAAATCCACGCCCAGCGTTTCACGCAGCGCCGCCTCCTCGGACGACAGGGCGCGCACGCCGAATTGCGCCAGCGTCAGCCGCTCTTCCTCGACCAGCAGTTGCATCACCGAAGCGTGGCTGTGCCGGTGTCCTTCGTAAGCGCGGCGCAGGTCGGCGTGGGCGTCGATCTGGACAATCCCCACCGGGCGGCCCAGCCCGGCCACCACCCCGCGCACGGCGGCCCAGGTCAGGCTGTGCTCGCCCCCCAGCGTGACCGGCAGTTTTCCCGCCCGCGCCACCGCCGCCGTGCGGGTTTCCAGATCAGCCAGCGCGCCCGCGATCGGCTGGGTGCAATCGATGGGAGCGGTGGTGTGGATGCCCGCCGCGCAGGGCTCGAACCCGCGCCACAGCCGCTCAAGCTGGTCCGAGGCCGCGATCAGCGCCGCCGGCCCCCGCGCCGTGCCCGCGCCGTAGCTGACGGTCTTTTCCAGCGGCATGGGGATGACGTGAAAGGCCGCCGTGGCGCGGCGCTCGGTGGCACTCAACTCGCTGTCCAGAAAGATCATGACAACCGCCCCTCGAAATCCGCGTAGCCGAATTCGCGGATCACGCGCAGATCGTCGCTCGTGCTGTTCCAGACCGCCAGCGCGGGCAGACGCACGCCGTTGAAGGTGGTGGTCTTGACCATCGAATAATGCGCCTGATCCAGGAACGCGAGGCGCGCGCCGATCTGCGGCACCCGGGCGAAGGCATAGCGCCCGATCACATCGCCTGCGAGGCACGACGGACCGCCCAGCCGCACCTGCACCGGCCCGGCTTCACCCAGCAGCGCGGGGCGGTAGGGGGCTTCGATCACATCGGGCATGTGGCAGGTGGCGGATATGTCCAGGATCGCGTTCGGCCCATCGTTCTCGACGATATCGAGCACCTCGCCCACCAGTATCCCCGCGTCCAGCGCCACCGCCTCGCCCGGTTCCAGATAGCAGTGCAGGCCGGTTTCAGCCGTCACCCGGCATAGGAAATCGACCAGCCCCGCGCGGTCGTAATCGGCCCGGGTGATGTGGTGGCCGCCGCCGAAATTGATCCATTTCAGCCGCGGCGCCATTTCGCGCACCCGCGGGGCGATATGCTCCCAGATCGCCAGCAAGGGCTCCAGCCCCTGTTCGCAGAGCGTGTGCATGTGCAGACCGTCCACGCCCTCAAGCGCGGTCGCATCGATCTGTTCCAGCGGCGTGCCAAGGCGCGAACCCGGCGCGGCGGGGTCGTATTTCGCATCTTCGCCCAGCGGCAGGCCGGGGTTGAAGCGCAGGCCCACATGCACCGCCTTGCCGCTGTCGCGGATCATCGGCAGGAAACGCGCCTTCGCGGCAGGGGTGTTGAAGACGATATGGTCCGACAGCGCGATGATCTCGGCCATCTCGTCCGGCTTGTATCCGGCGGCGAAGGTCTCGACGATCCCGCCATAATGCGCGCGCCCCAGCCGCGCTTCCCACAGGCCCGAGGCACAGACGCCGGACAGATACCGGCTGACCAGCGGCGCCAGCGCCCACATGGAGAACGCCTTGAGCGCGCAGAGCACGGTGGCGCCGGACCGGTCCTGAATATCGGCGAGAATCTTCAGGTTCGCTTCCAGCCGCGCCTCATCCACCACGAAGGCGGGCGAGGGCACGCGCTTCAGGTCGAACCGGGCAAAGGCGCCCGGATCGCCGGCATGGGTCTGCATCGCCATCGCTCAGCCGCCCTTCAGAAATCCACCGGCGCCGAAAGCTCGGTGATCTGCCACGGCAACCCGTGCGCGTTCAGCATGTCCATGAACGGGTCGGGGTCAAGCTGTTCGGTGTTGAACACCCCTGCGCCGCTCCAGGTGCCGTTGAGCATCAGCGCCGCGCCGATCATGGCAGGAACGCCGGTGGTGTAGCTGACCGCCTGGCTGCCGACTTCGCGGTAGCATTCCTCATGATCGCAGATATTGTTGATGTAATATGTCTTTTCGCCCGATCCATCCTGCGCGGGCCCGGTGATGATATCGCCGATGTTGGTCTTGCCCTTGGTGCGCTCGCCCAGATCGCCGGGATTGGGCAGCACGGCCTTGAGGAATTGCAGCGGGATGATCTGGTGGCCTTCATACTCCACCGGCTCGATCGAGGTCATGCCGACATTCTGCAACACCGTGACATGCTGTATATAGGCATCGCCAAAGGTCATCCAGAAGCGGGCGCGCTCGATCTCGGGGAAATGGGTGACCAACGACTCCAGTTCCTCGTGATACATCAGATACATGTTCTTCGGGCCGACCTGATCGAAGTCGAATTCGACCTTGGTGGACATGGCAGGGCTTGTGACCCAGCCGCCGTTTTCCCAGTGCTTCACCTCGGCAGTGACTTCGCGGATGTTGATTTCCGGGTTGAAGTTGGTCGCGAACGGGTGGCCGTGATCGCCGCCGTTGCAGTCCAGAATGTCGATCAGCCGGATACCGGACAGGTAGTGCTTGCGCACATAAGCGGCAAAGATGCTGGTCACGCCGGGATCGAAGCCCACGCCCAGCGTGGCCATCAGGCCTACCTCGTGGAACCGGTTATGCAGCTTCCACTGATGGGAATATTCGAACTTCGCTTCTTCGGGCGGTTCGTAATTGGCGGTGTCCAGATAATGCACGCCGGTGCGCAGGCAGGCCTCCATCAGCGCCAGATCCTGATAGGGCAGCGCCAGGTTGACCAGCAGCGCGGGCTTCACGGTTTCGATCAGCGCCACCGTGGCCGCCACGTCGTCGGCGTCGATCTGATAGGTTTCGATTGCCTGCCCGGTGCGTGCCTGCACCGAGGCGGCGATCGCCTCGCATTTTGACAGCGTGCGGCTGGCCACCGCGATGCGCCCCGGAAACAGGTCGCGGTTCATCGCCATCTTGTGCAGCGTGACCGAAGCGACGCCCCCGGCGCCGATGACAAGCACGTCCTTGTTGGTGTCAGCCATGGGCTTCCTCCTCTCGCAGGTGTTCATAATATGTATAGCCGCCCATCGCCTCGCGGTAGGTGTTCATCAGGATCCGGCGCTGCCGCGGGTTGATCCGGCCTGTGCGCACGGCGCGTTCGACGATCCCCTTGAAGGCATCAAGGCACTGGCGCGGCTCGTATTCCACTGCCGCCAGCACCTCGGCCACGGTGTCGCCCTCGACCTCGTGTTGCAGTTCCAGTTCGCCTTCGGCGTTGAAATCGACCGTCACCACATTGGTATCGCCGAACAGGTTGTGCAGGTCGCCGAGCGTCTCCTGATAGGCGCCGACCAGAAAAACGCCTATATAATAGCGCTCTGCGGGGCGAAGTTCATGCACTGGCAGCGCATTGTCGATCCCGTCATCCAGCACGAATTGCGCGATCTTGCCGTCGCTGTCGCAGGTGATGTCCGACAGGACGGCGCGGCGGGTGGGCGGTTCGTCCAGACGTTGCAGGGGCGCGATAGGCAGCACCTGGTCGATGGCCCAGACATCGGGCAGCGACTGGAAGAGCGAGAAATTGACGCGATAGATATCGCGGTGTTCGTTCAGTTCGTCCTGCACCTCGGGGGGAACGGTGCCGGCCTGCGCCACCACCTCCTTGATCCGGCCCACCACATACAGGAAGATCTGTTCGGCCCGGGCCACCTGCTCGATGTCGATCACGCCGCGGCGGAACAGGGCGCGCAGTTCCTCGCGGTAGTATTCGGCATCGTTGAGGCATTCCTGCACCCGGCGCGGGGTCAGGTAGCCGGTGATCGCCGCCATGTCCGCCAGCATGTGATGGTCGTCCGCTTCCGGCGCCACCGGTTCGGAGCGGTCGAAATAGCTGGCTTCCAGAATGTCGGAAATCAGGATCGACGAATGCGCGACAATCGCGCGCCCGCTTTCGGTGACCAGCGTGGGGTGGGGCTGGCCGGCCTCGTCCATGGCATAGCCCACGGTTTCGACGATGTTGGTGCAGTATTCGTCCAGGGTGTAGTTCATCGAATTGTCGGTGGCGCGGGCCTCGCCGGTATAGTCGATGCCCAGACCGCCGCCGAGGTCCAGATAGTCCAGCGGCGCGCCCAGACGGCGCAGCTCGGTAAAGAAGCGGCAGGCCTCGTCCACCGCCTGCCGGATGTCCATGATCTGCGGCACCTGGCTGCCCAGATGCGAATGTTGCAGCCGCAGGCAGTCCAGCATGTCATGGGCGCGCAGGGTGGCCAGCATGTCCACCACCTCCTTGGTGGTCAGGCCAAAGGTCGAGCGGTCGCCGGAACTGTCCGCCCAGTTGCCGCTGACCCGGCGCGTGAGCTTGATGCGCACGCCCAGAAGCGGCTTCTCTTTCAGCTTCCTGGCCTCGGCAATCACGGTGTCCAGCTCGCCCGGGCTTTCGATGACCAGCACGCAGTCGATCCCGGCCTTGCGCGCCAGGATGCCCAGCCGGACGTATTCGGCGTCCTTGATCCCGTTGCAGATCAGCAGCGCGCCTTCGGGCAGGTTGCGCGACAGCGCCAGGATCAGTTCCGGTTTGCTCCCCGCTTCCAGCCCGAAACACCATTGCCGCCCGTGTTCGATGATCCGGTCCACCACGCCTGCCTGCTGGTTGACCTTGATCGGAAAGACGCCGCGATAGACACCCTGATAACCCGCCGCGTCGATCGCGCGGGCAAAGGCGCCGTTGAGGTTGTCCAGCGAGCGGCGCAGGAACGCGCCCACGCGCAGGATCAGGGGCGTGTCGATTCCGCGCGCGTGCAGGTTGTCCAGCAGATGCGGCAGCGACCGGGGCGGTGCCTCGGGGCGCGCAGGGTCAATCAGGCCCAGATCGCCGTTGTCGCACAGCCCCAGCATCCCGCGACCCCAGCGATGCGCGGCGTAGCGTTCGAACACCGATTGGTCCATGGTCGTCGGTCCCTTCCTGGCCGTGGCAGTGCGCGCCCGCCATAGGGACAGGGCGCTTGACTCACAAGGCTTATCACACGTTGACGCGGAATTGTGACGCCGTGCCCACAGCGCGCGCCGGCCCCTGCCCGGGCGCGGGTTCCGCGTTCAGGCGACCAGCAGCGCGGCCTCGCCCGCGCTCAGGCAGCGCGCCACCTGCGGGCCATAGGCCGCAGGGTCGGCGGGCGGGGGCGCGTGCCCCTGTGCCGCGCCCTGCGCGGTGATGCGCGTGGCAGGTTCGGCATGGGCCGGGTGGTAGCTTGCCACCGCCAACCCGTTGGCCAGCACGATCGCGTGACGCGCCAGCAGAAGCTGGACATAGAGCACGCCAGCGGGCGCGTCCTCGAAGCGGATGGCGCGGCCATCGACCAGATCGGCTGCGCGCACCAGCACCTCGGGCGCGTCGAAGAGGCCCCGCGCCCGGGGATCGGACAGCAGCACCGGCTGGTCGGGCGACAGGCGCAGGTCTTCGGCCGGAAACCCACAGCCCAGCGCGCCCGCGCCGACCCGCACCGGGCGCAGGGCCGGGTTGCGCCGCGCCTGCGCGCCAGTGACGCGCAGATGCCCGGTCCAGTGCAGTGGTTGTGCGCCGTCGTTGCGGGTAAGCACCCGGTCGCCGGGGCGCAGCCGGTCGGCGGGCACGGACCCGTCAGGCGTGGCCACCAGCGCATCGGCGGCCAGCGCGCAGACGCCCCGGCGCGGGCGCGCGCCCCCCCGGGGGGCGGGGTCATGCGGTTTCGCGATTTAGCAGGGCCTGACCCCCACCCCCCGCCCCGCGATGGGCAGCCCGGGCGACACCCCCCGCAGCCCCCCGCAGCCC
>JAFIEE010000192.1 GCA_020832705.1 Paracoccaceae bacterium
CCTTCGCAAGTCCGCTGTGGGCGGCCGCGCGCGGCCCCGACCCCCCCCCCCCCCCCACGCGCCCGCGGCGGCCCCCTGCCCGCGCATGCGCGCGGGGGATGACAGCGCCGACAGTGCGCCCGGAGGTCCGGGGACTTTCAGACCCGGGCCGTCCCATTGCCCCGCTCACGCCGTGCATCCCGCAGAAACACACCGCGACGCGCCCCCATGGCGCGCGGGTGGGGGGGGGTGGGGCGCGCCATGGGGGGTGCCACGGCGCATCCGGAGTGCGCCTCGCCCCGCTCAGGAGCCGCGCAACAGCGCCTCCATCGCGATCGGCGCGGGTTCGCCCGCCAGCAGCGTGCGATAGACCACCAGCGATTCCGCCACCCGCATGATGTAATTCCGGGTCTCGGCGAAGGGCACGCTTTCCACCCAGTCGACGATATCCACATCTCCGTTCCGGGGATCGCCCAACCGCTCGATCCAGGCGCGCGGGCGGCCCGGCCCGGCGTTGTATCCCGCCGCCACCAGCGCCAGCGAAGGGCCGAATTCCTCGGTCAGCACGCGCAGATAGGCCGCGCCCAGCCGCGCGTTCAGGGCCGGGTCGGTGGTCAGACTGGCCGGGTCGAACCCGTTGATCCCCAACTCGCGCGCCATCATCGCGCCGGTGCCCGGCAGCACCTGCATCAGCCCGCGCGCATCCGCCGGGCTGACCACGGCCGGATCGAATTCGCTCTCGCGCCGGGCAATGGCCAGCACCAGATCGGCGGGCGCAGGCAGGGCAACGTTTTCCAGCCCGGTCAGCGGGAAATAGGCGCGCGGCAGCAAGACGCCTTTCTGCACGGCAATCTTGGCGACGTT
Source organism: Paracoccaceae bacterium (assembly GCA_020832705.1). Classification (GTDB taxonomy): domain Bacteria; phylum Pseudomonadota; class Alphaproteobacteria; order Rhodobacterales; family Rhodobacteraceae; genus Rhabdonatronobacter. The sequence continues at coordinate 844 of JAFIEE010000192.1, forward strand.
CAGCGCCATGTTCGGCTCGTCCAGCCGCAGCAGAAATTCCGACAGCGCGCCCAGTTCGGCTTCGGCTTCAAGTTGCCAGGCCAGATGCATCACCAGCCGCCGCGCCTCGAACCACTCGCCCGCACTCCGCAGCAGCAGCGCCGCCGCCAGCAGGTCCGAATTCGCCAGCGCCGTCTCGTGCCAGTCGGGCCAGGTCACATCGGCCACCAGCGCCGGGTCCATGCCGATGCCCGCGCGCTCGGCGGCCAACTGGCCATAGAAGCTGGTGGTATGCTCGGCGGCAAAGGCAAAGGCCGCTTCGGCTGCAACCGGATCGCCCAGCGCCTCGTGTGCCAGCCCCTCCCAATACCCGGCTCGGCCCAGGCTGATGGGGCTGGACACCCGCACCCGCAGGGCGCGGAAATGGCGCAAGGCATCGGCGGGCCGGTCCAGATGGCGCAGCGCGATGAAACCCGCAAGCCACTCCAGATCGGCGAATTGCGCGCCATCGTCCAGATGGTGCGGCGTCGCCAGCGCATAGGCGCGCGCGGCGTCGCCCTCGGCCACGGCGCCGCGCACCAGGAAGATGCGCCAGCGCGCCCAGGCTTCCGGATCGCCCAGTCCCGCCGCACCCAGCGCCGAACGTTCGATCAGCAGATCGCCCGCGCTTTCGGTCAGGCCCGCGTGCATCCGCCACTGGAACCGGTCATGGGCCAGCCCCGGATCACCGGCCAGCGCTTCGGGCACTGCGTCGATCAGCGCGTTCACGCCCTGCGCGCGCGCCTTCAGCCCCAGCCGCGCCTGCGCCAGCCGCGCCGCGCCCCGGTCAACGCGGTCCAGCATCCGTTCGGCCCCGGCGCCCGCACCGCGCCACAAGAGCCACTCCAGCCGCTCGGCGTGCAAGGGCGCCAGCACATCGGCGTGACGCTCCAGCAGCGCCTGTTCCTGCGTCCCGGTCAGGGTGAAGTCACGCCAGAGCCGCTGCGCCAGCGCGTCGGCCTCGGCCCCGTCGGGAAGTGCCGCCAGCAACGCCAGCGCGCCCTCGGCGCTGCGGGGGTCGCGGTCGGCGAAGAAGGCACGCACCGCTTCGGGCGCTGCGTCGGCCAGATGCGCTTCGGCGGCACGCTGGATGGTGACCGGCAACGGCCAGTGCCCCCGCGTGCGCAACCAGTGATCCGCCTCGGCGGGCGTGCCGCCCCCGTCGCGCAGACGGAACCAGTCGAACACCGCCTGCGCCTCGGCGCCGGTTCCGGCGATGGCCGCCTGCCCGGCCTCCCAGTCGCCGGCGCGGCCCTGGCCCAGTGCCAGCGACAGCAACCCCGCTTCGCGCGACGGTGGCGGACGCTCCTGCGCCGTGACCGGCCCGGCCCAGATCAGGACAGGCACCGCCAGCAGCACGGCCAGCACCAGCGAAAAGGACTCGCGTTGAAGCGTTCGGGGCAGCATTCGGGTTCTTTCGGCTTGAAAACGGCTGACGGGAAGTCTAAGCGCGCAGGCGCAGGCCGCAACACACAATGCAGACAGGCCGTGCCACGGGTGGCAGAACCCTGCCGACACCCCGCGCGCACGCCCGCCCCGCGCCCTGCCCCACGCAGGAGGACATGCGCGATGATCCGAGGTTCCCTTCCCGCCCTTGTGACGCCGTTGAAGGATGGCAAGGTGGATTTCGAGACCCTGCGCGCGCTGGTGGAATGGCATGTGGCGGAAGGCAGCCACGGTCTGGTGCCCGTGGGCACCACCGGCGAAAGCCCGACACTCAGCCACGAAGAGCACGAGGCGGTGATCGAGGAAGTCGTGCGCGGCGCCGCCGGGCGCATTCCGGTGATTGCCGGGGCCGGGTCGAACAACACCACCGAGGCCGTCCGCTTCATGCGTCACGCCGAAGAGGTGGGCGCCGATGCCGCGCTGGTGGTCACCCCCTATTACAACAAGCCCACCCAGACCGGGTTGATCGCGCATTACCGGGAGCTGCACGACTGCTGCACCCTGCCGATCATCATCTACAACATTCCGGGCCGGTCGGTGGTGGACATGACGCCCGAAACCATGGGCGAACTGGCGAAACTGCCGCGCATCATCGGGGTGAAGGACGCGACCGGCAAGCTGGAGCGCGTGAGCCAGCAGCGCGCCACCTGCGGGCCGGATTTCATCCAGGTCTCGGGCGAGGATGCGACTGCGCTGGGGTTCAACGCCCATGGCGGGATCGGCTGCATTTCGGTCACGGCGAATGTGGCGCCCCGGCTCTGCGCCGAGTTCCAGGAGGCGACGCTGGCGGGCGACTATGCCACGGCGCTGGACTATCAGGACCGGCTGATGCCGCTGCACGAGGCGATCTTCATCGAACCGGGACTGGTGGGCGCGAAATACGCGCTCGCGCGGCTGGGCAAATGCTCGGACGAGGTGCGCCTGCCGCTGGTCGGGCTGACCGAACCCACCAAGGCACGCATCGATGCCGCCATGCGCCATGCGGGCCTGCTGAACTGAACCGTGGGCCCGGCGCGGGCGGCTGAACCACCGGTCGATGGGTGCAGCCGTCAGCCGTCCCGGAACTGCAGCGCATGCAGCCGCGCGTAATGCGCGCCGCGGTCCAGCAATTCGGCATGGGTGCCCTGCTCCACCACCCGGCCCGCGTCCATCACCACGATCCGGTCGGCGTTGCGCACGGTGGACAGACGGTGCGCGATCACCAGCGTCGTACGCCCCCGCGCCAGCCGCTCCAGCGCCGCCTGCACCAGCGCCTCGGACCGGGCATCGAGCGCGCTTGTGGCCTCGTCCAGCAGCAGGATCGGCGCGTCGCGCAGGATCGCGCGGGCGATGGCCACCCGCTGGCGCTGACCGCCGGAAAGCGCCGAGCCGCGCGGCCCGGCGCGCGTGTCCAGCCCCTCGGGCAGTGCGTCCACGAATTCGGCCACATGCGCGGCCTCGACCGCGGCGCGCAGCCGGTCCGCGGGCACATCCTCCATCCCCATCAGGATATTGTCGCGGATGCTGTCGTCGAACAGCGCCGCATCCTGGCTGACCACCGAAAACAGCCCCCGCAGCGCCGCCAGTTCCATCCGCGCGACATCCTGCCCGCCGATCAGCACCTGCCCCGCCTGCGGGTCGATCATCCGCCCCAGCAGCTTGAACACCGTGGTCTTGCCCGCCCCGGATGGGCCGACAATCGCCGTCGTCTCTCCGGCCGCGGCGCTCAGGTCCAGCCCGCGCAGCACCGGCTCGCGCCCATAGGCGAAATGCACCCCCCGAATGGCAATCCCGCAGGCGTTGCGCGCGGGCACCGGCGCATGCGGCGGCGGCGGCGAAACGATCCGCGGCGGCATATGCAGCATGGCGTGCACGCGCTCGGTGCTGGCCAGGACGTTCTGCCACTGCGCCGACAGCGTGCTGAGATTGCGCAGCGGCTCGAACATCAGGGTGACCGCGGTGAAGAACGCCATGAACTGGCCGACGGTGCGCTCACCCTCGATGATCTGCAACCCGCCATAGACCAGCACTGCCGCAAACCCCAGCGCGGCCGCCACATCAATCACGGTGGACACCGCATCCGCGCCGATCGTCGCACGGATCGAGGCGCGCCGGAACCGGGCCACGACACGCCCGAACCGCCCGCGTTCCTGCGCCTCGGTGCAGGCCAACTGGATCGTGGCGACGCCGTGGAAGATCTCGTCCAGCCGGTCGGACATTTCGGCGGCGCTGGCCCGGGCCTCGCGGCTCTTGCGGCGCACGCGGCGCTGCAGCAACAACATCGGCCAGACCACCAGCGGCACACCGATCACCGCCACCAGCGTCCAGAGCCAGTCCATGTAGAGCGCGACCGCCGTCAACCCGATGAGCGAGGCCCCGTCCCGGCCCACCCGCGTCAGCATGTCGCGCAACAGCCCGATCAGGGCCAGTGTGTCGCCCTGCACGCGCTCCAGCAACTGCCCCGGCGGGTGCAGGTGATAGAACCCCTGATCCTGCCGCAGCAGATGCGACACCATGGCGAACTGGACCTCGGCGCGGGCCTTGTGCGCCATATGCGCGGTGACGGCCCGGTTGCCCAGCCGCGCCGCGCCGCGCAACAGCAGCGCCCCGGCCATGGCCAGCGCCACAATCCAGATCATGTCGGCGTTTCCGGCCACCAGCACATCGTCGAACAGCGGCTGGATCAGGAAACTGACCGCGCCGACCATGGCCCCTTCGATCACCAGCAGCGTCATGGCCGCCGCCAGCCACCAAAGGCGCTTGCGAATCACATCGTGCCAGAGCCACGATGTGACCTCACGATCTTTCTGCGATACCTCGAAGCCCGACGTCACCGACCCTGTCCCGCAACCGCCCCGAGCGGGGCCGATGCCGGCGCTCTTAACGCTTTTCCGACCGATCCGAAACCCGGCGCGGGCGCGGGCGTCAGCCTTGCCCGGGCGCGGGTTTCCCGCACCGCCGCCGACCGGCCCGCCCGCCCTCAGCGCCGCAGCAGGCGTTCACGATACCCCGTCACCCGCGCGCGGCCCCCGCAGAGCGCGACCGACCCGCCCTCCGCGCGCTCCACCGCGTCGAACCCGACCCGCGCAAGCGCTGCGAACTGGTCCGGGATCAGCGGACCGGCCGCGCGCAACGCGCCCGCAAACCCCGCCCCCCGCAGCCGCCGCGCCAGCGAAAAGCCGCGCCCGTCCCCCATCGCGGCAAAGACGATCCGCACCGTGCCGCCCTGCCGCGCCGCTGCGGCAAGCGCGGCCGCATCCGCATCCGCACGCAGCGTGATCGCCACGCAGTCCGCGGGTCTGCCGTCCGCAGTCGCCATCGTTTCCATTTCCGACACCCCGTGCCTCCTTCATCTGTGCAAAAATATCCCGGGGGGAGTCGGCCGGAACGGCCGATGGGGGGCTGGGCCCCCAACCCCCCCCCCCCCCCCCCCCCCCCGCCCGCCGCACCGCGCCCCCGGCGCCGAAATGCAGCCCGCACTCGGTCTTTTCGCGGCCGCGCCAGCGCCCGGCGCGCGGGTCCTCGCCCTCGGCCACCGGCGTTGTGCAGGGCGCGCAGCCGATCGAGCCATAGCCGCGCGCGACCAGCGGGTGCGCGGGCAGGCCGCGCCCGGCCCGGTGCTCCGCCAGCCGTTGCGCGGACCAGCGCGCCAGCGGCGTGACGCTCAGCCCCGCGTGGTCGGCCGCGAACTCGGGCAGCGCGGCGCGGGTGGCGGCCTGATGCCGCTTGCGCCCGTTGATCAGAACCGGAAAGCACCCGCGCGCCCCCACCACCCGCGCCC
>JAFIEE010000193.1 GCA_020832705.1 Paracoccaceae bacterium
GGGCCCCCCCCCCCCCGCGGGGGGCCCGCGCGCTCCCCCCCCCCCCCGGGGGGGGGGGGCCGGCCCCCGCGGCCCCGGGGGGCGCCCCCGGCCCAACGAGATAGGGTGCGCCTGCGCTCCGAAGCCGGGCGGGAGACCCCGATCAGCCGTGTTGGACCCCGTTGCGGGGATGCGACCGTGCGCGCGCCATCCACGCAGGCAGCCCCGAGGCCTTGGCGATGACACGCCGCCGCCGGCACCCGCGCGGAGAGGCAACCACCACGCGAAACACAAGCCCGAGCGGGCAGGCACCCGACTTGCGCAGCATTCGCCCGCGCGCGCCTTGCGCGCGGGCCACGCCCAACGGGATGACGGAGGCGTCAGCCGACGGAAGACGGGCGGGAGACCCCGTTTCGGAGGATGGGAAACGGGGGCCACCGAAGCGCGGACGCGGCTCGGGCACGGCGCGGGCACGGCGCGGGCATGGCTCGGGCACGGCGCGGGCATGGCGCGGGCATGGCTCGGGCACGGCGCGGGCGGGGATCAATCGCTTTCGGCGATGGCCTGCAGGAACGCCGCGCCGAAGCGCTCCAGCTTGGCCGGTCCCATGCCGGGAATGCGGCCAAGCGCGTCCATGTCGCGGGGGCGGCGGGCAGCGATCTGCGCCAGCGTGGTCTGGGTGCAGGTCATGTATTTCCCCGCCCCGTCGGCCCCGCGCTCCAGGTCGCGCTGCACCTCGGCCAGCCGGTCGAACAGCGTGCCGTCGGCCCGGCCTGCCAGCTTGCGCCGGGCCGGGTGCACCTCGGGCGGGGGCGCCCCGGCGATCACCTCCAGAAACAGCGCGCCGAAGCGTTCCAGCTTCACCGCGCCCACCCCCGGCACCTGCGCCATCTCGTCCAGCGTTTCGGGGCGGCGGCGGGCCATTTCGATCAGCGTGCGATCCGGGAACACCACATAGGCGGGCACCCGCGCCTCCTCGGCCAGTGCCCGGCGCCGCGCCTTGAGCGCCGAGAGCAGCGGCGCGTCCTCGTCATCGACCAGCGCGGGTGCCTCGGGGCGGGCGCGGGCGGCGGCCACCGTATCCTCGCGCAGGTGCACGGCTTCCTCGCCGCGCAGCACCGGGCGCGCGGCCTCGGTCATCCGCAGGGCGCCGTGGCGGGCAGGGTCCGGGCGCAACAGGTCGCGGCCCATCATCTGCCGGAACACCGCCTGCCAGCGCGCCTTGGGCAGATCCTGCCCCACGCCGAAGGTCGGCAGCCGGTCATGGCCCCGGTCGCGCACCTTGGCCGTGGCATTCCCGGTCAGGATGTCGATCAGATGCCCGGCGCCAAAGCTTTCGCCCGTGCGCAGCACCGCCGAGAGCGCCTTGCGCACCGGGGTCGTGGCATCGAACAGCTTGGCGGGCAGGGTGCACATGTCGCAATTGCCGCAGGGCGCGCTCTCCTCGCCGAAATAGCCCAGCAGGATCTGGCGGCGGCAGCGGGTTGCCTCGGCCAGCCCCAGCAGCGCATTCAGCCGCGCGTGATCGGCCTCCTTGCGCTCGGGCGGCGCCAGCCCTTCATCCACCTGCGCGCGGCGCAGGCGGATGTCATCGGGGCCATAGAGCGTCATCGCCTCGGCAGGCGCGCCGTCACGCCCCGCGCGGCCGATTTCCTGATAATAGGCCTCGATGGATTTCGGCAGATCGGCCTGCAGCACCCAGCGGATATCGGGCTTGTCCACCCCCATGCCGAAGGCGACGGTGGCCACCACGATCAACCCGTCCTCGCGCTGGAAACGTTCCTCGACCTGGCGGCGTTCCTCGGCGTCCATCCCGCCGTGATAGGCGCGTGCATTGTGCCCCGCGTCGCGCAGCGCGTCGGCCAGCGACTCGGTGCGCGCGCGGGTGGCGCAATAGACAATCCCCGACTGCCCGCGCCTTGCATCGGCATAGCCCAGCACCTGCTGGCGCGGCCTGTCCTTCAGCGCAAAGGACATGCGGATGTTGGGACGGTCGAAGCCGCGCAGGAAGGTCTCGGGCGCCGCTCCGTCGAACAACCGCGCCACGATCTCGTCGCGGGTTTCGGCGTCCGCGGTGGCGGTGAAGGCCGCCAGCGGCACGCCCAGCGCGCGGCGCAATTCGCCGATCTTCAGGTAGTCGGGGCGGAAGTCATGCCCCCACTGGCTGACGCAATGCGCCTCGTCCACGGCAATCCGCACGCACCCCGCGCGGCGCAACAGCCCGATGGTCCCCGTCGCGCCCAGCCGCTCGGGCGCCATGTAGAGCAGCTTCAGGTCGCGCCGGTCGATGGCGGCGAACACGTCCTCGGTCTGTTCTTCGGTATTCCCCGAGGTCAGCGCCCCGGCCGCCACCCCCGCCGCCTGCAGCGCCCGCACCTGATCGCGCATCAGCGCGATCAGCGGCGAGATCACCAGCGTCAGCCCCGGCGCACACAGCGCGGGCAACTGATAGCAGAGCGACTTGCCGCCCCCTGTGGGCATGATCGCCAGCGCATTCCGCCCCGCCAGCACCGCGTCGATGATCTCGCGCTGGCCGGGACGGAAACTGTCGAAGCCGAAGACGCGGGCCAGCATGGCCTGCGGATCATCGGGTGTGTGGGGCGGGATGCCGGGGGCCTGCATGTCCCGCGTCAGATGAACATGGCGGCGTTGTTGATCAGGATGATGCGCAGGGCATAGACGATCAGCAGCGCCACCAGAGGCGCCAGATCGATCCCGCCCATGTCCGGCAGGAACTGCCGGATGCGGCCATAGACCGGCTCCAGCAGCCGGTTCAACCCGTCCCAGATCGAGGCCACGATCGGCTGGCGCAGGTTCAGCACCTGAAAATTGATCAGCCAGCTGAGGATGATGTGAATGATGATGATCATCTGCGCGACGCCAAGCAGCATCAGCAGGATTTGCAGGATCGAGGTCATGGCGCTCTCCGTTGGGCCTGTGGACCCGAGTTAAGGCCAGGCTGCGCCAAGGGCAACCGTTTCAGGCGCACGCCTGCCCCCGAAGGCGTCACCTCAGGGCGCGTCGGCTTCCGCTTCGGTCATCCGAGCCTGGATTTCCCGGATCTCTTCGGGCCAGCTTGCCTTGATGTACGCCAGGATCGCGGCGATCTCGTCCACGCTCAACACATCGCCGAACGCGGGCATCCCCGAATCCCAGTCCACCCCCAGTTCATCCAGCACCGCCTGCCCGCCGCGCGCCACATAATCGGTCAGGAAACGGTCGCCATGGTGCCAGGTGTGCCCGGTCGCGTCATGCGGCGGAGCGGGCAGGCGCCCGTCCGGCCCCGGGCGCCGCCAGTCCGGCGCCCCCTCCAGATCGGCCCCGTGACAGGCCGCGCAGAAATCGGCGTAAAGCGCGGCGCCATCGGGCGCATCGGCCGCCACCACGGGCGCGGCCAGCACTGCCCCCAGCGCCAGCGCCGCGACCGGTCCGGCCCGCCGCCATCGGTGCAGCATCGCGTATCCCGGCATGCCCCGCTCCCGTCGTCTTGACCTGACCGCCCCGCGCCGATGCTTGACAGCGGGCGCGTCCGGGCGTAACGGAGCAGGGATTTTCCGGAAGTGCAAGGCTTCCGGTCCCGGCCCGTGTCTGGGATCGCCACCCGTCAGCGAGGTTTCGCCCACGGGTGTGATCATGCTTTGCAGCGCCCTGTCGCAGGGTCCGGGGTGGCGCAAACAGGGGGAGTGTCCCATGTTCGAGAACCTGTCCGAACGGCTGTCCGGGGTCTTTGACCGGCTGACCCGGCAGGGTGCGCTGACCGAGGAAGACGTCCGCACCGCCCTGCGCGAAGTGCGCGTGGCGCTGCTGGAGGCCGATGTCTCGCTCCCCGTGGCGCGCGATTTCATCAGGCGCGTGCAGGCCAAGGCCACCGGCGCGGCGGTGATGAAATCGATCACGCCGGGGCAACAGGTGGTCAAGATCGTCCATGACGAACTGATCGCCACGCTGCAGGGCGAAGGCGACCCCGGCAAGCTGAAGATCGACAACCCGCCCGCGCCGATCCTGATGGTCGGCCTGCAGGGCTCGGGGAAAACCACCACCACCGCCAAGCTGGCCCGCCGCCTGAAGGAACGCGAGGGCAAGCGGGTGCTCATGGCGTCCCTGGACACGAACCGTCCGGCGGCGATGGAACAGCTTGCGATTCTGGGCACCCAGATCGGCGTGGACACCCTGCCGATCGTCAAGGGCCAGACGGCGGTGCAGATCGCCAAACGCGCGCAGCAGCAGGCCACCCTGGGCGGTTATGACGTGTTCGTGCTGGACACCGCCGGGCGGCTGCACATCGACGACGTGCTGATGGACGAGGTGCAGGCGGTGCGCGACGTGGCCGCGCCGCGCGAAACCCTGCTGGTGGTCGATGGCCTGACCGGGCAGGACGCGGTGAACGTGGCCGCCGAATTCGACGGCAAGCTGGGCGTCTCGGGCGTGATCCTGACCCGCATGGACGGCGACGGGCGCGGCGGGGCAGCGCTGTCCATGCGCGCCGTGACCGGCAAGCCGATCCGCTTCGTCGGCCTGGGCGAAAAGACCGATGCACTGGAGGTCTTCGACCCTGAACGCATCGCCGGGCGCATCCTCGGTATGGGCGATATCGTCGCGCTGGTCGAAAAGGCGCAGGAAACACTGGAGATCGAGCAGGCCGAGCGCATGATGAAGCGCTTCCAGAAAGGTCAGTTCAACATGAACGACCTGAAAGGCCAGCTTGAGCAGATGATGAAGATGGGCGGCATGCAATCGGTCATGGGCATGATGCCCGGCATGGGCAAGATGTCGAAACAGGCCGAGGCCGCGGGCTTCGACGACAAGATGCTCAGACGCCAGATCGCGCTGATCGATTCAATGACGAAAAAGGAACGCGCCAACCCCGCGCTGCTGCAGGCCAGCCGCAAGAAGCGCATCGCCGCCGGGGCCGGGCTGGAAGTGTCGGAACTCAACCGCCTTCTGAAACAGCACCGCCAGATGGCGGACATGATGAAGAAGCTGGGCAAGAAGGGCATGCTCAAGCAGGCCATGGGCAGCATGTTCGGCAAGGGCAAGGACGCCATGCCGGACCCCTCGGAGATGGACCCCGCCGCCATGCAGGCCGCCGCGCGACAACTTGGCGGGCTGGGCGGCGGCATGGGTGGCATGGGTGGCGGCATGCGCCTGCCCGGCGGGCTGTCGGGGCTGGGGCGCAAGAAGTGAGCCTGACACCGGATATTCCGCGGATCACCACCGACCGGCTGATCCTGCGCGGCCCCGCGGAACGCGATTTCGAGGCGTTTGCCGCCTTCGGCGCGTCCGAACGGTCGCGCTTCGTCGGCGGCCCCTTCCCGCGCTATCGCAGTTGGGGCGCCTTCCTGGCTGCCTTCGGCCACTGGGCGCTGCGCGGCTTCGGGATGTGGATGCTCGAATGCCGCGCAACCGGGGCCACGGCAGGGCGGATCGGGATGATCTGCAATGACGGCTGGCCGGAGCCCGAACTCGGCTGGCATGTCTACGACGGGTTCGAAGGGCGCGGCCTTGCCTTCGAGGGCGCGCAGGCCGCGCGCGCCTACGCCGCCCGGCATCTGGGGCTTGACCGCGTGATCTCCTGCATCGATCCCGCGAATACCCGCTCGCAGGCCCTCGCCCGGCGCCTTGGCGCGACGGTCGAACGCGACGCGCTGCTGATCGAATGGCCCGTGCAGATCTGGCGCCACCCCTCGGCGCGAGAGAGGGCTGCATGACTGCCCCGCACCTGACCCCCCTGTTCCGCCCCGGCCGCCCAGCCCGGTGCACCGGACGCGCCCCTCTGCGCGCGCCTCTGCCCCCCCTGTGCGACAGGGCTTCCGATACTGCGGCGGTGCAGCGGCAGATGGACCGGCTCGGCGCCCGCCGGATCGGTCTGAACGCAGGCATCGCGCACCCGGCCCCGATCCGGCGCCACCACCCGCCCGAGGCCCGCGCATGACCCCTGCATCATCTGTGCAAAAATATCCTCGGGGGGTGAAGGGCCCGGCACGGGCCAGAGGGG
>JAFIEE010000194.1 GCA_020832705.1 Paracoccaceae bacterium
CCCCCCCCCCCCCCCCCCCCCCCCCCCCCCCCCCCCCCCCCCCCCCCCCCCCGGACACCGCGCCGGTGCGAAAAGCGCCTGCTCAGCGCCCCGCCCGCCCGCCCATGGCACTTCGCAGGCGCTGCCCGGCGCCATCGCGCCGGGCGGAGAATGGCGCAAGCGGCGCGCAAGGGGGCAGCGAGCGATGGTGCGGGGGGGGGGCTACTCTGCGGGTGTTCCGGCAGTCAGCCGCAGAACACCCGCACCACCGCGCCGGATTGCGGATGCCGTTCGATGTTCAGCCGTTCGGGGTTGAAATCCATGGTCAGCGCATCGCCGGTCCGGAACACCCGCAACGGACGGTCATGAGAGAAATCCGCGGGCAGCGGCGCGCCGACAAGGTGCTGCAGGTCGGGCGCGCCGCAGGCGATCGGTGGCATGTCCGGCGCGGGCGCCCCGGGCGTTTCCTGCATGCAGGCTGCAAGCGACAGGGCCGTGGCCGCGAGCGTTCCGGTGCGGCGGAATTTCCGTGTCGTCACTGGCATCTGAAGGCTCCCTCTTTCCGGTTGGCGTCTGGTTGCGTCCCTTGTGCGGGGGGTGGTCCCGAAGGCTCGCGCAACGGTCGCAAACAGGCAAGGGAATGGCTTGTTCATCGCGCAGAGTTGACCCACACTGGTCGCAGTGAATGAGAGGAGTCGATGATGCGCACGCGAGCCGCAGTAGCCCTTGAGGCCGGAAAACCGCTGGAAATCATGGAGGTGAACCTTGACGGTCCGAAGGCAGGCGAGGTGCTGGTCGAGATCAGGGCCACGGGCATCTGCCATACGGACGAGTTCACCCGCTCGGGCGCGGACCCCGAGGGGCTGTTCCCCTCCATCCTGGGCCACGAGGGCGCGGGCGTGGTGCTGGAGGTCGGCGAGGGTGTCACCACGCTGGAGCCGGGCGACCATGTGATCCCGCTTTACACGCCCGAATGCCGGAACTGCTATTCCTGCCGCTCGGGCAAGACCAACCTGTGCACCGCGATCCGGGGCACCCAGGGGCAGGGGCTGATGCCCGACGGGACCACGCGGTTTTCCATGCTCGATGGCACGCCGATCTATCACTACATGGGGTGTTCGACCTTTGCCAATCATACGGTCCTGCCCGAAATCGCGCTGGCCAAGGTGCGCAAGGACGCACCCTTCGACAAGATCTGCTACATCGGCTGCGGCGTGACCACGGGCATCGGCGCGGTGATCAACACCGCCGGGGTGGAAATCGGCTCCACCGCCGCCGTGTTCGGGCTGGGGGGCATCGGGTTGAATGTCATTCAGGGTCTGCGCATGGCGGGCGCGGACATGATCATCGGCGTGGACCTGAACGACGCCAAGGCCGAGATGGCGCGCAAGTTCGGGATGACGCATTTCATCAACCCGTCCAGGGTCGACAACACGGTGGCCGAGATCGTGAAGCTGACCCAGCGCGGGGATGATTTCATCGGCGGGGTGGATTACAGCTTTGATGCCACCGGCAATGTGCAGGTCATGCGCGATGCGCTGGAGTGCAGCCACCGGGGCTGGGGGGTGTCGGTGATCATCGGCGTGGCGCCCGCGGGGGCCGAGATCAGCACGCGGCCCTTTCAGCTTGTCACCGGGCGGGTCTGGAAGGGCACGGCCTTTGGCGGTGCCAAGGGGCGGCGCGATGTGCCGAAATTCGTGGACTGGTACATGGACGGCAAGATCGAGATCGACCCGATGATCACCCACAAGCTGACGCTGGACCGGATCAACGAGGGGTTCGACCTGATGCACGAGGGCAAGTCGATCCGGGCGGTGGTGGAATTCTGATCCATGGCGCAGGCCGTCGATTTCTGGGTGTCGATCGGCAGCACCTATAGCTGCCTGAGCGTCATGCGTATCGCGGATGTCGCAGCGCGGGCCGGGGTCACGGTGACCTGGCGGCCCTTCGATGTGCGCCGGATCATGCTGGCGCAGAACAACATCCCCTTCCGCGACAAGCCGGTGAAGGCGGCCTACATGTGGCGTGACATCGAGCGGCGGGCGCAGCGCCACGGGTTGAACCTGCGCCTGCCCGCGCCTTATCCGCTGGCCGAGCTGACATTCGCCAATCAGGTCGCGCTGGTCGGCTGCGCCGAAGGCTGGGGCGAGGATTACATCCGCGAAGCTTATCGGCTGTGGTTCACCGAAGGGCTGGAACCGGGGCAGGAGCCAGCGCGCACGCGGGCCATTGCGAGCGCGGGACAGGAACCGGCGCGCGTTCTGGACACGGCACGCAGCCCGGAAACGGCCGCGCGGCTGGAAGCGGAAACCGACCGCGCCATGGCACTGGGCGTGTTCGGCGCGCCGAGCTTCGTGGTGGGAACGGAAGTGTTCTGGGGCGATGACCGGATGGAAGACGCATTCGACTGGGCGCGGGACGGGCGACTTGGCTGAGATCACGCTGCGTCCGGCAACCGAGGCCGACCACCCCGCGCTCTGGGCGATGCTGGAGCCGGTGTTTCGCGCGGGCGACACCTATGCGGTGGACCCGGGGATTGGCCGCGCGCAGGCGCTGGACTTCTGGTGCGGGGGCACGCACCGGGCGTTTCTGGCCGAAGCGGACGGCGAAGCGCTGGGCAGCTACTATATCTGCCCCAACCAGCAGGGCGGCGGCGCGCATGTGTGCAACTGCGGCTTTGTCACCGCGCCGGCGGCGCAGGGGCGCGGGGCCGCGCGCGCCATGCTGGCGCATGCGCTGGACACGGCCCGCGCCATGGGGTTCGCGGCGATGCAGTTCAATTTCGTGGTGGAGACCAACACGCGCGCGGTGAACCTGTGGCGGGATCACGGATTCGACGTGGTTGGCCGCTTGCCGGGCGCGTTCCGGCATCCTGCAAGGGGTGAGGTGGATGCGCTGGTGATGTATCGGCGGCTCTGATATCGAGGCGAGGAAGGGGGGGGGGGGGGGGGGGGGGGGGCCCCCCCCCCCGCACCCCCGGAGTATTTTCGGCAAGAAAATGGGGGTTGATTGAAGAAAGGGCCCGGGCATGGCGCGTGCTGGAATACCGCTGTTGGCGGTTCTGATCGATGCGGACAATTCCTCGCCCCGCTGGGTCGAGGCGATCTTTGACGAGATCGCGGGCCTGGGCGAGGCCAGCGTACGGCGCATCTACGGTGATTTCTCGCGCGAGGCGATGTCGGGGTGGGAGAAGAAACTGGCGCCGCTGGCGCTGGTGCCGCACCACCAGCCGGCGAATACCATCGGCAAGAACTCGTCCGATATCGCGCTGGTGATCGATGCCATGGACCTGCTGCATTCGGGGCGGTTCGACGGGTTCGTGCTGGTCAGTTCCGACAGCGATTTCACCCGGCTGGCCAGCCGCATTCGCGAACAGGGGCTGGATGTCTACGGGATCGGTCAGCAGAAGACCCCCGAGGCGTTCCGCCGCGCCTGCAAGCGGTTCATCTTTGTCGAGAACATCCTGCCCGAGGCCGAGCCCGAGACGCGCAAGCGCGACAAGAAGGCTGCGCCGTCCGATGCGGTGCCGCTGATCCGCGCGGCGATGGCGGCGATCGACAAGGATGCCGAATGGTATTCGCTGGGCCCGGTGGGGCAATACATCGTCGCCGCCAACCCCGAGTTCGACAGCCGCAACTATGGCTGTGCCAAGCTGAGCGAACTGGTGCGCACGGCGGGGCCGTTCGAGGTGCGCAAGGGGTCCGGCAACACCATGCAGTTGCGCGACACCGGCTGAGCGCTGGACGGGGGCGCGGCGGGCGCGTAGGAACGGGGCATCATGGCCAGGAAACCCGACCCCAATTACAAGGTGATCGCCGAGAACCGGCGGGCGCGGTATGATTACGCGATCGAGGAGGACCTCGAATGCGGGATCATGCTGACCGGGTCCGAGGTGAAATCGCTGCGCGCGGCGCGGGCGAATATCGCCGAGAGCTATGCCTCGGTCGAGGACGGGGAATTGTGGCTGATCAACAGTTACATCGCGCCCTATGCCCCCGCGCGCACCTGGGGGCATGAGGAGCGGCGCAAGCGCAAGTTGCTGGTCAACCGGCGCGAACTGGCGAAGCTGTGGTCGGCGACGCAGCGCGAGGGCATGACGCTCGTGCCGCTGGTGATGTATTTCAATCATCGCGGGTTGGTGAAGCTCAAGATCGGCATCGCCAAGGGCAAGAAGAAGGCCGACAAGCGCGCCACCGAGGCCAGGCGCGACTGGGACAAGCAGAAGCGGCGGCTGCTGAAGGAGCGCGGCTGACGCTGGGGTTTCCGCCGTGATTTCGGGCATTGCCGGTGCGGCGGGGGCTGCGCCGTGCGCGCGTGGGCAAGTTTTTCCTTGTCATTCGAAAAATTGGTTATATTTTTTTACCAATCATCAGGGGAGCCGCCATGCAGATGCCGCAGCCCGACGCCACTGTCCTTGACCGGCGCGCCAGGATCATCGCCCGCTTGCAGGAGATCCTGCCCGCCGATGCGGTGATCCATGACGCGCATGCCATCCGCGCTTATGAATGCGACGCGCTGACCGCCTATCGCTGCCCGCCCCTGGCCGTTGTCCTGCCAGGCAGCACCGCGGAAGTGGCCGCCGTTTTGCGCATCTGCCATGCCGAAGGCGTGCCGGTGATCCCGCGCGGATCGGGCACGGGGCTTGCCGGGGGCGCGTTGCCCACCGCCGACAGCGTGTTGCTGGGCGTGGCGCGGATGCGCGATGTGCTGGAGGTGGACTATGACAACCGCTTTGTCCGGGTGCAGACCGGGATCACCAACCTGGCCGTGACCGGCGCGGTGGAGGGCGACGGGTTCTTCTATGCGCCCGATCCGTCCTCGCAACTGGCCTGCGCGATTGCGGGCAATATCGCCATGAACTCGGGCGGGGCGCATTGCCTGAAGTATGGTGTGACGACCAACAACCTGCTCGGCGTGACGGCGGTGCTGATGGATGGCACGGTGGTCGAGATCGGCGGGCCGCATATGGATGCACCGGGGCTGGACCTGCTCGGTGTGATCTGCGGGTCCGAGGGGCAGTTGGCGGTGGTGACCGAGGCGGTGCTGCGGATCCTGCCCAAGCCCGAAGGCGCGCGCCCGGTGCTGATGGGGTTCGATTCGTCCGAGGTGGCCGGGGCCTGTGTGTCGGACATCATCAAGGCGGGGGTGCTGCCGGTGGCGATCGAATTCATGGACCGCCCCTGCATCCGCGCCTGCGAGGATTTCGCGAAGGCAGGCTATCCCGATTGCGAGGCGCTGCTGATCGTCGAGGTCGAGGGCTCGGAGGCCGAGATCGACGAACAACTGGGGCTGATAAAGCAGATCGCGCGGCGGCATGATCCGCTGGAGCTGCGCGAGGCCACGTCGGAGGATGAGGCGAAGCGCATCTGGCTGGGGCGCAAGTCGGCCTTTGGGGCCATGGGGCAGATCAATGATTACATCTGTCTGGATGGCACGATCCCGGTGTCGGAACTGCCGCGCGTGCTGCGGCGCACGGCGGAACTGGCGCGGGAATACGGGCTGGACGTCGCCAATGTGTTCCATGCGGGCGACGGCAACATGCATCCGCTGATCCTGTTCGACGCCAACAAGCCCGGTGATCTGGAGATTGCCGAGGCGCTGGGGGCGGAGATCCTGAAGCTTTGTGTCGAGGTGGGGGGGTGTCTGACCGGGGAGCATGGTGTGGGGATCGAGAAGCGGGACCTGATGGCCGTGCAATACGGGCCGGAGGATCTGGAGGCGCAGATGCGGGTGAAGGACGTGTTCGACCCGCGCTGGCTGTTGAACCCCGCAAAGGTGTTCCCGCTGGAGGCGAGTGCGGCGCGGCGGGTGGCCTGAGCGAATGGCTTGAGGGGCGTGCGGGGGGCTGCCGCCCCCGTCGACATTGGCGCTCGAACCGATGGGGCCCCAATGGCCCCCCGCCCCCCGGGGGGGGGGGGGCGCCCGCGGGGGGCCCCCCCGGGGGTTTTT
>JAFIEE010000012.1 GCA_020832705.1 Paracoccaceae bacterium
CGAGGTGGGGAATTTTGCGCCAGCACTTCCGGGGAAATTTGATCCAGCATTTACAGCAACGACCGGGGCGACGCCCGCCGAAGCCAGTTGGAAGGCCGGAGTCGATGTTCTGTGCCTGGGCGGGACCAAGAACGGCCTGATTGGCGCCGAAGCCGTCGTGATCTTCGACCGCGACCGCGCGACCGAGTTCGACCTGCGGCGCAAACGCGCGGGGCATCTGTTCTCGAAGCACCGCTACCTTGCCGCGCAGATGATGGCATGGCTTGAAGATGGGTTGTGGCTGGACCTTGCGAAACAAGCGAATGGTGCCGCCGCCCGCCTGGCCGCAGGGCTGTCAACGCTGCCTGACGTCCACCTGCGCCACCCGGTCGACGGAAACGTGATCTTCGTGAATTGGCCGACACCCCTGGCCGAACGGCTCCGCACCCAAGGTGCGGCGTTCTATGACGCGCCAGCCGAAGACGGCACCACAGGGGCGAGACTGGTCGCGTCATGGGATACCGGTGAGGATCAGGTCACGCGCTTCCTGGCACTGGCGAAGGATGCCACGTCACCGTGACGTCACGCGAGGTCGGCGGGTTCGTGCAGGCACTGCAATGCCGTCAGCTGTGCTGCATCCGCGCAGCGCCATTGTGCAACCGTATCCGGGTCTTGCAACTGAGGGTGCGGCTGGCCCACCCCGCGCAATGCGCCGAAACGCATGATGCGAGTATCATCGCACCCGAGGGTGGCCGCCTGCCACAATCAAGCCGCAGCGCCCATGGCTTTGATATCACCGCAAGAACATCCCAATACGCTTGACCCGTTCGATGGCGCAGCCCACTCTGGGCGACAAAGCGACCGATTGGTGGCCGGTCGTCGCTGCATGCACAGCAAGGCGCGCTTGCCATGCCGCAGGATCGCCGGTGCAACCTGTGCGGCGCATGCCTTGTCCGCGGAGCATGCACCGGCCGCACCGTTGATTGTGTGACACACGCGGGATCAGGGCTTGTGAGACAATGCAGAACACGAACCTAGAATTTTCCAAGGAGTCACTGGCGATCTCGCAAGACTGCGCGGTCTGTTTCGGCGAAGCCGTCGAAGCGATCGACAGCCGTGAAGGCGCGCTTGCCCTGACACGGGCGCTCGGCAAGGTTGTCAACTTCCGCTTCGCCCTGTGCCTGATCTACGGGCGCGATGTGACCCCCGCGCACGTCTGCGACACGTTTTCGGATGCGACGGCCAAACAGGCGGTACGGCGCTACATGTCCAGCACTTACCTGCTGAATCCGGTCTATGCGGCCTTCCTTGGCGGGCTTGAAACCGGTGTCTACCGAATACGCGATCTGGCGCCCGATGCTTATGTCGCGATGGAGCGGTATCATGAATACGAAATTCAGGTGCTGCAAGACGAAGAGATCGGATATCGCACGCATGACTGGCCCAGAGGGATGGAAGAGATTGTCATCGCAATAACCCTGCCGAATGAAGAACTTGCCGAGATCAGCTTGCTGAATCCGGTTGAGCAAGGGGGCTTTGATGACGAGGACATTGCGCATCTGCGTTTTCTGATGCCCCTGATCGTGCCGATTGTTCACCGGTCCTGGCCTTCGGCCAGACGGAAGGACGAAGTGTCCTCGGCGGGCGGTGCGTTCGACCGCTTGCTGAAAGGCTTCGGCCAGGATCTGCTGACCGCGCGAGAGCAGGAAGTCATGCAACTGATCCTTAAGGGCCATTCGAGCCATTCCATCAGCGCCCATCTGAAAATATCGCTTTCGACGGTCAAGAGCCATCGGCGCAACCTGTACGCGAAGTTCGGGATCTCGACACAGCAGGAGTTGTTTTCACGGTTTCTGGAACAGATGTAGGCGCGGTGCTGGCAGGTTGATCCCTGAGCAGCCCAGCCAATCTTGGCGGCCCCGAACCCGGCGCGATCCGATCCCGGGACGCCGCTGGGTACGCCCCGCGCGCAAGCCCGAATCAATTTCAGATATCTTGATGCGCCGAATCGCGCGTCCATCAAGCGGATCATGCAGTCCGCCGGGTCAACCTTCGGGTCCATGATTGCGACGGTTTTCTTGCACGCTGCTCTGCCTTTGGGCGCGCCGCCCGGTTATGCAACGCTTTTGTAACAGACTGAACCGCGCCGGGCATTTTTCTCTAATCCTTTGGGGGGATGTCAGCACGCATGGAAACACGGAATAGTTTTGGTGCTGCTGATGCCATGGCCGCCAACCGCGTGTCCTGGCTGTCGCGTGAGGGGATCAGGGAATTGATCACTACAACCGGGAGAAATGCCATGAGTACCACAAAAAAGACCCTCCTTGCCGTGTTTGCGGCTGCAGGTGTCGCTGGCGCGGCGCATGCAGACACACTCCGTGTCGGGATGGAATGCACTTATGCGCCGTTCAACTTTCGCACCGCCGATGGTGTGCTGACAGGCTATGACGTCGATGTCGCGGCTGGCGTTGCCGAGCGGATCGGGATCGAGGTCGAGTATGTGTGCCAGCAATGGGACGGGATGATCCCGGCCCTTCTGGCGGAACGGTTTGATCTGATCGTTGCCTCGATGTCCATCACCGAACAACGGCGCGAAGTCATCGACTTCTCGATCCCCTACCGTGTCTCGATCGGTCGGTTTCTGGGTCGGAGCGATCGGGAGTTCAACCTGTTCGAGGACGATGGCACCCCCATCCTCGAAAACTTCGAGGGCCTGCGGATAGGGGTCGAACGCGCGACCACCTACAACAACTGGATCGACGACAAGCTGCCGGACACCAACTACCTTCTTTACGATGGCGCTGAAGCCATGCTCCTGGATCTGCGCAACGGGCGCGTGGACATTGCCGTCACGAACCCGATGAAGGCTTATCTCGACTTCCTCAGCCAGGAAGAGGGCGCAGCGTTCGAATTCGTGTCGCCGGCGCTCGACTCGGTCGAATACTTCGGCACTGGCGTTGGCATCGGCCTGCGCAAGGGTCAGGATGAGCTGCTGGAACAGATCAACGCCGCGCTGGCCGAGATGATCGAAGACGGAACCCTGACGGAATACAGCCATCGGTACTTCCCGTTCGCGATCAACCCTGAAGAGTGGGGAGATGTCCCCAGCAACTGAAGCACATGACCTGCAGAGCCACTTTCATCCCGAAGCATTTCGACAAGGCCTGACACATGGCTGATCTGACAGGCTGGTTGGATGACTACTTCTTCGGAACCCTGGTGGTTCTGCAGGTCTTCTTTGTGGCACTGGGCCTTTCGGTTGTCTTCGGCCTGATTGGCGCGGCGGCAAGATTGTCGCAAAGCCGCATCGCAAACGGTATCGCGAAGGTTTACATCGTTGTCTTTCGCGGGACGCCCGAACTTCTGATCCTGCTGATATTCTATTACGGCATCGCGGTCACGCTGACGAATGTCGCGCGCTACTTCGAACCAACGGCCGGCTTTGTCAATTTTCCACCGTTCTGGGCCGGGGCAACGGCAATTGGCCTGATCGTCGGGGCCTACATGACCGAAACTTTCCGTGGTGCCTTCCAGGGGGTCGATCCCGGACAGGTGGAAGCGGCACAGGCACTCGGCATGTCGCGCTTTCAGGTCTTCGTATATGTCAGGATGCCGCAGATGTGGCGGCTGGCGCTGCCGAACTTTGGCAACCATTCGCTTTCGGTCATGAAGGACACGGCGCTGATCTCGATCATCGGCGTGCAGGAAATCATGTTTGTGGCAGAAATGGCGACGACCGTGACCCGCAAACCCTTCACGATGTATATTACCGTCGCCCTGATCTATCTGCTGATCACGACATTCATCACCATCAGCATTGCCTACCTTGAAAAATATGCCAATCGCCACCTTCGAGGGTCAAGATGAGTTTCAACTTCGACCTCGTCTGGAGCAGCCTGCCCCTGATCATTCAGGGACTGGGCATGACGCTGAAACTTCTGTTCCTTTCCTCGCTGATCGGACTGTTTCTGGCGCTTTTCATCCTGTTGCTGCGCATCAGTGGGCGCTGGTATCTGATGTGGCCGGCCATGGCCTACATCTATGTCTTTCGGGGGACACCGCTTCTTGTCCAGATCTTTGTCATCTACCACGGTCTGCCACAGTTCGATTTCATCCGCGAAAGCATCTTCTGGCCCGTTCTGCGCGAGCCGTTCGGCTGTGCAGTGCTCGCGCTGTCGCTGAATGCAGGAGCATATGTCTCCGAAATCATGCGCGGCGGAATAATCGGTGTCGACAAGGGGGTGAAGGAGGCCGCGATGGCGCTTGGCTTGCCGCGATGGCAGCAATTCATTTATGTCACCAGTCCGATTGCGATAAGACTCGCGCTTCCTGCCTATAGCAACGAGGTGGTTTCAATGCTCAAGGCGACGGCGCTGGCCAGCACCATTACAATGATGGAGATGACCGGCGTGGCGCGAACACTGGTTGCGCGAACATTCGCACCTTATGAAATCTTCATCTCGGCGGCGCTGATATACCTCGCGCTGACCTATGCTTTGCAGCAAGTATTCGCCTGGATCGAATCCCATGCGAGCCGGTATGTCAAGAAGGAGCGCTGAAGTGTCCGAACCCGTCATCATGATGAAGAATGTGAGCAAACGGTTTGGTTCCTTCACGGCGCTTTCCAACATCAACCTGACCGTGAATCGCGGGGAACGCCTGGTCGTCTGTGGCCCCTCGGGTTCTGGAAAATCGACCATGATCCGTTGTATCAATCGGCTTGAAGAGCATGATGCAGGCACGATCATCGTGAATGGGCACGAACTCACGGGAAACGATCGCAGGATTGACGCGGTCCGGCGCGAAGTCGGAATGGTTTTCCAGAGCTTCAATCTTTTTCCGCATCTGACCGTTCTGAAGAACCTGATGCTTGCGCCGCGCCTGGTGCGCGGTACCGACAAGGCATCAGCCGAAGCCGCCGCGATGGCGTTGCTGGAGCGCGTGCGCATCCCGGAACAGGCGCACAAGTATCCGGCGCAGCTCTCGGGCGGCCAGCAGCAACGTGTCGCGATCGCGCGCGCGCTGTGCATGAACCCAAAGGTGATGCTGTTCGACGAGCCGACGTCGGCCCTTGACCCGGAAATGATTTCCGAGGTTCTGGATGTCATGGTCGACCTCGCACGCGAAGGCATGACGATGATCTGCGTGACCCATGAAATGGGTTTCGCAAGATCGGTCGCCGACAAGATCATGTTCATGGATTCGGGTGAGATTGTGGAATCCGCGCCCCCCGACGAGTTCTTCGGGGCGCCGAAAAGCGAGCGCACGAAGATGTTCCTGAAACAGATTCTCGCGCATTGAGTTTGCAGCTTTCCACAGGGTGCGCGGCATGATCGATGATTTCACTTCAGAGCTTCTTGCCTTCGCGCACTCGCTCGCGGAGGAAAGTCGTTCGATCCTGAGCCGCGTCTCCGACTCCGCTCCGACCGTTTCGATAAAAGCGGACGACAGTTTCGTTACCAGGACGGATCGCGAGATCGAGGCGCGCCTGCGTGAACGCATCGCCGACCGCTACCCTGAACATGGCGTGCTGGGTGAAGAGTATGGGGCCGAGCGTCCGGGTGCAGAGTATGTGTGGGTTCTGGACCCGATAGACGGAACTGCGGCCTTCATTGCCGGTATTCCGGTCTACGGGACCCTGATCGGTGTGGCGCGAAACGGTTTGCCCTGGCTTGGTCTCGTGGACCACGCGGCAACCAGGGAGCGGTTGGCTGGCGTGGCCGGATACGCATCCTGGTTTCAGGGGCACAGGATTCAGTGTCGTCCGAATGTGGCGCTGGAGGATGCCTTCATGACCAGTTCGAATCCGCGCTTTCTCTCCGCCGAACAACTTGCAAAGGTGCTTAGTCTCGATGGGATGGTGCGTTTCACGCAGTATGGCGGAAGCTGTTATTCCTATGGCAGCCTGGCGCGGGGTCGCACGGATCTGGCGATCGACGCCGGGCTCGAGGCATTCGACATATTCGCTATGGCGGCGATCATCGAAGGCGCGCTTGGCAAGGTAAGCGATTGGTCGGGTGGGGCAATCACACTGGATTGGCGCGGTGAGGTGCTGGCCGCAGGGGATGCGGGACTTCACGCCCATGTCCTGACGCAGCTGCAGGATCATGGCGGTGGCGTCGTGGCTGGAGCGGGTGCGCGATGATTGATGATGCACTAAAATTCGCCAATGATCTTGCCGATACGGTCCGCCCTGTGCTTCTGCGCGCGTTCCATGAAGGCTCGAATTACCAGAAGAAAGACGACGGTAGTCCGGTGACCGCAACCGACCGGGAAGTGGAACTGATCTTGCGCGACGCGATAGCCGGGCGGTTCCCCGAACATGGCATTCTCGGTGAAGAGTTCGGGGCAACCGGCGCCGAGCGCTCGTGCGTCTGGGTCCTCGACCCGATCGACGGCACGCGCGCGTTCTCGGCGGGACTACCGTGTTTCGGTTGCCTGATTTCGCTCTGCGTCGACGGAGTTCCGGTCGTGGGCGTGATCGAACTGCCGGTGGCGGGATTGCGCGCTCTTGGCGCAAAGAAGCGCCCAACCCTCTGCAACGGAACCGCCGTCAGAACACGAGACTGCCGTGGCCTTGCGCGTGCGGTGCTTGGCGACTGGACAAACAACACGTCAATGCCCGACCCGCCGGGCAAGGCAAGGCTAAACCAGGCCGTGAATTGGTCCATAAGGGATGGGGGCTGCGCCAATTATGTTTCACTTGCCCGAGGCTATCTAGACATTTGCATCGACGGAAATCTCGATCCCTATGACTTTTGCGCCCTTGTCCCTGTCGTCGAGGGGGCGGGAGGATGCATCACTGACTGGCGCGGTGCGCCGTTGTCCATGGCGTCGGGATCACTTGTGGTGGCAAGTGCCACAATGGATTGCCACCGAGCTGCACTGGAGCATCTGCATCAATTTGACTGAATTGGTTCGTGTCCATATCTGTGCGCAAGACCCTTGGAAACACAATAGGATAAGACATTTCAACAGTCTGACTGTGGAGAACGTTCGACGACAGGCCCACCCATTCCGCCAGTGATTGTTGATATCATGCCATGACTCGCGCCTTCCCTGTCGGCGGCCAGGCACGTTTCCCTGCTTGGAAAACGGTGCCTGAAGCCTACTTGACGCGGGCATTGAACATGTCCCGCCTTGTGGCGCTTGTGTTGGTGCCTCGGGCGGGCGTGGCGCCGGAACGGCGTGCGGGGCTGGACAGGGTCGGGCATGCCGGGACAGTATCGCGTCCGTACGCGCCGATTCTCCGCATCAAGCCAGGCCGCGCAGACCACATGGAAAACAGGCCCGGGCGCCCGCTGACGGCGCCACGATCAGCCGCCCTCGGCCCGAAGGAAACGCGATGAGCATCCATCTGTATCACAATGACCTTCCCGACGGGCTGGATCTGGGACCGGTGGTCGCCATCGACTGCGAGACCATGGGCCTGAACCCCATCCGCGACAGGCTTTGCGTGGTGCAGCTTTCGGGCGGCGACGGGCAGGCGCATCTGGTGCAGATCGCGCTGGGGCAGACCATGGCGCCGAACCTGGTGCGGATGCTGGCCGATCCGCAGGTGCTGAAGCTGTTTCACTTCGGCCGCTTCGACATTGCCGCGCTGGCCCATGCCTTCGGCGTGGTCACGGCCCCGGTCTATTGCACCAAGATCGCGTCCAAGCTGGTGCGGACCTACACCGACCGGCACGGGCTGAAGTATCTGCTGTCGGAGCTGCTGGGTGTCGATGTCTCCAAGCAACAGCAAAGCTCCGACTGGGGGGCCGAGACCCTGAGCCCGGCGCAGCGGGAATACGCGGCCTCGGACGTGCTGCATCTGCACCGGCTGCGCGCCGCGCTCGATGCGATGCTGGAGCGCGAAGGACGCACGGCGCTCGCGCAGGCGTGTTTCGCCTTCCTGCCGACCCGGGCGGCGCTTGATCTTGCGGGTTGGCCGGAAACGGATATCTTCGCGCACTGATCGCAGCCCAGTCTGGACCCGTTCATGGCGGACCGCCATTCCCGCATTGTTGCCGTGCTCAAGGTGGTGCTGCCGCTGGGGGCGCTGGTGCTGCTGTCGATGGTGTTCCTGATCTCGCGCAGCATCGACCCCGAGCGCGCGGTCGAGATGGCGACGGTGGATATCGAGTCGCTGGTGCGTGAGCCGCGGATCACCGATGCGCGCTTTGCCGGGGTGCTGGACGATGGCGCCGCCCTGACCGTGCGCGCCGAAACCGCCCGCGCCGACCCGGACCGCGGTTTGCGGCTGGATATGTCCCGCGTGCAGGGCACACTGCGCACCGAAACCGGGCGGGTGGCCGAATTCGCGGCGCAGGGCGGGATCCTTGATCAGCCGAACAACCTGCTGAGCATGGACGGCGGTGTCACCTTTTCCTCGGACGGAGAGTATGTTTTGCGCATGGACCGCATGACCGCCGCACTGGATCGCACGGTCCTGCACGGGTTCGGCAACGTGCAGGGCCGCGCCCCGGCGGGCGAGTTGCGCGCCGATGTCATGACGCTTCGTGAAGCCGAAGCCGGGGCCGACAGCTATGTTCTTGTGTTCAGGGGCGCGGTAAAGCTGATATACAGCGTCCGGGAATGAAGGAGCCTACGCCCATGCTGCGGAAACTGACGCGCATACCCCTGCCGGGCCTTCTGCTTTGTGTCGCGCTGGCCGCGCCGGACGCGGCCCTGGCGCAAGGGACCAGCTTTGCGTTGGGTGGCGCGCGCTTCGATACGGACGCGCCGGTCGAGATGACCGCGGACCGTCTGAGCGTCGATCAGTCCAGCGGCGAGACCGTTTTCTCGGGCAACGCGATGATCGCGCAGGGCGGGCTGCGCCTGTCGGCCGCGACGATCCGCATCGTCTTTGCCGAAGATGCGGGGAACTCCGGGCGCCGGATTTCGCGGCTGATGGCCACCGGCGGGGTCACGCTGGTCACCGATGACGAAGCCGCCGAGGCGCAGGACGCCGAATACCGGGTGCCGGAGGGGCTGGTGATCATGACCGGCGATGTGCTGCTCACCCAAGGGGGCAGCATCGTGTCGGGGGACCGTCTGGAGGTGAACCTGAACACCGGGCAGGGCACCATGGAAGGCCGCGTGCGCACCCTGATCCAGCCCGGGCGCTGATGCGCATGGACGGAACCGCGATGCAGGCACAGCAGCAGGCGGGCGTTGGGCTGCAGGTCCGGGGGCTGAAGAAGAGCTACAAGCGCCGGGTGGTGATCCGCGACTTCTCGCTCACGCTGGGGCGCGGCGAGGTGGTGGCGCTTCTGGGTCCGAACGGGTGCGGCAAGACAACATGCTTCTACTGCATCGCCGGGCTGGTCAGCCACGAGGGCGGCACCGTGCGCATTGACGGGCAGGACGCCACGGGCCTGCCCATGTATCGCCGGTCGCGGCTGGGTATCGGCTATCTGCCGCAGGAAATGTCCATCTTTCGCGGACTCAGCGTGGCCGACAACATCATGGCGATTCTGGAGCTGACCCACGCCGACCGCTTCCGGCGGCGCGACCGGCTGGAGGAACTGCTGAACGAGTTTTCCATCGCGCATCTGCGCGATGCGCCCGCGCTGGCGCTTTCGGGCGGGGAGCGCAGGCGGGCCGAAATCGCCCGCTGCCTGGCCTCGGACCCGAAATACGTGCTGCTGGACGAGCCCTTTGCCGGGGTGGACCCGATTGCCGTGGGCGAGATCCGCGAACTGGTCGCCGACCTGCGCACGCGCGGGATCGGGGTGCTGATCACCGACCACAATGTGCGCGAAACGCTTGAGATCGTGGACAGGGCCTATATCCTGCACGACGGGGTCGTGTTGATGAGCGGAACACCCGCCGAGGTTGTGCAGAATGCTGACGTGCGCCGCGTCTATCTGGGGGATCGCTTCTCGATGTCCTGAGTTGCGCGCATGAGCGGCATCGTCCGGCCCGGACTGACGCTGCGTGTCCGGGGGACCGCCGTCCTTGCCCCCGAACTGCGCGAGGGGCTGCGGCTGCTGCGGCTCGGTGCGGCTGACCTGGCCGACGAGATCCGCAAGGAGTTAAGCGTAAACCCTTTTCTGCGCTGCAACTTTCCCGAATCGCTGTCGATGCGGGGGGATCTGCCCGTGTCGGAATTGCGCGCGCGGGATGTGTCGGTGCTGGAAAGCCTGCGCGTGCAGGTCGCGCGGATGGACCTTGATGCTGCCGTGCGGCCGGTCGCGCAGGCGCTGCTCGGGGAACTGGGGCCCGAAGGATACCTTGCCGCCGATGTCGCCGAACGCCTTGCCGCGGCGGGGGTTCCGCCCGCGCGGGTGCAGGCCGCGCTTGATGCGGTGCAGCGCTGCGACCCGCCCGGTGTCGGCGCCCGGTCGCTGCGGGAATGCCTGGAGCTGCAGTTGCGCGACCTGGGCCTTGACCGGGACGCGGCTTCGGCGACTGTTGCGGCGCTGCCGCTTCTGGCACGCGGTGCGCTGAGCGAAGCCGCTGCGGCAATGGGCACGGACCGCGCGGTGGCCGCCGAACGCGCGGCCATGGTGCGCCAGTTGCGGGCGCGGCCGATTGCGGTGGACAGTGCCCCGGTGATGCATGGGCCGCCGGATGTCGTGGTCACAACCCGGCCCGGCGGGGCGCTTGTGGCCGAGCTGCCCCGCGACCGCAGCCCGCAACTGTCTCTGGACGATACCCTTGCCGCCCGCGCCCGGGCCGAGGGATTCGCGCCCGAGCATCTGGCCCGCGCCGAGGCGCTGATCGCCGCCCTGCGCTTCCGCCGCAGCACCCTGTCGCGCATCGCCGCTGCGCTGATCGAGCGCCAGCACCGTTTTTTCACCGATGGGCCGGACCACTTGCGGCCCCTGACCCGGCAGGCGCTGGCCGAGGCGCTGGCGTTGCACCCGTCCACGGTCGGGCGCGCCATCCAGGACAAGACCCTGGCCGCGAACGGGCGCGTCTGGCCGATGGCGGCCCTGTTCTCGACCGCGGCGCCCGGCGCCGATCACACGTCTGCGCCCGCGGCCACGGTCGTCCGCCGCCGGGTTGCCCGGCTGATCGCTGACGAACCGGCCACGAAACCGCTCTCGGACACCGCGATTGCGCGCCTGCTGGCGGCCGAAGGCGTTGACATCGCCCGGCGAACTGTCGCCAAATACCGCGAGACGATGAAGATCCCGGGGTCGTCCGAGCGCCGGGCAATCGCGTCCGGAGCGCGTTTCCAGCGCAACTGGACGCAAAGAATTACAAACTGTGGCAAGGACTTGTCCGATGTCGGCTGGTCCGGGACCACACCTCAGAAAGGAGAGGCACATGCGGTATCAGATCAGCGGCAAGCAGATCGACGTGGGCGAGGCACTGCAGACGCATGTCAAGACAGAGATGGGCGCAATGCTTGACAAGTATGCGCAGCGACCCACCGATGCGCTGGTCGTCTTTTCCCGCAACGCGCATGAATTCGTCTGCGAGGCGACGGTGCACCTGTCCACCGGTCTGACCGCGCAGGCCAAGGCCCATGCGGTCGAGATCTACGCCGCCTTCGACAAGTGCCTCGACAAGATGGACAAGCAGTTGCGCCGCTACAAGCGCAGGCTGAAGGATCATAACCGCCAGCGCAGCGGGCCGGTTGAATTCGCCGGCGCCCCGCAGTATATCCTCGCGCCTGAGGCCGATGGTGGTGACGCGGAGCCGGAGAGCCTGCAGCCAGTCATCATCGCCGAGATGGAAACGCGGATACCGGCATTGTCAGCCGGGGAGGCAGTCATGCAGATGGAACTGGCCGAAGCGCCCGTGCTCGTGTTCCGCAATGAACGGCACGGCGGGCTGAACGTCGTCTATCGCCGCGAAGACGGCAATATCGGCTGGATCGATCCGCAGCAGTAATCCACGGTCCCACCGTCCCCCGGCGGGACCGCGCCGGGGAACCCGGGAAGGAAGGCTTTCATGGATATGTCGCGCCTGCTGAAACCCGAATCGGTTCGGGTGGTCGGCAATTCGACCAGCAAGAAGCGCCTGTTCCGGGATCTCGCCGAGATCGCGCATGCCGCCTATGGCATCGACGAGGATCTGGCCCTGGACAGCCTGCAGGAGCGCGAAAGCCTTGGCTCCACCGGCGTCGGTCATGGCGTGGCGCTGCCCCATGCGCGGATCGAAGGGATCAGCGAGGTTGTGGGCGTGTTCCTCAAGCTTGAGCGGCCCTGCGATTATGCGTCGGTGGACAAGGCGCCGGTTGATCTGATCTTCGCCCTTTTCGCCCCGCGCGAGGCGGGCGTGGATCACCTCAAGGCGCTGGCCTATGTCTCGCGCACGTTGCGGGACAGCGGCGTCTGCGCGAAACTGCGCGCCAACAACGACCCGGCAACCCTGCACGCGCTGCTGAGCAGCGTCGCGGGGGTAAAGGCCGCCTGAACCCCTGTGGTGCGTGGCGTCGTGGCCGCGCTGCGTTCGGCTGCGCCGTTCTGTTCAGTTTGAGGTCGCCGCGGCGAATCTTTCCGCCCAGCTTGGTGGCCCGATGCCATCCGAGGGCGCGGCAGCGTGAACGCCGCGCGCAATTGCCCGGGACAGGCACAGGGCGGCGGCATGGCCCAGCAGCAACGGATCGGGGGGCTGCGTCGTCCGGGCGAGCCCCGTGGCCACGCCGAACACCAGATCTCCGTCCATTGGTGTATGCGCGGGCACCACGGCACGGGCGATGCCGTCATGTGCGGCGGTGGCCAGGCGCTGGCACCCGGCCTTGTCCAGCGCGGCATCGGTGGCGACGATGGCGATGGTCGTTGCGCCACCGGGGCGCTTGGTGCGCGGGGGCAGGGCGGGTGGAAAGCGGGGTGCCGGTCCCAGCGCGCCGAATTCCCCTTCCAGTTCGAAGGGCGCGGCCCAGAAATGCGGGCCATCGCCCACGGTCACAGCGCCCAGCGCGTTGACCGCCACCAGCGCGCCGACGCTCAGCCCCCCCTCCAGCATCACCGAGGCCGAGCCCAGCCCGCCGCGCAACCCGGCCACCGTCGCCCCGAACCCGGCGCCTGCACTGCCGATCTGGAACGCTTCGGCCGCGCTGTCGCAGGCGGCGCGGCCCATGGGGCGCCAGGGATTGTCGGTCCAGTCCTGCGCACCGCCATTGGTCAGATCGAACAGGATCGCCGCGGGCACGATCGGCACGCGCATATCGCCCACGGCGAAACCGCGCCCCTGCGCGCGCAACGCCTCGGTCGCGCCGGCGGCTGCCTCCAGTCCGAAGGCGGACCCGCCCGAGAGCACCAGCGCATCCACCGCCGAAACCAGCTTGTCAGGGGCCAGAAGGTCGGTTTCCCGCGTTCCGGGTGCGCCGCCCAGCACCTGCACCGCGGCCGTGAATGGTTGTTCCGCGCGCAGCACCGTCACGCCCGAGCGCAGCGCCGGATCATGAGCGTTGCCCACCAACAGCCCCGCGACATCGGTGATCAGGTTACGCGCGGCGGGGCGGAACGGGTCAGACATGGGGCCACCCGTCGCCTGCGGCGCCGGTGCTGCGCGCATCCGTCTGTGCCATTGTCCGCCAATACTCGTTCATGTCACGCGCCCGCTCATGCGCCAGTCCGAGGCAGCGCGCAGCGTGGACCTCGCAGGCGGTCAGCGCCGCCACGCGCCAGCAGTCCGCCGCCGCGCGGTGTGACGGGCTGCCGGCCGAGAAATATACCTCCAGCGATCGTGCAACGATGGACAGGGCCAGAACGACCTCGAGCGCGGGCGCATCGGGCCAGGTCCGGCACAGCAATGCAGGCAGGCGTTCCGCCGACCCCGGAGTGCGCAGCACCTCCGTGGTTGCGCGTTCGACCATGCGGTCCAGCCGGTCCTCGCTCATCACACCACACACACACGCCGCGCCGGACGAAAGCCCAAGCGACTGTTACAATCAGGGTGTCATGATACAGGGCATCGCCCGCGTTGGAACCCCGTTCGCGCGCGCCGGCTGCAACAGGGCGTTATTCGCCGGGGCGGGCCGGGTCGCGCGCGGGATTGTCGGCGGGCGCTTCGTCGGCCTGATCGTAGACCGACCAGGATTTCGCCCCGCCCGGCGCTGGCAGGTCGCCGGGTTTCCAGTTCCGGTGCAGATGCGCCTTGGCGATGAAATGCGCCACCACCGGTGCGGTCAGGAACAGGAACAGGGTGATCATCAGCTCGTGGAAGGTGATGCCCTCGGCGAAGAACAGGAAATACAGCATCGAGGCGATCAGCACGCTGCCCACCCCCAGCGTGGTCGCCTTGGTCGGCGCGTGCAGCCGCGTCATCGGCTGGTCCAGCTTGACCAGCCCGAAGGACCCGACCAGCCCGAAGAAGCCCGCCGCCAGCAGCAGCACCGACACGATGATTTCGCCGAAGATACTCATGACAGCCTCATTCGATGATGTTGCCGCGCAGCATGAAGCGGCAATAGGCGACGGTCGAGATGAAGCCCACCATGGCGAACAGCATCGAGACCTCGAAATAGACCGGGGTCGCGTGCAGGATGCCATAGAGGATCATCAGCGCGATGGCATTGATCACCATGGTATCCAGCGCCAGGACACGGTCGCCGACGCCTTCGGCGCGCGCCACCACCCAGATATTCATCAGCATCGCCACGCCATAGCACAGGAACGCGATGTAAAGGGCAATCGTCATCATTCGAAGATCTCCTTCAGGCGGCGCTCGTAGCGCTCCTTGATCTGGGCAACCACGGCTTCGGGGTCGGGCGCGTCAAGGCAATGGACCAGCAGCGCGTGACCGTCTTCGGACAGGTCGGACGATACCGTCCCCGGGGTCATGGTAATGGTGCCTGCCAGCACGGTGATCGCCTCGGGCGAGCGCAGTTCCAGCGGCACGGTGACCCAGCCCGGTTGCAGGTCGGCGTTGCGCTTGCCCAGGATGACCAGCGACACCTGGATATTCGCGCGGATGATATCCAGCAACACCACCAGCATGTATTCGATGATCATCATCGGGTTGCGCAGGGTGGGCCGCTCGGGCCAGTAGGCGGCGGTGACCAGCGGGATGATGATCCCGAGGATCAGGCCGAACACGATGGCGTTCAGCGTGATGACATTGACCAGCATCACCCAGACCACAGCGACCACCAGCGTCAGCCAGGGATGGGGCAGGACCTTGCGCAGCATGTGAAGCACTCCCCCTCAGTTCCGGCCCATCACGGCGTTGATATAGTCCGCCGTATCATAAAGCTGCCCGGCGGTGTCCTGCATGTAGGCGGTCACCGGCCCGGCGCCCAGCGTCATCACCACAATCATCGCCAGCAGCGCCAGCACCGCCGCCACCGGCAGGCCCACGGGCTGCGGCGCCATGGCGGCGACGGTGCCGCCGGGGTCGGTGATGCCCTCGGCATGGGGTTTCCAGAAGAGCTGGCTCCCCGCACGGGCGAGCCCGACGATGGCGATGAGCGAGCCGATCAGGATCGCCGCCCAGACCCAGACCGCGCCGCCATGGTCGCGCACCGCGTCCAGCACCAGCAGCTTGCCCAGGAACCCCGACAGCGGCGGCATCCCGGCCATGGCGATGGCCCCGGCGAAGAACAGCGAGGCAATCAGACCCGTCTGCGCGATCGGCGGCAGCACGCCCAGCGCGCAGGTCCCGCGCCGCGATTGCACCATGTCGACGATCAGGAACAGCACGGCGGCGGCAAAGGTCGAATGCACCATGTAATAAAGTGCGGCCAGCGTGCTTTCGGGGGTGAACACCGCCACCGCGGCGAACATCGTTCCCATGGAGCCGATGGCGGCGAAGGCCACCACGCGGGCCAGGTTGCCGCCCGCCAGCACGCCCACCATGCCCACGACCAGCGTCAGCACCGCCACCGGCATGATCCAGTCGCCGGGCATGGTGCCGGTGACCTGGGCCTCGGGGCCGAAGACCAGCGTATAGACCCGGATGATCGCATAGGCGCCGACCTTGGTCATGATTGCGAACAGCGCGGCCACCGGGGCGGGGGCATGGACATAGGTGTTGGGCAGCCAGAAATGCACCGGCAGCAGCGCGCCCTTGACTGCAAAGACCACCAGCAGCATCGCCGCGCCGGTGCGCAGCAGCGCCACATCGGCCTCGGGCAGGTCGCGGGCGCGTTCGGCCATGTCGGCCATGTTCAGCGTGCCGGTGACGCCATAGAGCGTGGCCAGCGCGAACACGAACAGGGTAGAGCCCGCCAGGTTGAAGATCACGTATTGCACGCCCGCGCGCAGCCGTGCCTTGCCGCCCCCGTGGACCATCAGCCCGTAGGAGGCGATCAGCAGCACCTCGAAGAACACGAAAAGGTTGAACAGGTCACCGGTCAGCATGGCCCCGGTCAGCCCCATCAACTGGAACTGGTAAAGCGCGTGGAAATGCGCCCCGCGCTTGTCCCAGTCGGTGCCGACCACATAGACCAGCACCGCCAGCGCCAGCAGAGCCGTCATCACCAGCATCAGCGCCGACAGCCGGTCCAGAACCATGACGATCCCGAAGGGCGCGGGCCAGTTGCCCAGCTCGTAGACCTCGACCGTGCCGGTGGCGGCGGCGGTGGCCAGCATCAGCGAAATCGCCACCAGCGCGGCGGTCGCGGCCAGCGACAGCACCCGCTGCAGCCCGATGTCATGGCGCGCCACCAGCACCAGCAGCGGCGCCATCAGCGACGGCAGGATGATCGGCGCTACGATCCAGTGCGACATCATGCGTCTTCTCCGCGCTTGGTCGGCGTTCTGGCCACTTCCGGGTCGGTGTTCTCCATGTCCAGCGCGTCACTGCCCGAGGTCAGGAAGGACACCAGCGCCAGGATCACGGTAAACGCGGTCATGCCGAAGGCGATGACGATGGCCGTCAGCGCCAGCGCCTGCGGCAGCGGGTCGGACCAGGGGCCTTCATAGATCTGCACCGGCGGCTGGTTCAGGGTCAGCCTGCCGCTGGCAAACAGGAACACGTTGACCGCATAGGCCAGCAGCGCCAGCCCCACGACCACCGGAAAGGTCCGCATGCGCAGCATCAGATAGACACCGGCGGCGGTCAGCAGACCCACGCTGCTTGCAACCACGAACTCCATCGTCAGTGTTCCTCTGCCTTGGCCCGCGGCGTGTCGGCGCGCGGGTCGATATCCATGGGCTCGCGGTTCACCGTCTCCGAGGTGTGGCGGCCGATCCGCGACAACTCGGCCAGCGCCAGCATCACCGAGCCGACGACGGCAAGGAACACGCCCACGTCAAAGGCGATGGCACTGGCCAGCTCGAACTCGGACAGCGGCGGGATGGTGTAGTAGTCGAACGCGCTCGACAGGAAGGGCGCACCGAAGAACCACGACGCCACCCCGGTCAGCGCGGCAATGATGATCCCCGCGGCAATGATCGCGTGATAGTCGAAGCGCTGGCGCCGCTGCGCCCAGGCGAACCCCGAGGCCATGTACTGCATCAGCAGCGCGATGGACACCACCAGCCCGGCGATGAACCCGCCGCCCGGTTCGTTGTGGCCGCGCAGGAAGATGAACACCCCCACGGTCAGCGCCACGGGCAGCACCACGCGGGTCGCCACCACCATCATCAGCGGGTGCCGGTCGCCCGCGCGGCGGAAATCGGGCTTGAAATTCGCCACCCGGCGTGCGGCGGGGCCGCGCAGCATGGCGTCGACAATGGCATAGATGCCCACCGCGGCGATGCCCAGCACGATGATCTCGCCGAAGGTGTCGAAGCCGCGGAAGTCCACCAGGATCACATTCACCACATTGGTGCCGCCGCCGCCGGGATAGGACTGCTCCAGGTGGAACCACGAGATGCTGTCATGCGGGCGGGTCATGATCGCATAGAGCAGCCCGGTCACGCCCAGCCCGGCGAAACCGGCAATCGCCCCGTCGCGCACGCGCCGCCCGGGCGTGCTTTCGACCGGGGTTTCCTTGGGCAGGTAGTGCAGCGCCAGCAGCAGCAGGATCACCGTCACCACCTCGACCGAAAGCTGGGTCAGCGCCAGGTCGGGGGCCGAGAGATAGGCGAACCCGATCGAGATGATCAGCCCGATCACCGCCACCATCACCAGCGCCAGCAGGCGGTTGCGGTGCAGCCGCAGCGTCACCACCGTGGCCACGATCAGCAGCACCCAGCCGATGGCGGGCAGGACCGAAACCGGCAGCATGTCGCGCGTGCCAGTGCCGTGGGTGCCGCCCATGAAGGCCGCAACACCGAAGATGACCGTGGAGGCAGTAAAGATCGCCAGATAGCGGGTCATGGCGCCATCGTGCAGCGCGTCGGTCATCCGCTCGGCGCCGCGCGCGCACAGATCGATCAGCGCGTCGAAGATCTCCTTCGCCTCGGGGCGGCGGGCATCGTTCCACAATTCCTGGAACAGCGGGTGGAAGCGCAGCACCAGATAGCCCAGACCCACGGCGACAACCGACATCAGCAGCGCCATGTTGAACCCGTGCCAGAGCGCCAGCGAGTAATAGGGCAACTCCGCACTGCCGATCACCGCGCCGCCCGTGGTGGCCACCAGCGGCCCCACCATGGTGTTCGGAAACAGCCCGATCAGCACCACCAGCACGACCAGCAGCGCGGGCGCGGACCACATGCCGAAGCCCGGATCATGCGGCTTGGCCGGATAATCGTCGCGCTTGGGGCCAAGGAAGACATGGACGATGTAGCGCAGGCTGTAGGCGACCGAGAACATGGCGCCGATCGTCACCATCAACCCGAAGAAGAAGCCCACATCGGCGGCCTGTTCCAGCATCATTTCCTTGGACAGGAAGCCGTTCAGCGGCGGGATACCCGCCATCGACAGCGAGGCGACCGTGGCCAGCACGAAGGTCACCGGCATCAGCGTGCGCAAGCCCCCCAGGCGCTTGATGTCGCGGGTGTGCGCCTCGTGGTCGATGATCCCGGCGGTCATGAAGAGCGCGGCCTTGAACGTGGCGTGGTTGATGATGTGGAACACCGCCACCACCGCAGCAACATCGGTGCCAATCCCCAGCAACATGGTGATCAGCCCCAGGTGACTGACCGTGGAAAACGCCAGCAGCCCTTTCAGGTCATCCTTGAACAGGGCAATCACCGCGCCCATCACCATGGTGATCAGCCCCGCGCCCGCGACCAGCCAGAACCACAGGTCCGTCCCCGAGAGCACCGGCCACAACCGCGCCATCAGGAACAGCCCGGCCTTCACCATGGTCGCCGAGTGCAGATAGGCCGACACCGGCGTTGGCGCGGCCATGGCGTGCGGCAGCCAGAAATGGAACGGGAACTGCGCCGACTTGGTGAACGCGCCGAGCAGGATCAGCACCAGCGCGGGCGCATAGAGGTCGGATTGCTGGATCAGCTCGCGGTTTTCCAGAATCACGGTCAGATCATAGCTGCCGACGATATTGCCCAGGATCAGCATGCCGCCGATCAGGGCCAGCCCCCCCATGCCGGTCACCGCCAGCGCCATGCGCGCGCCCTGCCGTCCCTCGGGCAGGTGCCGCCAGTAGCCGATCAGCAGGAAGGAGGACAGCGAGGTAAGTTCCCAGAAGATCAGCAGAAGCAGGATGTTGTCCGACAGGACAATGCCCACCATCGCGCCCTGGAACAGCAGCAGATAGGTGTAGAACTGGCCCATCGG
This sequence comes from Paracoccaceae bacterium, assembly GCA_020832705.1. Taxonomy (GTDB): domain Bacteria; phylum Pseudomonadota; class Alphaproteobacteria; order Rhodobacterales; family Rhodobacteraceae; genus Rhabdonatronobacter. The sequence continues at coordinate 19,495 of JAFIEE010000012.1, forward strand.
GTCGGATTTTGCCAGATAGAAGCGCGCATAAAGGATGATCAGCAGGCCAATGCCCAGGATAAGCCCCGCAAACAGCAGCCCCAGCCCGTCCAGAAAGAAATTGGCGTTCAGGCCCAGCACCGGCATCCATGTGATCTGCGTCTGGATCACCTCGCCGCGCAGCACCGCCGGGGCATGGATCAGCAGCCCGGTCAGTGCCGTCAGGGTGACCAGTCCGGTGGCGGTTGCGCAGGTGTTGCGGCCCGCGCGGATCATCAGACCCGGCAGCAAGGCGCCAAGAAAGGGCAGGGCCGCTATCAGAGCTAGGGACATGACGTGACCGTTTCCGTTCTGTTGAGCGGCCGCGGGGGCCAGTGTGCGGATCTTGTGGTATACTTAATCCGATATCCCACAAAAGACTGTCAAGACAAACCGGCAGACATGCGCGACCACCTGACCGCGGCGCGCGCAACTTCCCGATTCGCGGCGGCGTTGTAAAGCGGATTGCCCGGGAAATCGACCGATTTCGGTATGATATCACTCAGGCGGCAGCCACGGGGGCAGGTCGGCGCGCGGCGCGCAGCGCCTCGAAATGCGCCAGTTCTGCCTGGGTCCATGTGTCGATGTCCCAGCGCCGCGCCGACTGGCGCAACGCAGCCATGCGGGCCCGCGCTTCCACTGGTTCCATGGCCAGCGCCTGGTCCAGCGCGCTGTCCATCGACGCGTGCGAGAACGGGTTGACCGGGATCGCGCCGTCCAGCAGCACCGCACAGCCCGCGAATTCCGACAGGATCAGCGCGCCGGGCGCAATGTCCGGCCGCGCGGCACAGAATTCGCTGGCCACAAGGTTCAGCCCGTCCGCCAGCGGCGTGATCGAGGCGACATCCGCCGCCGCGTAATAGGCCACCAGGTCGGCCAGGGGGATCGCCTGACCGATCAGCGCCACCGGTTGCCATTCGAAACTGCCATAGGCGCCGTTGATCCGCCCGGTCAGTTCCTCGATCCGGGCCTGCACCTCCTGATAAGCGGTCATGTTGCGGTTCGCACCGACCGAGACCAGCATCAGCCGCACCTTGCCACGCAGTTCCGGGCGCCGTTCCAGCAACCGCTCGAAAGCTTCAAGCTGTTCGATATTGCCCTTGGTGTAATCGGTGCGTGAAACCGACAGGATCAGCTTGCCACCGTTCAGCGCGCCGCGGATCTCGTCGATCTTCCGGGCAACCTCGGGCGTGGCGGCCAGCCGTTCCACATGGTCGAAGTTCACGCCCACCGGGCTGGTGTGGATCGCAACCTCGCGGCCCGCGTGTTCCAGCTTCAGCGGCATCACCCGGTCATTCAGCGCCACACCGGGCTGGAGCATGGTCGCGGGCGTGTCCATGTCCGATGTCAGCCGCACCCCGCGCACCGACCGCGCCACGGCGGCGAAGTTCTGGGCATAGCGCGGGATGTGAAAGCCGACCGAGTCGCATTGCAGCAACGAGTCCACGATCTCCTCGCGCCAGGGCAGGACGTTGAACATGTCCGGCCCCGGAAACGGCGTGTGGTGGAAAAAGGCAATGGTGGCATTGGGCTTCAACTGCCGCAGGTAGCCGGGCACCAGCCACAGGTTGTAGTCATGCACCCAGATCACGGCATCATCCGTGGCCTGTTCGGCTGCCGCCTCGGCAAAGGCCCAGTTCACGCCGCGAAAGGTGGGCCAGTCTACGGGATCGTAGTTGTAGCGCTCCTTGAACCCGTGCAGGATGGGCCAGAAGGCCTCTTTCGAGGTGACGTGATAGAAACTGCGCACCTGTTCGGCGGTCAGGGGCAGGCGGCTGACGTCATAGGTGCCGAAACTGTCCGACACCTCGATCACCGGGTCGAAATCCGGCGCGCCGCCTTCTTCGGCCAGTTTCCACGCGACCCAGGCACCGCGCTGCACCCTGCCGAAAAACCCCTTCATCGTCGGCACGATTCCGTTGGGGCTGGAATGCTCGCGCAATTCGATGCGCCCGTCCACCTCGACCTCCTCGTAGGGTTGGCGGTGATAGACGATGACCAGATCGGATTTCATGGCAGTATCTCCGGAGGTTCGGGGTGGAGAGCGTGGGCGTGGATCGCCTCGATGATGCCGGCGGCGCCGATGCCCTGGCAGACATGGGCACGGGGCAGGGGGCTGACCGCTTCCAGCAACTCGGTCTCGGCCCCGCCGACCACGGCACCATGCAGCCCGGTCTGGAACATGGAGAGGTCGTTGAGCGTGTCGCCCGCCACCAGCACCCGGTCCGCTTTCACGCCCAGATGATCCAGCAGGCGCAGCAATGACGGCCCCTTGCTGACGCCGCGCGGCAGGATGTCCAAAAACCGCCCGTGCGAGATCAGCACATCCACGCCCAACTCGGACAGATGCGCCACCTGATCGGGGTGGAAACCGGCGTCGTAATGATACGAGAGCCGATACCGGAACGGTGTGTCCTGTTCGCGCAGCGACGGGATGCGCGCGACGGCGGCGCGCAGCGCGCCGGCCCGGTCGCCCCAGGTTTCGGCGATTTCGGCCTCCAGTTCGGGGATGGGGCGCACCGCGCGACCGTCGAATCGGGCGATGGTGGTGCCCACGTCGCCGATGACGTGGCACGGCGCGGGCACGAACCCGTCGGCGCAGATTTCCGTGATCGCGCCCGGGTCGCGCCCGGTGACGAAGAACAGCGCCACCTCGTCCGCCCGCGCCCGAAGCCAGTCGTAAAGCCGCGCGCGGTCCTCGCGGGGGCCACCCAGAAAGGTGCCGTCAAGATCGGTTGCCAGCACCATGCGCGCACGATTCGGCGCCGCGCGCGGTCGCTCTGCATGCTGTGTGTTGTGTCGCATGGGGACCAAGATGGAGCGTGCGCGCGGGATGGTCAAATCGGCGGCGGCGATTTGCTGCGCCTGCAGCGCCGCGCTTGTGCAAGCGGGCGTTTTTGCCCATCAATTGAGCAAAAAAGAAGAAAGCCGCCCGAAAACCGGGCGGCTTGAAGCTTCTCGCAATCAGGGATTGCGCGTGCCGGTCAGGCTCAGGCCAGGGCCAGATTGGACGCCGACTGGCGGCCATCACGGCCGGTTTCCATGTCGAAGGTCACTTTCTGACCATCGTCCAGTCCGCGCAGACCGGCGCGTTCCACCGCCGAGATGTGCACGAACACGTCCTTCGATCCGCCATCGGGCTGGATGAAGCCAAAACCTTTGGTTGCATTGAACCATTTCACGGTGCCAGTGGCCATCGTGATCACTCCTGTTTTCATGTGCTGCCCGCGGATTGCGGCAGCTCGGCTCGTCAGTGCAAGATCGAAGTCACTGTAGCCGGTAGCCGAAAACAGTCGTCGATAGAGATAACGTCGCAGGCAGCTTATGCGCAGATTTCGCGCCGGAATGCAACCTGAATCGCTTCAGCGGCGCAACAGCGACGCCATGTCCAGCATCCGGCAGGAAAACCCCCATTCGTTGTCATACCACCCAAAGACCCGCAGCAGGCCACCGTCGGTGCGGCGGGTTTCCGGCAGGGCCATGACCACGCTTTCGGGGCGCGCGCGCAGGTCGGTGGATACAAGCGGGCGGTCAGTCCAGCCGATCACGCCGCCCGCGCTGCGCAAGACCGTGTTGACCGCGGCCTCACTGGCCTTGCGGCGCGGCGCGAAGGCCAGGTCGATGGCCGAGACACTGGCCGTGGGCACGCGCACCGCCGCCGCTTCCAGCCGCCCGGCCAGGTCCGGCAGCACCCGGCCCAGAAGACGCTGCGCGCTGGTGGTGGTGGGCACCATCGACAGCGCGGCAGCGCGCGAGCGCGCCGGGTCGCCGCGCGGGGCGTCCACCGTGGGCTGGCTGCCGGTGTAGCAATGGATCGTGGTCATCCAGCCGGTATCGATCCCGAAGGCCGCGTCCAGCACGCGGGCCAGCGGCGCCAACGCGTTCGTGGTGCATGATGCGTTCGAGATCAGGTCGTGCTCCGGGCGCAGATCGGCCTCGTTCGCGCCCAGCACCAGCGTCACTTCTGCGGCGTCCGACGGCCCCGAGATCAGCACCCGCTTCGCGCCCGCCCGGATGCCACGGCGCGCCACTTCCACCCGGTCGGCGCGGCCAGTGCATTCCATGACCAGATCCACGCCCGCAAGGTCCACGTCCGACAGATCGGCGGCATGGGTCAGCCGGAACCGCCGCCCGTCGACCACCAGCGCGCCGGGCTCCAGCGTCACCGTGCCACGCCAGGGGCCGAAGACGCTGTCATATTCGAACAGATAGGCGCAGTCCTCGGGGCTTGCGATGTCATTCACTGCCACGATTTCAACATCTGGCCAGCCGCCCCCCAGCCAGGCGCGCAGCACCGTCCGCCCGATCCGCCCGAAGCCGTTGATCGCCACCGTAAGTGCCATGTTGCCTGCCCTCCAACATGAAAACGGGCGGCGCCGGGCCGCCCGTGACCGTCATCGCTACGCCTGCGCCGCCTAAAGCGCAACCTCCTGCGCCAGTCCTTTTTCGCGGGCCAGTTCCACCGCCCTTGCCGCCACCGCGATATCCTGCAGGCCGACCCCGGTGCCGTCAAAGACCGTGATCTGGTCATCCGACGCACGCCCCGGATGCGCGCCGTTGATGACCGCGCCCAGGGCGGTGATGGCGTTTTCGGCCAGCAGCCCCTGCGCCACGGCATGCTGGCATTCGCCGATGCTGACGGCCTGCGCGACCTCGTCGGTAAACACCGCCGCGCGCGCCAGGATCGCGGGCTCCAGTTCCTGCTTGCCCTTGGTGTCGGTGCCCATGCAGGCAATATGCGTGCCGGGGCGGACATGGGCGTCCATGAGCGAGGCCGACTCGGACGAGGTGATCGAGATGATCACATCCGCCTGCGCGCCCAGATCTTCCAGACTCACCGCTTCGAACGGCAGGCCCAGCTCTTCGGCGGTTTCAGCCAGACGCGGCAGCATCTCGGGGTGATAGTTCCAACCCACGACGCGTTCGAACCCGCGCTGCTTCACCGCCGCGCGCATCTGGAACGCCGACTGATGCCCGGCGCCGATCATGCCCAGCACCTTCGCATCCTTGCGCGCCAGATGCGCGATGGAGACCGAGGACGCCGCCGCCGTGCGCAAAGCCGTCAGCAGGTTGCCGCCCACCGCCGCCGACAGGACGCCGGTGTCCGGGTCGAACAGGAACACCGTGGACTGGTGGTTGATCATGCCCTTTTCGGCATTGCCGGGGAAATATCCGCCTGCCTTCACCCCCAGTTGCCCGCCCGCGCGGTCCAGCCCCGACTTGAACCCGTATTGCCGCCCGCCGCCCAGCGCCTCGCGCACCACGGGGAAGTTGTAGGCATCATCGCGGGCCATCGCGGCGAAGACGGCTTCGATGGCGGCGAAGGCGTCGGCCTCGTCCAGCAGGCCGGGGATGGCGGATTCGGGCACGATCCACATGGGGCAGGGTCCTTTCGCGAAGGGTCAGAATAAACGGCCCCGGGGGCGCCCCGGGGCCTGATCGCTGCACACCGCGGCGGGTGTCAGTAGGCCTTGCCGCGCGCGCTGACGGGCCAGACGGATTCCACCTTGCCGCCCCGCACACCGACATACCAGTCATGCACGTTGCAGGTGGGGTCGCAATGGCCCGGCACCAGGCGCAGTTTCTCGTTGACCTTCAGCACGTTGCCCAGGTCTTCGATGACGCCGTGTTCGTCCGAGCACTTGACGTATTTCACGTCATCGCGGCCAAAGACAAAGGGCAGGCCGCTGTCCACCGACTGTGCCTTCAGCCCGGCATCGACGATCGCCTTGCCCGGCTTGGCGCGGCTCATGACGCTGGTCAGCAGGAACAGGGCGTTCTCCCATTCGCCCTGGTCGATGCGGTTGCCGTCCTTATCCAGGATTCGGCCGTAATCAGCGTCCATGAAGGCGTAGGAGCCGCACTGCAGCTCGTTATAGACGCCGCTCGTCGATTCGAAATAGTAGCTTCCCGTGCCACCGCCGCCGACGATGTCACATTCCAGCCCCTCGGCCTTCAGCCCTTCGACCGCATCCCTGACCATGGCCACGGCGATATCGATCTTGGCCTTGCGGTCCTCGTAGCTGTCCATGTGCTGCATCGCGCCCTGATAGGCCTGCAGCCCGGCGAATTTCAGCCCCGGCGCGGCGTCGATGGCCTTGGCGATCTTGACCACATCTTCGGTGGTGGTCACGCCGCAGCGCCCGGCGCCGCAGTCGATTTCCACCAGGCATTCGATGGTGGTGCCGTGCTTTTGCGCCGCCGCCGACAGGTCGGCCACGTTGTCGATGTCATCCACGCAGCAGATTGTGCGCGCGCCCAGCTTCGGCATGCGGGCCAGGCGGTCGATCTTGGCCGGGTCGCGCACCTGGTTGGACACCAGCACGTCCTTGACGCCGGCGCGGGCAAACACTTCGGCCTCCGATACCTTCTGGCAGCAGACGCCGCAGGCGCCGCCGAGCTTTTCCTGCAGGAAATACACGTCCACCGACTTGTGCATCTTGCCGTGCACGCGGTGGCGCATCCCGTGTTCGCGCGCGTAATCGCCCATCTTCTTGATGTTGCGCTCCAGCGCATCCAGATCCAGCACCAGACAGGGGGTCTGGATGTCGGCCTCGTCCATCCCGGGCAGGGCGGGGACGTCCATGCCCACTTCGAGTTCGTCAAGTACCACAGGCTTGTTCATCATCTCATCCTTTCATCCAGGGAAGCTTGTCCAGATCGACATTGCCGCCGGTGACGATAACACCGACCCGCTTGCCGCGGAACACTTCGGGGTTTTTCAGGATCACCGCCAGCGGCACGGCGCAAGACGGCTCCATCACGATCTTCATCCGCTCCCAGGTCAGTTTCATCGCGTCGATGATTTCCTGTTCGCTGGCGGTCAGGATATCGGTGACATGGTTCGACACAAAGTGCCAGGTCAGATCCTTGAGCGGCACCTTCAGCCCGTCCGCCACCGTATCAGGCGCATCATCGGCGATGATATGCCCGGCCTTGAAGCTGCGATACGCGTCATCGGCCTGTTCCGGCTCGGCGGCGTAGATTTCCACGTGCGGCGCCTGATGCGAGAGGGTCAGGCAGGTGCCCGAGATCATGCCGCCGCCGCCGATGGGGGCGATGACTGCGTCCAGCCCTTCGACCTGTTCCATGAACTCGCGCGAACATGTCCCCTGACCGGCGATCACGCGCGGGTCGTTGTAGGGGTGCACGAACTCGGCGCCGGTCTCGGCCTCGACGCGGGCGAACACCTCCTCGCGCGAACTGGTCGAGGGTTCGCATTCGGTGATGATGCCGCCATAGCCGCGCACCGCGTCCTTCTTGGCCTGCGGTGCGGTGCGGGGCATGACCACATGGCACGGGATCCCGCGCCGTCCGGCGGCATAGCTGAGCGAGAGCGCATGGTTGCCGCTGGAATGCGTGGCCACGCCGCGCTTTGCGTCCTCGTCCGACAGGCCGAAGACCGCGTTGCAGGCGCCGCGCACCTTGAAGGCGCCGGCCTTCTGGAAATTCTCGCACTTGAAGAAAAGATCGGCGCCGGTAAGCTTGTTCATGAATTCCGAGGTCAGCACCGGCGTGCGGTGAATATGCGGCTTGATGCGCTCATGCGCGGCCAGCATGTCCTCGTATTCCGGGACCATAAGTCCTGAAAGATCCTTCATGGAGTCCTCCCGTTTTGGTCCGGGTGCCTTGTTTCCGCACTCCGGGGGCGGGGCGCGTGGCCCCGCATCGATTGATATAACTTAGGCTGCGGCGCGGGCTTCTTCCAGCGCCGTGGCGCGATAATACTCCTGCGCGGCGGCCACGCCCGAGCCGGGCGCCACCGGCCAGCCCAGATCGGCCATGCACATTTCCGCCGTGGCCAGCCCCGACAGCATCATCACATCCGTCAGGCTGCCCAGATGGCCGATGCGGAACACCTTGCCCGCGACCTCGCCCAGGCCCACGCCGAAAGCGACGCCGTATTTCGAAGCCGCGAGCGTCACCACGTCGGTTCCGTTGAAGCCTTCGGGCGCGACAACGGCGGTTACCGTGTCGGACTGGACCGCGGGGCGCGCGGCACAGACCCGCAGACCCCAGGCCGCGACCGCGCGGCGCACGCCTTCGGCGATCCGGTGATGGCGGGCATAGACATTGCCCAGCCCTTCGTCACGCAGCATGTCCACGCTGGTGGCCAGCCCGTTGATCAGCCCGACGGGGGGCGTATAGGGATAGCTCCCGGCCGCGTAGCCCTTCAGCATGTCGCGCAGGTCGAAATAGGCGCGGCGCAGGTTGGCGCCGTCCATGGCGCGCACCGCGCGCGGCGAGAGGCCGAGGATCGCCAGCCCGGCGGGCAGCATGAACCCCTTCTGCGACCCGGCAACGGCGACATCTATGCCCCAGTCCACCATCTCGAAGGGCATGGAGCCGATCGAACTGACCCCATCCACCAGCAGAAGCGCCGGGTGCCGGGCCGCATCCATGGCGGTGCGCAGCCCGGCGATGTCCGAGCGCACGCCGGTGGCGGTTTCGTTATGCGTGGCCAGCACGGCGCGGATGCGGTGCCCGGTGTCGGCGGCCAGCGCTTCGCCCATGGCGTGAATCGGGCAGCCCTCGCCCCAGGGAGCTTCGATCACCTGCACGTCCAGCCCGTGGGCCCGGCACAGGTCGATCCAGCGCTGGCTGAACATGCCGTGGCGCGCGGCCAGAACCCGGTCGCCGGGCGACAGCGTGTTGGTGATCGCCGCCTCCCAGCCGCCCGTTCCGGTGGCGGGCAGGATCAGCACCTCGCCCGCGGCCGGGTCCATGCCCAGAACCTCGCGCACGCCCGCAAGCGCCGGGCGGAAGATGCGCGCGAAGAGGGGCGAGCGGTGGTCGATGGTGGGCATGTCGCAGGCCTTGCGAATGACCTCGGGCATGTTGGTGGGGCCGGGGATGAAAACCGGGTTCTGGAACGACATGGGGTGACCTCCCTTGATCTGGCTGCAAGTTACTGCTGCGCCTGTGCGAGGGCAATTTTTTTGAAGTTATTTTTCGCTATGCGAAAAATGAGGATTGCGTTCGTAAAAACAGTTGCTTAGGCTTTTTCACAACGTGATCTTGTTTTTCAAATCTCTGAGCAGCACCCGGTGAGAGGAGCCCGCCATGACCGATTCCAGCCCCCGGACCGCGCGGCGCGGTCGCCCGCGCGCCTTCAACGACCGCGCCGAACAGAACACGATTCGCGCGCTTGACCGGGCGATGGCGCTCCTGCACCGGCTGAGCCTGTCGGACGGGATGAGCCTCAGCGACCTGGCGCAGGACGCAGGCGAATCGCCCGCCACCGTCTATCGCGTGATGATCACGCTGCAGGGGCACGGCATGGTCGAACTGGACCCGACAACCCAGTTCTGGCACGTCGGCGCCGGAACCTTCCGTGCCGGAACCGCCTTCCTGCGCCGCACCAGCGTGGTGGAGCGTGCGCGCGGGCCGATGCAATGGCTGATGCGCGAAAGCGGTGAGACCGCGAACCTCGGGGTCGAGCACGGGGACGAAGTGCTGTTTCTCAGCCAGGTTGAAACCCATCAGGCGATTCGCGCCTTCTTTCCGCCCGGCACGCGCAGCCCGATGCATGTCTCGGGCATCGGCAAGGCGCTTCTGGCCTGGATTGCGCCCGGGCGGGTGCGCGGGATCGTCGCGCGCATGGGGCTGGAGCGGTTCACCGACCGCACTCTGGTCACGGCAGAGGCGCTGGAGGCCGATCTGCAGGCGACGCGCGGGCGCGGCTATGCCTATGACGATGAGGAACGCGCCGAGGGCATGCGCTGCATTGCCGCGCCGGTGTTCAACGCCCATGGCGAACCGGTGGCCGGGCTTTCGGTCTCGGCCCCGGGATTCCGGCTGCTGGCGCAGGCGGTGCCGCAGACGGGCGCGCTGGTGGCCCATGCGGCGGCACAGGTGACCGAGGCGATCGGCGGGACGGTGCCGGAACTGCGCGGGTATTCCGACTGAAAGAATCGGGAATTGACAATCCCGAGTTTTCCGGTCAGAAATGACTCAGCCAGCCGCGAACGGCCCGCCAGTGACCGCATCATGTGACCACAACCCAGGCGCCGGGCGCCCCGCCGCTCGCCGCCGCAACCGCAAGGGGGTCGAACCCATGACCATAGCGCTGCGCCCGAACGAAATGCCCCGGGGGATGTCCCGGGACGTGCCGCGCCAGATGCCCGAACCTGTGCCCGTGCATGACGCGCAGGTGTTGACCGACGGCGGTCAGCAGGCCCGGATCGTGCTGGACGGCAAGGTGTATCTGCTGCGCATCACCCGCGCCGGAAAGCTGATCCTGACCAAGTGAACCGCGAAAGGGGCGTGCCATGATCGTCTGCCACTGCGCGACCATCACCAGCCAGGAAATTCGCGCGGCGGTGGACTGGATGCGCGCCGCCGATCCCGATACCATCATCACGCCGGGCAAGGTCTATCGCGCCCTGGGCAAACGCGCCGATTGCGGCGGTTGCCTGCCGGTATTCCTGGGCCAGATGGAGCAATGCGCCACGTTCGGTGTGCCGGACCTGCGCGGCGCGGCAAGCTTGACGCCAGCAAGAGGAGCAAGGCATGAAAGGCGACGCAAAGGTCATCGAGTATCTCAACAAGGCATTGCGCAGTGAACTGACCGCGGTCAGCCAGTACTGGTTGCATTTCCGCCTGCAGGAAGACTGGGGCTACGGGCGCATCGCCGCCAAGTCCCGGGCTGAAAGCATCGAGGAGATGCACCACGCCGACAAGCTGATCGAACGGATCCTGTTCCTTGAGGGGCACCCGAACCTGCAGAAGCTGGACCCGATCCGCACCGGCCAGGACCTGCGCGAGACGCTGGAATGCGATCTGGCCGGGGAGCATGACGCGCGGACGCTCTACATCGAGGCGCGCGATTATTGCGACAGCGTGGGCGACCATGTGTCCAAGAACCTGTTCGAGGCGCTGATCGCCGACGAGGAAGGGCATATCGACTTTCTGGAAACCCAGCTTGCGCTGCATGACCGGCTGGGCGCCGAGCGCTACGGGCTGTTGCAGGCCCAGCCCGCCAACGAAGGCGCGTAGGAAAGCGCCCCCGAGCCGCACCCACCCGCCCGCCCTGTGCGCCTCGGGGGCGCTGTCCGTGCGTGCCACACGGACGGGGGCGCTGCCCTTGGGGTGCGCGCCGCTTCAGAAAAGACTGCCCTGATCGGGGGCGGCGCCGGGTTTGCGAGGGCGCGGGCCGCTGCCGCCCCCGCCGAGTTTCAGCTTTCCGTCCCGGAACTCGATTTCCAGACCCGTCGCCGCCGCGGCTTCGGCGCGCGTGGGCAGCACCTGCCCGCCGCCGTCGCGCACCACCGCAAAGCCGCGCGCCAGGGTGGCGGTGTAGCCAAGCGTTTCATGCAGGCGCCGGGCCTCGGTCAGGCGTTGTTTCGTGCGTTCAAGGCGGGCGTCAGCGCTGCGTTCCAGCCGCTGCGCGACGCGGTCAAGCCGCGCGCGTGCGTCGCGTTCGGCCCGGTGCAGCAGCGCCGGGCGCAGATTGACGCGGGTCAACACGCGGGCACGTTCGGCGGCCACCCGCGCCAGCGCGCGGGCCAGTCGGTCAGGCGCGGGCAGGCGGGCGCGAGAGCTTTCGGTCCGGCGGGCCATGGCGGCATTCATCGACGCCAGCACGCGGGCCAGCCGGTCGCGGTCGGTGCGGGTCTGGCGGGCCAGCACCGCCGGGCGCAGCGCGCCCGAGACCTCGGCCAGTCGCCGGCCCTTTGCCGCGACCAGCCCGCGCAGCGCGCCGGGCAGGCGCTCGGCCCAGCGGTCGAAGGCCTGCACGGCCCCCGCCAGCAGCGTTTCAGGGCGTGGCAGCGCGCGGGCCAGATCGCGCAATCGCTGGTCGCGGCGGGCGATGATCTGGCCGCCCGCGCGCAAGAGCCGTGCCTGTTGTCCGGCCAGATGCGCCAGCAGGTCGGCGCGCACCGGCACCGCGATTTCGGCCGCCGCCGTGGGCGTGGGCGCGCGCCGGTCGGCGGCGTGGTCGATCAGCGTGGTGTCGGTTTCATGCCCCACGGCGGAAATCAGCGGGATATCCGAGGCCGCCGCCGCGCGGACCACCGCTTCCTCGTTGAACCCCCACAGATCCTCGATCGACCCGCCGCCGCGGGCGACGATCAGCAGGTCCGGGCGGGGAACCGGCCCGCCGGGGGGCAGCGCATTGAAGCCCTTGATGGCGCGCGCCACCTCGGGGGCGCAGCGCTCGCCCTGCACCGCCACCGGCCAGACGATCACATGCACAGCAAAGCGGTCGCGCAGCCGGTGCAGGATATCGCGGATCACCGCGCCCGAAGGCGAGGTCACCACCCCGATCACGCGCGGCAGATACGGCAGGGCGCGCTTGCGCGCGGCATCGAAAAGCCCCTCGGCGGCCAGGGCCTTGCGCCGTTTCTCCAGCATCGCCATCAGCGCGCCCGCGCCGGCCGGTTCCACGCTTTCCACCTGCAACTGATATTTCGACTGCGGGCCAAAGGTGGTCATCCGGCCCGTGGCGATCACCTCCATCCCTTCCTCGGGGCGCGTGCGCATGCGCGCGACCTGGCCCTTCCAGCTCACGCAGGCCAGCACGGCGCGGTCGTCCTTGAGGTCGAAATACATATGCCCGGTGCGCGCGACCACCACGCGCCCGACCTCGCCGCGCACGCGCACGCGGCCGAATTCGCCCTCGATCACCCGTTTCACCGCGCCCGAGATTTCAGCCACGCTGAATTCCGGCGTGTTCGAGGTGGACTGCGGGTCGTCGATCAGGTCCATGGGGGCATCGCCGGGGTGCTCGTTCTTGTCAGCGCGGTGCCCATACCCTAGACCGCAGCGCAACGAAGGCCAAGGCAGGGGTGCGGGCGCGATGAACATTCTGATACTCGGTGGCGGCGGGCGGGAACACGCCCTGGCCTGGGCGATCAAGCAGAACCCGAAATGCGACCGGCTGATGGTGGCGCCGGGCAACGCGGGGATCGCGCAGATCGCCGAATGCGCGGATATCGACATCAATTCGCGCAGCGCGGTGGCCGAGTTCTGCGAGGGCAACGCGGTGGATTTCGTGGTCATCGGCCCCGAGGCGCCGCTGGCCGCAGGTGTGGCCGATGCGCTGCGGGGCGCGGGGATCCTGTGTTTTGGCCCCTCGGCGGCGGCGGCGCGGCTGGAGGCGTCCAAGGCCTTCACCAAGGAAGTCTGCGACGCCTGCGGTGCCCCCACCGCGGCCTGGGCGCGGTTCACGGATGCCGAGGCGGCGAAGGCGTATGTGACGGCGCAGGGCGCGCCCATTGTGGTCAAGGCCGACGGGCTGGCGGCCGGAAAGGGCGTGGTGGTGGCCGCGACCGTGGCCGAAGCCTGCGCGGCGGTGGACGAGATGTTCGCGGGCGCCTTTGGCGCGGCGGGCGCCGAGGTGGTGATCGAGGAATTCATGGCGGGCGCGGAGGCCAGCTTCTTCGTGCTGGTGGACGGGACCGAAGTGCTGCCCATCGGCACCGCGCAGGACCACAAGCGCGCGCGGGACGGTGATACCGGCCCCAACACCGGCGGCATGGGCGCCTATTCTCCCGCGCCGGTGCTGACCGCGGCACTGCAGGGCCAGGTGCTGGAACGGATCATCAAGCCGACCATGGCCGAGATGGCCCGGCGCGGCACGCCCTATCAAGGCGTGCTCTATGCCGGGCTGATGATCGACGGCGGGCAGGCGCGGCTGGTGGAATACAACGTGCGGTTCGGCGATCCTGAGTGTCAGGTGCTGATGATGCGGCTGGGCGCGCAGGCGCTGGACCTGATGCTGGCCTGCGCCGAGGGGCGGCTGTCCGAGGCCGCCGTGAACTGGGCCGACGATCACGCGATGACCGTGGTGATGGCGGCGCAGGGCTATCCGGGCGCCTATGCCAGAGGGTCCGCGATCCGGGGGTTGGATAACCTGCCCGCCGACAGTTGGCAGATGGTGTTCCACGCGGGCACGCGGGCGTCCGGCGCGGCAATGCTGGCCGATGGCGGGCGGGTGCTGAACGTGACGGCCCGCGGCGCTTCCCTGGCCGAGGCGCGGGACCGGGCTTATGCGATGGTCGACCGCATCGACTGGCCCGAGGGGTTCTGTCGCCGCGATATCGGCTGGCGGGCGCTGGGAAAGTGATGGTGTATCGGCCGGATCGGCGCGGTGCGTCCACAAGGCGCCCCCGGGCCGTGCCCCACCCACCCGCCCCGGCACGCCCCGAGGGCGCCTTGTTCCCAGGCGCCGACGCGCAGGCGCGCGCCCGATGCGATCCGGCGAAAATGGCATGACGGCGCTTGAGCAGGGGCGCTGAGCGCCCGGATCACCGACGCCGCAGCGGGGCCTCGGCGGCGTCCGCCTCGGCCCAGGCGCGCAGCCCTGCAACGATGGCGGCCTGCATGTCGCGGCGCCAAGCCGGATCCTGCAGCCGTTCCAGATCGCGCGGGTTCGACATGAAGCCCAGTTCGATCAGCAGGGACGGCACATCCGGCGCGCGCAGAACCGAAAACGCCCCCGACTGGTGCGGGCGGCGGTGCAGCCGCAGGCCCTGATCGCGGATTGCCCCGATCAGGCTGTCGGCCAGGGCATCGGTGCGGGGGCGGTTCTCGCGCTGCGCCATGGACATGAGCACGTCGGCGATCGCGTCCTCGGCCCGGCTGAGGTCCACCCCCGCCAGCAGGTCGGTGCGGTCATGGCGTTCCGCAAGGATCGCGGCCGAGCGGTCCGAGGCGTCCTCGGACAGCGAATAGATCGTGGCCCCGGCCGCCAGCCCGTCAGGCAGCGCATCGGCGTGCAGCGACAGGAAGACATCGGCATTCGCCGCCCGCGCCGCGCGAATGCGCCCGTGCAGCGAGACGAAGACATCCGCATCGCGGGTCAGAACCACCTCGAACCCGCCCGCGCGCACCAGCGCGTCGCGCAACTCGCGGGCAAAGCCCAGCATCAGGTCGGATTCGCGCAGGCCCCCGGCCTCGGCGCCGGGGTCGGCACCGCCGTGGCCCGGGTCCAGCACGACCACCAGCGGGCGCCCGGCGGCGCGCGCGCCCGGCGGGGGGGGCGGGTAGGGGTGGCGCAGTGCAACGCCGTGGCGGGCGCCGAAGGCGGCGTCGTCCAGGGCGCTGGCGGCCAAGGCCGGCCCCGGCGCGCGCCGCCGGTCCAGCCGCAGCATGGCAGCGCCGGTTGCCTCCGCCCGTTCCAGCGTGGCCTGTTCCAGCCGGTAGGGTCCGGCAAGGTCGATCACCAGCCGCGCCCAGCCATCCGCGCCGCGGCCCAGCCGCAGATCGCGCACCGCCGGACCCCAGCCCGGGCGCAGTCCCTCTGGCGACAGGTCGCGCCAGTCCACGGTGTTCAGGTCCAGCACCAGCCGTGGCGGGCTGCCCAGCACGCGGGCGCGCCACGGGACCGGCATCGACAGCGGCAGGCGCAACGCCAGCGCGCCGTGGTCCGAGCGCAGCACCACCGCGCCGGGGTCCACCCGGGCGTGGGCTCCCAGCCCGCTTCCCAGCCCGTTTCCCGGTCCGGCGACCGTGCCGCCTTGTGCCGCCGCCTGCGCGGTCGCCGCCAGCAGCAGGCCGACGGCCAGCAGCAGGGCAATCGGCGCCATCGCCATCCTGCCGCGCTGTCCTGCCTGCCTGCGCATCGGTCCTGCCCTCGGGTTTTCGTGCGGTTCTGAGGCGGGTTTTCCGTCCGCCCCTTTGCCGTCAGTATATCGGAACCGCCGGGTGCGGCCAGCCGGGCACTGCCGGGGGCCGGCCGAAAACCGCCTCTGCAGCAGTAAAATTGTCGCTGGCGGCAGGGAATGCCTTGATCGCCGGGGCAGGGGTTTCTACACACGGGGCCGGATGCAGCAGATGCCGGGTCAGCCGCCCGGAGACGTCTTCGGGAGAAACAAATGACATTGCCCCTTACTGATTCCGGCCTGATCGGGACCGCGCTGGCGGCTTCGGCGCTTGGGATCATCGTGCTGACAGCGCCCGCACGCGGCCCGCAGGAGGAACCGGTCACCGCCGCCGCGATCAGTGAGGCGCCCGAAACCGTGGCCGCGCCGGAAACCGTGGATGTGACCGTCGCGGAGGCGGACGCGGAAGCGGACGGGGCCGAAGTCAGCTACACCCCCGAATTCGCCGCGCAGGTGCGCGCCTATCTGCTGGACAATCCCGCCGTGATCTTCGAGGCCGTGTCCGAATTCGAGCGTCAGACCGCCGCGACCGAGGCCGACATGGACCGCGACCTGATCGAGGTGAACAGCGAGGCGCTTTTCCACAGCCCGCATGACTGGGTCGGTGGCAACCCCGAAGGCGACATCACCCTGGTCGAATTCCTGGACTATCGCTGCGTCTATTGCCGCCGGGCGCACCCGGAACTCGAGGCGCTGCTGGCCGCCGATGACGACATCCGGTTCGTCATCAAGGAGTTTCCGATCCTCGGCCCCGATTCCGAAACCGCGTCGCGCTTTGCCATCGCCGTGCTGCAACTGGAAGGGCCGGAGGCCTACAAGGCTGCCCATGACGCGCTGATCGAACTGGAGGGCGCGCCGGATGCCTTTGCACTGGAAGAGATCGCCGAAAGCCTCGGGGCTGATTTCGACGCGATCGAAGCGCATATGAGCAGCGATGCGGTGAGCGAGGTGCTGACCGAAAACCGGCTGCTGGCGCAGCGGCTGCGGATTTCGGGCACGCCCACCTTCGTCATGGAGACCGAAATGGTGCGCGGCTTCGTGCCCGCCGACAGGCTGCTGGCGCTGGCCGAGGAACTGCGGCCCTGACGGGCGACTGATCACGATGGAACCCTGAAAAGCCCCGGTGCAGGCCGGGGCTTTTTTTTCGTGCACGCTGCAGGCTTCATACCCTTTCCCGCAGATCGGTTCACGGCATCGCTGCCGCGCGCAAGCGCGGGCGGGGCAAGCCGTGTGGTCATGCGCGGCGGCCCGCCGCAGAGCGTATCAGGCGCGATGGCGGGGGCTCGAACCGAAAACGGCGGCCCGCGCGGGCCGCCGTTTTCGATTTCCGAAATGGAGCGGGCGATGAGATTCGAACTCACGACCCTTACCTTGGCAAGGTAATGCTC
>JAFIEE010000013.1 GCA_020832705.1 Paracoccaceae bacterium
GGGGGGGCTACATGGTTTCCCCGGGGGGGGGGGGGGGGGGGCCGGGGGGTGGGGGGCCGGGCCCGCCCCCCCCGGGGGGGGGCCCCCCCCCCCCCGGCCCAACGGGAGCGGGGGCATCTGCGATGCGCCCGGCGACGGGCGGGAGCCCCCCTTGCGCTCAGGCACGGCGGCGCTGACATGGGCGCAACGCGCCGGTGCGGCACTGTCGGATGCGTGCTTGCAGTGCGGGTGTGTTCAGGCGCCGCCCGCAGCCTCAGCGCCGGACGCTGCGGGCGTTCTGTGCGCCGCGCACGACAATGCTGCGCACCCCGTCCAGGCGGCGGTCGGAAATCCGCACCCCGGCAGAGATCGCGCGCGATTGGGGCGTGGACACGCGGGTCTCCGCACGCGGGGCGGCGACACGGAATTCGTAGGTCAGCACGCCATCCACGGCGCGCCCGTCGTTCAGCGCCACCAGTTCGGCATCCCACCAGCCCTGCGTGGGTGTCAGCCCCTCGGCGCGGATGATCGCCCCGCCGGGGAAGCGTTCGACGGCCAGTTCGGTGACTTCGGCCACCAGCGCGCGGTTGTCGAGCGTTGTCGCCCAGCCGCCTGCGGGCGCGAGGCTGTCGACCTCCTGCGACTGGCCGAACCAGTTGAAGGGGTTGATCCGCGAGTCGCGGATCCCGCCACAGCCTCCAAGCACCAGCGCCAGCGCCAGCCCAGCCATCAACGGTTTGCTCATCGCGCGCCCCCTTCGTCACTCCTGTTCCGGGTTAGCGCAATCCGCAGGCTTTGAAAACCCGCCATGGCGGCGGTGCGATGCGCGGGTGCCTCCAGGTGTGACCTTGCGGCGAAAGGGGACGTGCCGCGCGCGCCCTCCCCGCGTCCGGGGCGGGCTTCCTCCGATGTCTGAGTATTTCGGGCAAGAAAATGAAAGGCATCGTGGGCGTGGGCCTGGCGCCCCGGGCCGGGGCGGGGGGCTGGACCCCGGACGGGTCGACGCCTACATCAAGGTGCGATCCCCGGACCATTCCATCGGTGCCGGGTCCGTGACCGCCACCCCGACCGCGAGCAGCCCCGGAGCCGCCATGGCCAGCGAAGCCTTCGAAGACATTGCCGAGACCTTTGAATTCCTTGACGATTGGGAGGACCGCTATCGCCATGTGATCGACATGGGCCGCGCCATGCCGCCCATGGAGGAGGCGCTCAAGGTGCCCGCCAACAAGGTCGAAGGCTGCGCCAGCCAGGTCTGGATCCAGCCGCTGATCGACGGCAGCGGCCCGCAGGCGCGGTTCGATTTCAGGGGCGACAGTGACGCGATGATCGTGCGCGGGCTGATCGCGGTGCTGCACGCGCTCTATTCCGGGCAGACGCTTGCGCAGGTGACGGCGATTGACGCGCAGGCGGAACTGGCGCGGCTGGGGCTGGATGAACATCTGTCGTCGCAGCGCTCCAACGGGTTGCGGGCGATGGTTGCGCGGATCCGGTCGATCGCCGATCAGACGGCGGCCTGACACCGCTGCGGGACCGGCCGGATGGGCGCGCGGGAAGTTAGCCCGCGCCGCCTTCGGCGGCCTCGAGCGCCGCGACGATCGCGCCGAAATCCGCGGCCTTGAGCGCGGCACCGCCCACCAGCGCGCCGTCCACATTGGCGATGGCGAAGATGTCGGCGGCATTGGCGGGTTTCACCGATCCGCCGTAGAGCAGCCGGATCGCGGGGTCCGGCAGCAGGCCGCGCAGATGGTCGTGCACCTCGGCGATCTGCTCCAGCGTCGGGGTGCGGCCGGTGCCAATGGCCCAGACGGGCTCGTAGGCGATGACGGTGTTTTCGGCGTCGGCACTTTCGGGCAGGGACTGGCGCAACTGTTCGCTGACCACCGCGAGGGTCTGGCCCGCGTCGCGCTGGGCCTCGGTCTCGCCCAGGCAGACGATCGCCACAAGCCCCGCGGCATGGGCGGCGGTGGCCTTGGCGGCGACCTGGGCCGAGGTCTCGCCATGATCCGCCCGGCGCTCGGAATGGCCCAGAATCACATGACAGGCGCCGGCATCGGCCAGCATCGCTGCCGAGATGTCGCCGGTATGCGCGCCGCTGACCGAAGCGTGGCAGTCCTGCGCGCCGACGGCAACGGGGGTGCGTGCCAGCGCCCCGACCATCCGGCAGATGAGCGTGGCGGGCGGGCACAGCAGCACATCGACGGTGGGCGCGGGGTGGGCGCGGGCCAGCGCCGTGGCCTCGGCCAGATCGGCGGCCAGTCCGTGCATCTTCCAGTTACCGGCGGCAAGTTTGCGGCGCATGATGACCCTTTCCTGCGGTGTGCCGAGAAGGTTCTAGCGCAGAACAGGGCCGGGGGGGAACCCTTGGCAGGGCGTCTCTCAGCCCCGCAGGCGCGGGGCATCGCCTGCCGCGGGGGCGGCGGCCTCGGCGTCGACGTTGCCGAACTTGATCGATTCGCCGCAACCGCAGGCTTCGGTCACATTGGGATTGCGGAACTTGAATCCGCTTTCCAGCAGACCGGTTTCATAGTCGATCTCGGTGCCGAACATGAACATCTGCGCCATGGGTGCGATGATCACGCGGGCGCCGTCCTGTTCGACGACTTCCTCGTGCTCGCCGATCTCGGCCGCGGCCTCCATGGTGTATTCCATGCCCGCGCAGCCGCCCTTCTTGACGCCGACCCGCAGGCCCTTGGCGCCTTCGCGTTCCATCAGCCGTGTGATATGGCGCACGGCGCGGGGGGTCATGGTGACGGGGGATTTTCCGGGGATACCAAACATTCAGCCAGCTTCCAGAAGTGGGTCGCGCGCCGGTGGCGCAGTGGTTTCGCGGGGGGCACCTGCCGTGGAAACGGACGCGGACGCGGACCCGGACACGGGCCGCGCCGGGTTGCCGACCACGGTCGCGCCCGCGGCCACATCGCGCGTGACCACGGCCCCGGCGCCGATGATGGCGCCGTCGCCCACGGTGACGCCGGGCAGGACGATCGCGCCGCCGCCGATCCAGACATCCGCGCCGATGGTGACGGGGCGGCCCCATTCCGTGCCCTGGGCGCGTCGGGCAGGGTCGCGCGGGTGGTCGGGCGTCAGGATCTGGACATTCGGTCCGATCTGCGTGCGCGCACCGATGCGGATTTCGCACACATCAAGGAAAACCGCGCCGAAGTTCACGAAGCACCCGGGCCCGAAATGGATGTTGCAGCCATAGTCCACGTGAAAGGGCGGGCGGATCACGGCGCCGTTCCAGGTGCCCAGAAGCCCCTCCAGCAGGGGGGCGCGGCGATCCTGCTCACCCAGGATGGTGGTGTTGTAGTCGCGCATCCGGTCCTGCGCGTCCCTGCGCATGGCAACAAGCTGCGGGCAACCCGGATCATAGGGCCGGCCCGCCAGCATGGCGGTGTGATCCGCAGACCGCGCCGCCGCGTCCATCACATGAACCCCAGTTCCAGCCGCGCCTCGTCCGACATCATGTCCATGCCCCATTGCGGCTCGAAGGTCATTTCCACATCCACCTGCTTGACCCCGGCCACGGCATTCACCGCATCGGCCACCCAGCCCGGCATCTCGCCTGCCACGGGGCAGCCCGGGGCGGTCAGGGTCATGGTGATATCCACCGCGTTCTCGGCGTCGATGGCGATGGTGTAGATCAGGCCCAGGTCATAGATATTCACCGGAATCTCCGGGTCATAGACGGACTTGCACGCCTCGACGATGCTCTCATAAAGCGGGTGGTCCGTGCTTGATGGCCGGATCAGCGGCTCACCTTCGGCGGGGGTGTCAGGTGCGGGGGCGGTGTCAGGGGTCATGGCAGCCTCGCGGGTTTGTTGAGTGAATATATAAGGAATTGTCCCGAGGCGTCCAGTGGTCGCGCGGGGATGCTTGGCATCCGGGGCATTATCGCGCAGAAGGCAGGCAAACATTGCAACGGAGCCACCATGGCCCTGGCCTTCGACATTCATGCCCGCGACGGAGACGCCCGGACCGGTGTGCTGCGGACCGCGCGCGGCGCTATCCGCACGCCGGCCTTCATGCCCGTGGGCACGGCCGCAACGGTCAAGGCGATGCGCCCCGAAAGCGTGCGCGAGACCGGCGCCGACATCATCCTGGGCAACACCTATCACCTGATGCTGCGGCCCGGCGCAGAACGGATCGCACGGCTGGGGGGCTTGCACCGGTTCATGAACTGGAACGGGCCGATCCTGACCGATTCGGGCGGGTTTCAGGTCATGTCGCTGGCCAGCTTGCGCAAGCTGACCGAACACGGCGTGCGCTTTTCCAGCCATATCGACGGCTCCAAGCACCTGCTCTCGCCCGAGACCAGCATGGAGATCCAGCGGCTGCTTGGTTCGGATATCGTCATGGCCTTTGACGAATGCCCCGCGCTTCCGGCGGACAAGGCACGGATCGCCGAAAGCATGCGGCTGTCGATGCGCTGGGCGGTGCGGTCGCGCGATGCCTTTGGCAACCGGCCTGGGCACGCGCTTTTCGGCATCCAGCAGGGCGGGCTGGAACCGGACCTGCGCGCGGAAAGCGCCGAAGCGCTGCGCGGCATCGGCTTTGACGGCTACGCCATCGGCGGGCTGGCAGTGGGCGAAGGGCAGGCGGCCATGTTCGGGGTGCTGGACTACGCGCCCGGCCAGCTTCCCGCGGACAAGCCACGCTACCTGATGGGGGTGGGCAAGCCCGATGACATCGTCGGCGCCGTGCAGCGCGGGGTGGACATGTTCGACTGCGTGCTGCCATCGCGGTCCGGGCGGACGGGGCAGGCCTGGACCCGGCGCGGGCCGGTGAACCTGCGCAATGCGCGCCACCGTGACGACCCGCGCCCGCTGGACGCGGATTGCACCTGTCCGGCCTGCCGGGGCTATTCGCGCGCCTATCTGCATCATGTGGTCCGCGCGGATGAAATCATCGGCTCGATGCTGCTGACCTGGCACAACCTGCATTACTACCAGGAGCTCATGACCGGGCTGCGCGGGGCCATCGCGGCGGGAACGCTGGACGCTTTCGTCGCCGATTTCCACGCCCTGCGGGCCCAGGGCGATATCGAACCGCTGACGGGAGGGGCGCATGAGTGAGGATATGGCCGCGCGGCTGGACCGGACCGAGGAGCGGCTGGCGCATCTGTTGCGCGCGGTCGAGGATCTGTCCGAACTGGCCGCCTTGCAGGCGGCGCGGATCGACCGGCTGGAGGCGCGGGTGGCCGAGCTGCGCCGCGCCGAGGCAGAACGTCAGGCCGACAGCGGCGGCGGCGTGACCTTCGGCGACGAGCGCCCGCCGCACTGGTAGGGACCGCAACGACAAGGGGGCCCCGGTCGCCGGGGCCCCCCTGCGGTCATGCGTCGGCAGGATGCGCCTACATCTCCACCCCGATCAGCCAGGCGGCCATCGAGAAATAGACCAGCAGCCCGGAGAAGTCCTTGATCGTGGTGATGAACGGGTCTGCGCCGGGGGCGTGGTCCACGCCGATCCTGATCATGATATAGGGCAGCATGAAGCCCAGGCAGGACGCCAGAAAGACCGAGGTGAACAGCGCCACGCCCACAACAACGCCAAGCTGCGGAATGTCATTCGGCACGCCTTGCCAGAAATAGGCCACGGTGCCCGCCACAATCGCAATGCCCACCGCCATGGTCAGGCCCACCAGCGCCTCGCGCGCGAAGTTCCGGCGCCAGAAATCCGCAATGGTGATGTGGCCCAGCGCATAGCCGCGCGCGAAGATGGTCGAGGATTGCGTGCCGACATTGCCGCCCATGTCCATGACCAGCGGAATGAAGATCGCCAGCGCCAGCACCGCGCCCAGCACATCCTCGAACTGATCGATCAGCCCGCCGACAACCAGCCCGCCCGCCAGCGTGACCATCAGGAACAGGATGCGCACCCGCACCGTGTACCAGATCGGCCCCTGGGTCAGCTTTTCGGACCGTACGTGATCCTCGGTGTGGAACATGTCGCCCACCCCGGCCTTGTAGTAGATATCGTCCGAGGTTTCGATCTCGAGGATGTCCATCGCATCGTCAAAGGTCAGCACGCCGAGCAGGCGGTTCTTCGCATCCGTCACCGGCAGCAGCGGCACGTCGCGCACCTGCAATTCGCGTGCGGCGCGTTCCTGCTGGGTGTCGGCGGTGATGGCAATGCCGGCGCCTTCGACGTATTTCGACACCTTGTCGCCGGGTTCGGCACGGATCAGCGCGGACAGCCGGACAAAGCCCTTGTAGACGCCCGCATCGTCGACAACGAAAACGCAGGCGGACTGGCCCTGCGGCGCCTGCGAACGGCGCACCGCTGCCAGCGCATCGCCGACGCTGGCGGTGACGGGCACGCTGACAAAACTGTCGCGGACCATTTCGGCAACCGGGTGGTCATGGCGCGGGCGTGCCGCGGCTTCGTTGCTGGCCAGGCCAGCCATGGTGATGGTGCTCATGTTTTTCTCCAGTTCGAGCTTCATAGAGAGGGAGGGGTTCATGTCGGCCGGGACGGCTCAAACCTCGGCGGCAAGGCGGTCCAGCGGCACGGGGCCGATGGTGTCGCCACGCCGGTAGTGCGGCGCGCGGGGCATTCCTCCGAGGCGCGCAGCCGCGCGCAGCGCGGCGCCGCGGCGCTTTGGCAGCTTGCCGCAGATGCCCTGTTCGGCATCTCGGCGGGCCATTTCGGCCCAGATTTCAGCCGGATCGACCCCGCAGTCGCGCCACAGCACGGTCAGGTGGTAGAGGATGTCCACGCTTTCATCGATCAGTCCGTCACGGTTGCCCTTGACCGCGTCCAGCGCGGCTTCGGCGGCTTCCTCGACCAGCTTGCGCGCCATCTTGTCGCGCCCGGCTTCGATCAGGCGGCGCACGCGGCGCGACCGGGTGCTGCCGAGCTTGGCATGGAGCCGGTCGATCTGGGTTGCATCGGCGGCGATGGCGATGGCGATGGGGTTGCGGAGGTCATGGGTCATGTTCATGGCGTTTCTCCTTCGTGCCTTCGGAGGCGGTCAGGGCAGGCTCGGGCGCAGCATCGCGGCCTGCAGCAAGGGCCGGGACGGCTGCGCCTGCGCCGTGCAGGCCAGGGTTTCGGGGGTGAGCAGGGTGATCCCCGCCGCGCGAAGCTGATGAGCGAAGACGTGCGTGTCCTCGCCGCCCGGAAGCGCCAGCACCACGTCGGGGCGGCTGTCGGCCAGCATGAAGCGGTTGCGGATGGATTCGGCCTGTTGCCCGTGCAGGCGCCAGTTGGCCGGATAGCGGACGATATGCAGGCCGTGGTCGCGCGCAATCTCCTCGGCGGTGGAGCCAAGCACGGCGTGGCCGCCATGGATCAGCACCTCGACCGGGTGGCGTTTGAGCGCGGCATTCAGGCTGCGGCGGATGAGGGCGACATCGTCCAGATGCCGCCCGCCGATGACGAGCAGTCGCATGGTCGGACCTCCCTTGCGCGCCGCTTAAGCGGTCAGGGTCGCAAGGGGTTCCGGGCGGCGCGCGCGCAATCGCACGGCCGCGGGCTCAGGGACGCAGCGCCCGGCCACGCCCGCGCTGTGTCCGTGATCCCGCGTCC
Organism: Paracoccaceae bacterium; assembly: GCA_020832705.1. GTDB lineage: Bacteria > Pseudomonadota > Alphaproteobacteria > Rhodobacterales > Rhodobacteraceae > Rhabdonatronobacter. Next base: position 7,510 of record JAFIEE010000013.1, read on the forward strand.
AGCCCAGGACGGGCCGCGCGGTCAGCGGATCGATCCGCCAGAAGATGCGAAGCGGAAGCGCGCCGCCTGCGCGGTTGCAGGGTGCGCTGTCATGGCCGGGCGGTGCCAGCCGGAAACGGGGAAGAAAGGTCATGTCTGCCTCCATCAGCCGCGCAGGGCCGATCCGGGCAGACGCAGGCGCGCCTTCAGATCGGGCCGAACGGCATTCGGTTTTTCTGAAGGCCTGCCACGTTCCGCGAACAGCTCGCGGGATGCGTCAGGCCGCATCTAGATGAGCTGTCCATCTGTCCAACTTTCGGAACGGAGAAAAATGGTCGGTCGAACCGACGCGGATCAGGTAGGGAAATCATCCCGCCCTGTCAACCGACTGTTGCCCCGCCCCGCAGGGAACTGCGGGACAGGGCGGATGCGCTGGCGTCAGTAGCGCACTTCGGTGATGAAAGCGTCCGGCAGGTCGATGTCCTGATCCAGCAGCGCCGTCAGCGGCATGGAGAAGCTGGCGCGCCGCCCGTCGTCCGAGATTTCGCCGTTGGTGTTGACGATCTCGGCGCCGCTGACCGAGAAGGTGAACGCATACCCTTCGAGCATGGGGCGGAACATGGCCATCATGGCCGGGTCCTCGATCATCTCGTCCATCTCGTCGTCGGCGAATTCCTCGAGCGGGATGGTCACGCGGACGATCCCGTTGCCCAGCGGTTCGACCGTGGCGGGAATGTCCATGTCATCGCCATCATCGGCGAACAGCTCTTCGAAACTGCCGGTGCGGTCGATCCGGCAGATCGCCTTTTCGTCGGTCAGCTCCAGCGTGCCGCCGTCTTCCTCGTCGCAGAAATCGGCGCCTTCGCCCCCGGCGGCGGCCATTTCATACATGCCGCGCTGCATTTCGAAGGTGCCGGTAATGCGGCCCGTGTCATCGCTGAGCACCTCGATGTCCATATCGACACCGATGCACCCCGCCAGGCCCAGGCAGGCCGCGGCGGCAAATCCGGTCATGTGTTTCATGGTCTGTCCCCCTGCTTTCGGTTGCCGGGGAAGTAGACCAGCATTGCCGCCGTGTTGCCAGCAGATTTTCCGGCAAAGGCAATTCGCAGCCTAGCCGCCCGAGCAATGCGCGCCCCCCGGCGCCACGCCCGAGCCCAGCGCCACCGGGGGCGGGGCGGCGAACAGGTCCACGGGTGGCGCGCGCAGCGCATCGAGCAGCAGGATCGCGGCCAGCAGCGCCAGCGCAAGGAACGCCACCACCGGGCGCGAGGGGCGGGCAGGATACGGCGCGCTCATGCCGGCACCCGTTCGGCCGCGGGCGCCGCCGGGCGCAGCAGGATCGGGCGCAGGCGGATTCCCATCCACGAGCCCCCGAAGGCCGCGACCATCCACACCCAGCCATGCAGCGATCCGGTGGAGATGCCGCTGAAGAACGCGCCCACATTGCAGCCAAAGGCCAGCCGCGCGCTGTAGCCCATGACCAGCGCCGCCGCCAGCACCGCCAGCCAGCTTGCCGCGGTCAGATTGGTGGTCTGGGCGCCGGGATCGGCCTTCCAGCGCATGGCGATGAAGGCCCCGGCGAGCAGCCCGATATTGGTCAGCGAGGTCACATCGGTCAGGATGCTGGCGCCCAGCCGTTCGGCATTGCCGGGCGCTGACCAGAAGGCGGTCGCGGCCAGATCGGCGCCGCCTGTCTCGGCCAGCTTGGCGCCCCACAGGCCCAACCCGTAGACGATCCCCCAGGGCTGGCCCGCGATGACCAGATTGGCCAGCGCCAGCGCGGCCAGCAATGCGGCGGCGATCCACAGCCGCCGGGGCGGCATCCGCTTGCCCGGGGCCGCGCGTAGCGCCACCAGCGCGCCCAGCGCGGCCAGCAGCGCCAGCGTGATCCACAGCCCCGCATGCGCGCCCCAGAGCCCCTGGAACGTGATCACCGGCAAGGCGCCCAGCCCGGTCCACCAGTTCAGGTGCAGCGTGCCCAGGAAGCTGCCGCCGATGAATCCCGCCAGCGCCACCAGCCCGACCAGATTGCCGCTGCCCGCATTGACCAGCGTGCCCGAACCGCAGCCCATCACCAGTTGCATCGTCGCCCCGAAGACGAAGGCCCCGGCAATCATTGCCAGCCCCACCGGCGCATGGGCGCCAAACAGCTCGTCCGGGGCGGCGGCCAGCAGCGGGAAGGCCGCCGCCGCCGTCAGCCCGATGGCCAGGAATTGCGCGATCAGCCCGCGCCCGTCGCGGTCGGTGACGATCGTCCGCCACGGCCCGGCAAAGCCGAAGCGCAGCCCTTCAAGCACCAGCCCGAAGCCCAGCCCGACCAGCACCAGCAGCCCCGCCCGCGCCCCTGCGGCGACAAAGGCATAGGCGGCCAGCGCCAGAGCGAAAAGCACCAGTCCTGCACGCGTGCGTGTCATCGCGGTCTCCGATCCTTCCATCTCGAACCGAAGGGGCGCAGGATGCGCCCCTTCGTATCCGTGTGCAACCTCGGCCCGGTCAATTCCGGGCCATGGGGCGGCGCTCAGAACAGGTCCGCCACCCAGTTGCGGGTCGACCGCCACAGATAGGCAAGCCGCGAGGGTTCGTTGTCCAGCGCATGCCCGGCACCGGCGTATTCGGCCATGCTTTCGGCATAAAGCCGCGTGTTGTCGACGCCTGCGACTTCGGACAGGGCGAACCAGTTGATGGCCGCCCAGTGGCCGGTGTTGCAGAAGTTCACCGTCAGCGGTGCCTCGGTCAGGCCGTTGGCGGCGGCGATTTCCTGCGCCCGGTCGGGCGACACCATGCGGTTGCCGTCCATGAATTCGGCAAAGACCACATTCTCGGCGTTGCGCACGGTGCCGGGGCGGGCGATGGACCAGTCGATCCCGTCAAAGAATCCGCGCGGGCGGCTGTCGATGATGCGCGCTTCGCCGGAGTCGGTCAGAGCGGCCACCTCGGCGGTGCCGACATACCAGCTATCGTCCCACTCGGGCTGGAAGCTGCTGGCCTGCACCTCGGCCGGTTCGGTGGCGACGGGCAGATCAGCCCCCGCCCAGGCGGCAAACCCGCCGTTCAGAAGCGCCAGATCCTGCACGCCCAGCGATTTCAGCGTCCAGTAGACCCGCGCCGCCGCGCCCATGTCCGACGGGTTGGCGCCGCCATGCACCACCACAACCGGCGTGTCGGCGCCGATGCCCAGTTGCGTCACCACGTCCTCGAACTCCAGCACGTCGCGCAGGGCGCCGGGGTTGTTCGGTCCGCCGCGCCAGTCGGCATAGGGCGAAAACACCGCGCCGGGGATCAGTTGATCCGCCGCGCCGGTGACATGGACCACGCGCACGTCATCATGCGCATCGAGAATGGCGGCCAGCTCGGCGGGTTCCAGCAGCGGCGACCAGCCGTCAGGCGCGGCGAGCGCGGCGGCGGGCAGGGCAGTGCTCATGGTCAGGGCGGCAAGGCCAAGGGCGGTGTGGCGAAGCATCGCAGGCTCCTTTCTGGATTCGGTCACGGTCGCGGTTGACCGGCCAGATAAGGGTGAATGCCGCACCGGACAATCGCGCGCCGGCCCATGCGGCCGGGGGCGGGCCGAACGGTTTTCGCAAGCTGTTCCGGTTGCCGGATCGGGGTTCCGCGATCCACAAGCCTTCGGGATGTTCGACCTGCTGTCGTGCCGTTCTGGGGAAACTGTCCTTATTTCCGCCCGGCTCTTTCGGAAATCTCGGGACAGTGTTCCGCAGGGCGGCGGCGGGATCAGATGCCCAGCCGGTCGCGCAACGAAAACCAGGTCATGGCCAGCACCAGAAGCGGATTGCGCAGCGCCGCGCCACCGGGGAAGGCGGGCAGCTTCAGCCGCGCCATCAGGTCGAAGCGCTCCGACTGGCCTGCCACGGCCTCGGCCATGACGCGGCCCGCCAGCGTGGCCAGCGCCACCCCGTGCCCGGAATAGCCCGAGGCGCTGAGCACATTCTGTCCGGGCCGTGCGAAATACGGCAGACGGGTGCGTGTGATCGCCAGCGTCCCGCCCCAGGCATAGTCGATGCGCGCGTCCTTCAGGTGCGGGAAGACTTCAAGCATGGGCTTGCGCACCGTGGCCACAATATCGGGAAATTGATAGCCATAGCTTTCGCCACCACCAAAAAGCAGACGCAAATCTTCGGATAAACGGAAGTAATTGACGACAAATTTGCTGTCAGCAACGGCCACGTTTCGCGCCAGAACCGTGCCGGGATCCAGTGGTTCGGTTGCAATAATGAAATTGTTGATCGGCATGACCCTTGCCGCCACCTGGCCGTTCAGATTGCCCAGATAGCCGTTGGCGGCCAGAATCACGTGATCGGCCTCGATGCTGCCTTGCTCGGTCTCGACCTTGGGGCGGGGGCCGTCGGTGACGTGGGTGACCAGGGTGTTTTCATGGATCACCGCGCCCGCCGCCAGGGCCGCCCGCGCCAGCCCCAGCGCAAAGCGCAGCGGGTGCACGTGCCCGGCGCCATGGTCGATCACCCCGCCCGCATACCCCGGCGCCTTGACGATATCGTGCAACGCGGTGCGGTCCAGGGGTTCAAGCTTCTCATAGCCGTAATCACGGCGCATCCGGTCGGCATAGGCATGGGCGTGGCGCACATCTGACGCGTGCCAGTCGGCGTGGATCACCCCGGGCGCGAAGGGGCAGTCCATGGCGTGGGTGTCGATCAACTCGCGCACCAGCGCCACCGCGTCCTGCCCCATGTCCCACAGCGCGCGGGCGTCCGGCGCGCCGACCATGCGCTCCAGCGCATCCTGATCGATACGCTGGCCGGTGCCGACCTGCCCGCCATTGCGCCCCGAGGCACCGAAGCCCGCGCGATGCGCCTCCAGCACCACCACCTCATAGCCGCGCCGGGCGAGATGGAGCGCCGCCGACAGTCCGGTGTAGCCGGCGCCGACCACCACCACATCGGCGTGGCGGCTTTCGCGCAGTGGCGGCTGCGGGTCCAGCGGGGTCGCCGTGGCGGCGTAATAGCTCGGCGGGTATTCCCCGCGCCGGTCGTTGGCGAACAGCAGGTTCATACGTTCAGCAACAGGTGTTCGCGTTCCCAGGGGCTGATGACCTGAAGGAACTCCTTGTATTCCAGTCTCTTGACGCATTCATAAACGGTGCAGAAACGCTTTCCAAGCACCTCGCGCACGGGGGCGCATTCTTCCAGCAGGTCCAGTGCGTCGCCCAGCGTCAGCGGCAGTTCGTCCTCGGCCACATAGGCATCGCCTGTGTATTGCGCCCGCGGCTCCACCTTCTGGACGATACCCAGATAGCCGCAGGCCAGCGACGCGGCGATGCCCAGATAGGGATTGCAGTCCATCCCCGCCAGCCGGTTCTCTACCCGGCGCGAGGCCGGGCTGGACACCGGCACCCTGATGCCCGTGGTGCGGTTGTCGCGCCCCCATTCCAGATTGATCGGCGCCGCGAAATCCGGGACATAGCGGCGATAGCTGTTCACGTACGGCGCCAGGATGGCGATGACGGCGGGCAGGTATTTCTGCATCCCGCCGATGAAGTGATAGAAGGCTTCGGTGCTTTCGCCCGCGGCGTCGGAAAACACGTTGTTGCCGCTGGCGATATCGACCACCGAATGATGCACATGCATGGCGCTGCCCGGTTCGCCCTCGATCGGCTTGGCCATGAAGGTGGCATAGCAGTCATGGCGCAGCGCCGCCTCGCGGATCAGGCGCTTGAAATAGAACACCTCGTCGGCCAGTTGCACCGGGTCCCCGTGGTTGAGGTTGATCTCGATCTGCCCGGCGCCGCCCTCCTGCAGGATACCGTCGATTTCCAGCCCCTGGGCTTCGGCGAAGTCATAGATATCGTCGATCACGGGGCCGTATTCATCGACCGCCGACATGGAATAGGCCTGCCGCGCCGCCGCGGGGCGCCCGGAACGGCCCATGGGCGGCTCGATCGGCTTGGCCGGGTCGGTGTTGCGGGCGACGAGGTAGAACTCCATCTCGGGGGCGACCACGGGTTTCCAGCCGCGTTCGGCATAAAACCCCATCACCCGCTTGAGCACGTTGCGCGGTGCGATCGGAACCGGCTGGCCCTGCTGGTCCATCACGTCATGGATGACCTGCAGTGTCACATCTGCCGTCCAGGGCGCGGCCGAGGTGGTCGAGAAATCGGGCCGCAGGATCATGTCCGGTTCCGTATAGGCCTGGTCCGGCACCTTCGCCCAGTCGCCGGTGATGGTCTGCAGGAAGATCGAATCCGGCAGGTAGAACTTTTCCTGCCGGGCGAACTTGGCCGCGGGCATCGCCTTGCCGCGGGCGATACCGGCCAGATCGGGCACGATGCATTCGACCTCATCGGGGCGGCGCCCGGCGATGTATTCGCGCGCGGCTTCGGGGATATGGTCGGTCCAATGGGACATGAGGTCTCGCAATCAGCTTTGCGCGCGGCCGGCGGCGCGCTTGAAGAATTCGGCGATCCGGTCGCCCATGGCGTGGCTGTCCAGCGGCTGGCCCAGCGCCGCCTCGGCGGCGTCAAGCTGCGCCTGCGGCACCACCCCCACGGCCCTTGTCCGGATCAGGCCGAGGATGAAATCATCCTTGAATTCGGGGTGGGGCTGCATCGACCAGCCCAGATCGCCATAGGCAAGGCCAGCGTAGCGGCAGAAATCGTTGCTGGCAATCACGCGCGCGCCCGGCGGCGGGGTGGTGACCTGATCCTGATGCCAGGCGTTGACGGTCATGGGCGCGCCTTCGACCTCGTAGGTCTGCGGCCCAACGGCCCAGCCGCCGCCGAATTTCTCGACCTTGCCGCCCAGGGCCTGCGCCATGAGCTGGTGCCCGAAACAGATGCCCACCACCGGCACCCTTGCATCCAGCGCATCACGCACCAGTTGCTCCAGCGGCGCGATGAAGGGGTGATCTTCATAGACCCCGTGCCTGGAGCCGGTGATCAGCCAGGCGTCGGCATCACGCGGGCTTTCGGGAAACTCCATCTCTTCGACCAGCCAGGTGCGGAAGCTGAAGCCGTGCCCGTCAAGCAGGCGCTCGAACATGCCGGGATAGTCGCCAAGTTCCGGGCGCAGGGTGTCGGGCGACTGGCCCGTCTGGAGGATGCCGATCTTCATGAGGGTTCCGCGGGTTTCTCTCGGGATTTGATCAAAAGTAGCACCGATGCGCGCGGCGCGGCAAGGGGGGTCATGCGTGCGGCGCCGCTTCGGGCAGGGCGGCATCCGGCGGCGGCGCGCGCCACGCCACCCAGCGCCCGTGGAAATCCGCGCGGCCCAGGTCCACGCGCCCGCCGGGCCAGAGGTCCAGCCAGATCGCCGCGCCGGGGGCGCCGCTGTTGTCCTGCTCCATGCCCAGCCGCGCAAGCGGCGCGCGCGCGTCCGCCCCGGTTCCGGCGCGGTCCAGCGCGCTGCGGGCGCGGCGGTCGGTCTCGGGCGGGAAATACTGCCAGGCCACGGTGTGAAAGACCAGATGCAGCGCGCCGGGGGGCGGGGTGCGCAGGCGTGTCTCCAGCCAGGCGGCGGCATCGCCCCGGGCGCGCTCGGTCGGCATCGCGGCGGCCAGATCAAGCGCCGCGCGCATCCGCGCCAGCCGCGCCGACTGATCGGCCCAGACATAGGAGAGGATGCGCAGCCGGTCGCGCTGCGGGTCGAGCGGGTTGAGGTCCACGCCCGCACGGTCGATGACGCGCGGGGCCGTGGCGGGTGGCAGCGGGCCGGTCCAGTCCGGGCGCAGCGTCACAGGGGCGTCGGCCGGGCCGAACCGGGCGCCCTGCAACTGCAGCGCGTAAGCATCCCAGCGCAGGTTCAGCCCGGCCGAGGCCCCCAGTTCCGACAGCACGAGCGGCCGCCCGAACCGCGCCGCCAGCCAGTGCCCGGCCGCGATCAGCACCGCCGAACGCGCCGGTTCGTTGGTCTGCGGCGGGCTGTCGAGCCAGTGCAGCAGGTGGTCCGTGTGGGCGGTCAGCGCGTCACGGATTGCCTGCCAGAGCGACCCGTCCGACAGGGTCGTGTGGCCCGCATAGGCCCGCGCCAGCGCCGCATCGGCGCCCGAGAGCACCAGCGCATGCAGCCCGCCCGCCAGCCGCAGCGCGACCGCGTCGCCACCGGTCAGCGGATCGCCCGGCCAGCCCAGCACCCGCGCGCCGGGGGCGGTGTCGGTGTCCAGCCGCTCCGCCGCCAGCCGCAGCAGCCGCGCGGTGAAGGGCGAGCCAAGGCGGTCGCAGGCATCGGCCTGCCGGCGCATGGCGGTGCGGTGGGCGGAGGTGTCCGAAGCGCTCACCGGAAGCGGTCCACAAGCCGTTGCAGCGCGCTGCGGGTATCGGCGGGCGGCGCCGTCGCGGGCTTTGGCGGGGCGGCGGGGGAGGCAGGCGCGGGGGTCTCGGTCTTCTTGCCGCCGCTGCGTGGCGGTGCCACGCGCAGCGCCACGGCGTTGCCGAACCCCGCCGCATCGCCCGCCGCAAGCGCAGGTGCGCCGTCCGACACGCCGCGCAAGAGGTCATCCAGCCAGCCGGCATCGGATTTCGGGAAATCCTGCAGGACATAAGTGCTGACCAGGCGCTTGTCGCCCGGATGGCCGATCCCCAGCCGGACGCGCGCGTATGCCTCGCCGATGTGACCGTGGATCGAGCGCAAGCCGTTATGGCCCGCATGTCCGCCGCCGCGCTTCACCCGGCACTTGCCGGGCGCAAGGTCCAGTTCGTCGTGAAAGACCGTCACCGCCTCGGGGTCGAGCTTGTAGAAGCGCATCGCCGCGCTCACCGACTGGCCCGAAAGGTTCATGAAGGTTTCAGGCTTCAGCAGCAGCACCCTGGCGCGGCCCAGGCGCCCTTCGGCGATCTGGCCCTGGAATTTCGCCCGCCACGGGCCGAACCCGTGATCCTCGGCGATCCGGTCCAGCGCCATGAAGCCGATGTTGTGGCGGTTGGCAGCGTATTTCGGCCCCGGATTGCCCAGTCCGACGAACAGTTGCATGTGACCTCCATCGGTTTCGGTGGTCTTCGGGTTGACCGGGAGGACTCATGCCTCAATTCTGCGCCCGAGGCCAGTCAGCGACGGCCCACAGGAAAGCCAGTCAGCGGAGGGCGCATGTATCTGACCATCAACCGTTTCCGGGTCAAACCGGGCTGCGAGGCGGAATTCGAAGCCATCTGGACCGGGCGCGACACCCATCTGCCGGGGCTGGACGGGTTCAAGGCGTTCAACCTGTTCCGTGGTTCCAGCCATGACGACCATACGGTGTATCTGTCGCATACGCTGTGGGAAAGCCGCGAAGCCTTCGAGGCCTGGACCCGGTCCGAGGCGTTCCGCGCCGCGCACAAGGGCGCGGGCACGCACAGGGACATCTACCTTGGACCGCCGGAGCTGGAACTCTTCGACTCGGTCCAGCATATCACCAAATGAAAGCCCCGGGGTCCGCGCTTAGGCGGCCCCCCGGGCCGGGTGTTGTAGCCCGGACGGGCCCCGCTCACGCGTGCGAGGGTTCGGCCCCCGCCTCGGCTGCGTCCTCGTCCGCATCCGCCGTCACCGCGCGCGGGGCGACGATGTTGGCGATCACGAAATCACGCTCGATGGTCGGCTTGACGCCATCGGGCAGCGGCACGCTGGAAATGGTGATCGTTTCGCCGATCGCCAGCCCTTCAAGGTCCACCGTCACCTTTTCCGGGATATCGGCGGCGATGACGCTCAGCTCCACCTCGGGGCGCACGATGGTCAGGGTGCCGCCGCGCTTCAGACCCGGGCACTTGTCGTGGTTGATGAATTCCACGTTGATGAACAGGCTGATGCGGGTGGTCCGGCGCAGGCGCATCAGGTCCACATGCGTCGGCAGGCCCTTGACCACATCGCGCTGCACGGCGCGCGCGATGACGCGCACATCGTCCTGGCCCTCGACCCTGAGGTTCCACAGCGTGGACAGGAAGCGCCCGGCCTTCAGGTGCTTCAGCAGGTAGTTGAAGTCGAAATTCAGCGGCAGCGGGTCTGCGCCGCCACCATAGACGATACCGGGTACTTTCTGCTCACGACGAGCTTGACGGGCGGCCCCCTTGCCTGTCCCCGTACGTACCTCGGCGATCAGATCGGGGATCTCACCGGCCATTGGATACTCCATTCGGTTGCACTGGCGGCCATCCTCCAAGGGTGCATGGCCGCGAAGCCCGCGCGATAGGGGAGATTCGGGTCAATGGCAAGGGTGTATCGGGCTGTTCGCGGCGTAAGGGGGGCATTCTGCCCCCCGTCCGGCCCCTGCGGGGCCGGCCTCCCCCCTGCGAGTATTTGGGGCAAGAAAATGGAGATGCGAGGCGCGCGGCTCAGGCGGCGCGCCACTTGATCGAGCAGCCCATGGACGGGGTCTGGTCGCGCGGGCCTGCGCCGGTCGCGGCGATCTGCGCCATGGCCTCGAACAATTCGCGCCGGGCGTCCGGGGGTGCGGGGCGGCTGCCCGAGGCATCGAGCCGCCCGCGGTATTGCAGGGCGCGCTCGGCGTTGAAGCCGAAGAAATCCGGCGTGCAGGCCGCACCCCAGGCGCGCGCGACCTCCTGGGAGGCATCATGCAGGTAGGGGAAGGGAAAGCCGTGCCCGGCTGCGAGGCGCTGCATTTCCGGGAAGCTGTCGGCGGGGTGGGTGGTGGCATCATTGGAGCAGATCGCCGCGACACCGATGCCGAGGGGCTGCAGATCGCGCGCATCGCGCAGGATCCGGTCCAGCACCGCGAGCACGAAGGGGCAGTGGTTGCAGATGAACATGACCAGCGTGCCCTTCGGCCCGGCGATCTGCTCGAAGCTGTAGCGCTGGCCGTCGGTGGCGGGCAGGGTGAAGCCGGGCGCCATCCAGCCGAAATCGCAGACAGGGGGTGTGGCGGGCATGGCGGTCTCCTGCGGGTTACTCGGCCATTCACTCTGCGGCCCAGTCGGGCTTGCGTTTCTCGATGAAGGCGGTGATGCCCTCGTCGGTGTCGCGCAGCAGCATGTTTTCGACCATGACCGCGCCGGTATGGGCGTAGGCGTCGGCCAGGGACATGTCGAGCTGTTCGTGGAAGGCGCGTTTGCCGATGCGCACCGCCGCGCCCAGCTTCGCGGCCACGGTTTCGGCCAGGGTGCGGGTCTCCTGCTCCAGTGCCTCGGGCGCGACGACGCGGTTGATCAGGCCGAGGGTGACCGCGCGCTCGGCGTCGATGAACTGACCGGTGGTCAGCATCTCGAACGCCTGCTTGCGCGGGATGTTGCGTGAGAGCGCCACCATCGGGGTCGAACAGAACAGCCCGATGTTCACGCCATTCACCCCGAAGCGGGTTCCTTCGGCGGCCACGGCCATGTCGCAACTGGCGACAAGCTGGCAGCCCGCGGCGGTGGCGATGCCATGGACCTGCGCGATCACCGGCTGCGGCAGGGTGGGGATCAGTTGCATCAGTTCCGAACAGCGGGCGAACAGGTCCGCGAAATAGGCCGCGCCGCGGTCCGGGGCCGCGCGCCCGGCCTGCATCTCCTTCAGGTCATGGCCGGCGCAGAACGCCTTGCCGGCGCCGCGCAGGATGATGACGCGCGCCTCTGCGGCATCGGCCAGCCGCTCCAGCCGCGCCTTCAGCGCCGCCAGCATCGCATCCGACAGCGGGTTCAGCGCCGCGGGCCGGTTCAGCGTCAGCACTGCCACCCCCGCCGTGACGTCACATTGCACCAGTTCGTCGCTCATCTTGCTCTCCCTCCGCCAATGCGGGAAACCTGCGTGGAAACCTATGCGTTGGGGCAGCCGAGGGGAAGGGCATGGAACTGAAAATGGACCGCGCGGCGTTGACGGATTTCCTCCGCGCGGAGTTTCGGCAGGTCGCCGATGACTTTGTCATCGAGGAGGTGGCGCCGATGCGGGTGCGGGTGCGGCTGCTGGCGCATGAGCGGCACCTGCGGCCCGGCGGCACCGTGTCCGGCCCGGCGATGTTCGCGCTGGCGGATGTGGCGATCTATCTGGCGGTGCTGGCGATGGTGGGGCCGAAGGGGCTGGCCGTGACCACCAACTGCGCCATCGACTTCATGCGCAAGCCCGCCGCCGGGGTGGACGTGATCGCCGAGGCGCGGCTGCTGAAGCTGGGGCGCGTGCTGGCGGTGGGCGACGCGCTGCTGTTTTCGGACGGGATGGCGGCGCCGGTGGCCCGCGCCGGGCTGACCTATTCCATCCCGCCGGAGAGGGCATGACCCCGGGCGCGCGGCTGCAGGCGGCGATCGAGGTGCTGGACCGCGTCCAGGCGGGCACCGCGCCCGAGGCCGCCCTGACCAACTGGGCGCGTGCCAGCCGTTTCGCCGGGTCCGGCGACCGGGCGGCGGTGCGCGATCACGTCTATGACGTGGTGCGGCGCAAACGCTCCTGCGCGGCGCTGGGGGGCGGCGAGAGCGGGCGCGCGCTGGTGCTGGGGCTGCTGCGCGGGACGGGGGCGGGCCTTGCGGCCTTTGACGGGTCGCGCCACGCGCCCGCGCCGCTGACGGACGCGGAGCGCACGCATCTGTCCGCGCCCGTGGCGATGACCGAGGCCGAGTGCCTCGATTGCCCTGACTGGCTGGTGCCCGCCCTGCGCGCGTCGTTGGGCACAGATTTCGCGGCCGTGATGAAAGCGCTGCGCCACCGCGCGCCGGTGTTTTTGCGGGTGAATGTGGCGCGGGTGGACCGTGCGGGCGCCATTGCCGCACTGGCCGGGGACGGTATCGACGCCGTGCCGCACCCGCTGGCGGACTTTGCGCTTGAGGTGACGCAGAACGCCCGCCGGGTGCGGCAGGCGCGGGCCTTCGCCGACGGTCTGGTGGAATTTCAGGACGCGGCCTCGCAGGCGGTGGTGGCGGCGTTGCCACCGCTCAAGGGGCTGAATGTTCTGGACTATTGCGCCGGGGGCGGTGGCAAGGCGCTGGCCATGGCGGCACTGGGCGCGCGCGTGACCGCGCATGACGTGGCGGCGGCCCGGATGCGCGACATCCCGGCCCGCGCGGCCCGGGCCGGGGTGCGAATCGCAATCGCCACGCAGGCCGCGGGCGCCTTTGATCTGGTCCTGGCTGATGCGCCCTGTTCGGGGTCAGGCAGTTGGCGGCGCGATCCGGCAGGCAAATGGGCGCTGACGCCCGACCGGCTGAACCAGTTTCTAAAGAATCAGGCGCAAGCTATTGATCAAGCATCGAAACGGGTGCGCCCGGGCGGCTGGCTGGCCTATGCCACCTGTTCGATGCTGCAGGCCGAGAACGAGGATGCGGTCGCGGCGTTCAGCGCCCGCGCCCCGGGGTTTCGGGTGGAGCGGTCGCGCCGTTTCACGCCGCTGGACGGGGCGGACGGGTTCGGCGTCTTTCTCTTGAGGCGCGATTGATCGCGCGCGGCACAATCAGAGGTGGCGCGGCCCCCGCGCGTGCGTTAACCTTTGCTTCACGATGGATGCATAGGGTGGCGCCGAATGCGATGGAGTCTTTCCGCCATGCAGGGTCTGGCCAGCTTGTCCGCACCGGTTCAGGGCACCGGTTTCTCTGGCGCGCTGAATCTGCAGCGCGCCCTCGCCCTGGGGGCGCTGGCGGCGCTACTTGCCGCGCTGGCGTTGCTGCCGGGGCTGGCCGGACCGGGGCTGCAACTGGTGCTTCTGTCCGGGGCCGGGGCGCTGCTGGCTGCGACGGGGATGGTGGCGGCGGTGCAGGCGCTGGCAACCCGGCGACGACGCACCGCCCTGAACGTCCTTGCTGCGGCGCTGGCGGCGGATGCGGCACCCTGTGTCGTCACCGATCTGCGCGCGGGGCGGGTGCTTTGGGTCAATGACGCGGCCGCGCACTGGCGCGGGCTGCACGCGCAGGACAGCATGGCCGACTGGCTGTCCGAATGGCGCGCCGCGCCGGCGCAGGCGGTGGCGCATCTGCTGGAGCAGGTGGCCGCGACCGGCGATGCAACCGCGCGATTGGGCATCGCCGCAGGAACCTTGTGCCTGGATCTGCGGCATGTCCGTCCAGATCTGGTGGTCTGGCGCCTTGCCCCGCACGGAATGAACCCCGTGGCCGAGGACGAAATCGGCATGAGCCCTGCGCTGGACCGGCTGCCCGTGGGGCTGATGCGGATCGGCCATGATGGCGGGATTGCCAGCCTCAACCTTGAAGCGCGCCGGTTGCTGGGCCTGCGCGACGGCGAATGCCCGGACCTGGCCGACCTGCTCGACGGGCCGGGCCGCCCGGTCGACGACTGGATCGCCGAAGCCGTTTCCGGACGTTCCGCCAACCGCACCGAGATCTTGCGTGCGAAACGCGAAGCGGTGAGCGACTTCCTGCAGGTCACCTTGCGCCGCATCGACGCTGCCGAGGGTCCGAGGCTTTATGCCGTGCTTTCGGATGCGACCGAATTCAAGGCGCTGGAAGACAAGTTCACCCAAAGCCAGAAGATGCATGCCGTGGGCCAGCTTGCAGGCGGGATCGCGCATGATTTCAACAATCTTCTGACAGCAATTTCAGGATATTGCGACCTGTTGTTGCTACGCCATGACAGCGGCGACCCCGATTATCCGGACCTGATCCAGATCCGGCAGAACGCCAATCGCGCCGCCGGGCTGGTGCGGCAGTTGCTGGCCTTCTCGCGCAAGCAGCACCAGGAGCCGGAGGTTCTCGATCTCGGCGATACGCTGCGCGACCTGGCGCATCTGCTCAACCGGCTGCTGGGCGAGCGGGTGACCCTGACGCTTGCGCACGGCGATGATGTCCCGCCGATCCGGGCCGACCGGCGGCAGATGGAACAGGTGCTGATCAATCTCGTGGTCAATGCCCGCGACGCCATGCCTCTGGGCGGCGAGATCCGGATCGAGACCCGGCCCCTGGTGCTGGTCCAGGAAACCCGCCGCGGAAAGGCCCGCATCCCGCCGGGCACCTATGCGCTGATCGAGATCCGCGATGAGGGCGTGGGCATCCCCGCCGACCGGTTGCCCCGCATCTTCGAACCCTTCTACACCACCAAGCGCCCGGGCGAGGGGACCGGGCTGGGCCTGTCCACGGTCTACGGGATCATGAAGCAATCCGGGGGCTTCATCTTCGCCGACAGCGTGGAGGGGCAGGGAACGACGTTCACGCTGTATTTCGCCGCCTGCGACCCCGTGCAGGCCGCGGCGGATACCGCACCGGCGGACCCGCCCGCGCTGCCGCCCGTGCGCCGCGATACCGGTACAATCCTGCTGGTCGAGGACGAGGTGCCGGTGCGGGCCTTCACCGCCCGCGCGCTGGAAATGCACGGGCATGCCGTGATCGAGGCCGAAAGCGGCGAAGCCGCGCTGGAGCTGCTGGCAGACCCGTCGCTGCATGTCGACCTGCTGCTGTCGGATGTCGTGTTGCCGGGGCTGGACGGGCCTGCCTGGGTCGATGCCGCCCGGCGCGACCGGCCCGATGTCGGCGTCATCTTCATATCCGGCCATGTCGAGGATCATCTGCCGCTTTCGGGGATGTCGGTCCCGAACGCCGTATTCCTGGGTAAGCCCTACACCTTGCAGGAACTGAACGCGCTGGTGTCGGAAAAACTCGGCTGAACCTGCGGTAGGGTCCGGTCGTCCCCGCGCTGGCTGTCCCGCGCGCATGGACTGGCGGCGGTTGTCGCGGCGAGTTTCTCGGGGGTGGCCGGGCGCTGTGGCCCCGCGCCCCTGTGGCCGGCGCCGCTGCGCCCCGCGCCCCTGTGGCCCCGCGCCCCTGCGCCCCGCGCCCCCGAGATCCTGCGTCCCAGCGGCCCGCCCGCCGCGAATCGCACATCTGCCTGTGTCTCGATGACCGCACACGCCGCCCTCTTGCCCAAACGCCCATCGGCCGCCGGTTGGCGCCTCGCCGGGCGTGCGCGGCCCCCCCCCCCCCCCCCCCCCCCCACCCGGACCCCCCCCCCGCCCCGCCCCGGCAAGCCTGTCCCCCGCCCTGCCAGGCCCGGTGCCGGTCCCGCATCACATCTTGGCAAGCGCTTCAGGAAGGACTCGTCACAGATGGTTGTGCGGGTTATGGTTTCGCATGGCTTTGACTCGGCTCCTTCGCTTTCCGGCGGCACCAGCGACGCGCGCGGCATGGCGGGCGCATCTGATCCTGTCCTGCGCGGCCCTGATCCTTGGCGCCTGGCTGCTGGCGGGGGCGGCGCATGCGCAGCCGGACCAGCGCCGGATGGCGCTGATCGTCGGCAATTCGGACTATCGCGCTGCCGAGGTGCTGCCGAATGCGGCCCGCGATGCCCGGGCGCTGGCAAGTTCGGTGGAAAACCTCGGGTTCGAGGTGACGCTGCTGCTCGACACCGAGTTCGACCAGTTCCAGCGCACCGTCACGCGCTTTGCGCGACGCGCCGAAGAGGCCGATGTGGTGCTCTTCTACTTCTCCGGGCACGGGTTCCAGCTTGACGGTGCCAACTTCCTCGCCCCGGTTTCGGCCAGCCTGCGTTCGGTCGAGGAGATCGAGGCGCAGACGCTGCGGCTGGACCGGATCATTTCCGAAATCTCGGGTCCGGGGCGGCAGACGGTGGTGCTGCTCGATGCCTGCCGGAACAACCCCCTGCCGCCGTCGCTGCGCGGCTCCTCCCGCGACGGTCTGGCGCAGACCGAAACCGGAACCGATACCTTCATCGCCTTTGCGACCCAGCCCAACAACATCACCTTCGACGGGCGTGACGGCAACAGCCCCTTCACCACGGCACTGCTGACGCATCTGGACGCGCCAGGCGTGAGCATTTCCGAAATGATGATTCGCGTGCGCAGCGACGTGTCGCGCGCCACGCTGGGGCGTCAGATCCCCTGGGACCAGAGTTCGCTGACAAAGCCGTTCTATTTCAATGCGGTGCAATCCTCGGCTGACGATATGGCGGACATCGACCTCGAGATGTTCGTGGGCCAGGACCGAGAGTGGCGCGAGTGGGCGGTCCAGTTCCTGGTCAGCACCGGCATGCAGATCACCATTGAGGAGATCGATGAAGAGCTGCGGGCCCGGGGGCTGCTGGAGGAAGAGGTGATCGAGGTGGCCGCAGCGCCGCCGGAACCCGAACCCGAGCCGGTGCCGGAGTTCCGGACTGTGGAACTGACGCCGCGCACCCCCGAACCCGAGGCAGCCGCGCCCGAAGCCGAAGATGACCCGGGGCTTGCCGATGCCGACGCGGCAGCGGCCGACACGGACGCCGCTGCGCCCGGGTCAGAACTGGCCGCGGCATCGGACCCCGTTGCCCGCGAGCCGGACGCCGGGGACGCCCCTGCAGTGGCCGAGACCGCGCCCCCGGACGCGCCGGAGGCGGTGGCGGAGCAGGAATTCGCCGCCCTGCCGGTGCTTCCTGAGCCTGACCCGGCACCTGCACCTGCACCCGCCCCGGAACCCGAACCTGCGCCCGAGCCCGAACCTGCGCCCGAACCCGAACCCGCCCCGGATCCCGCACCTGCGCCCGAACCGGACGCGGCGGCCGAGCCCGCGCCCGAACCAGAGACCGACCCGGCGGTGCGCGATCTGGCCGAGGAGGCGGTGCCGGATCTGGAGTTCCCCGACATCTCCAGCATGGTCGCCACCCGTGTGGCCGCAGAAAACGCCAGCGACATGCTGGTTCTGGCCGCGCTGGAGCCGGGGCAGGCGCTCTCGCCCCACGTCGGCGCCAAGCGCCGGATCATCGGGGTCGAGATCGAACCCGAGGTGCTGCCGGATAACATCGTCGTCGCCCTGCAGGAGGAACTGGCCCGCGTGGGCTGCTACCGGATGCGGGTGGACGGCCAGTGGGGCCCGGGATCGGCGCGGGCGCTGGTGAATTTCTATTCGCGCACCGGATTGACGCCGCCATCGAGCCCGGAGCCTTCTGCGGCGATCTGGCGCACGGTCCGCGACACCGAAGGCGAAATCTGCCCGCCCCCGGCCCCGCAGGCCGCCGCACCTGCCCGCGCGCAGCCGGCAACCAGTGGCAGTGGTGGCGGTCAGACCCAGGCACCCGCTGCGGCAGCGCCTGCGCCGGCGCCACAGCCGGAGCCTTCGGGGGGGCGCGGTCTTGGACGCGGCGGCGGTGTTGGCGGGCTGCGCTGAGATGGCGGCGCGGCGGGTATCTGCCCGCTGCTGCCGCGCGGACAGCACGCGGGCGCCATGAGCGGCGCCGGGACGGGCGCGGATGCGCGGTTCCGGGCCGCGCGCGAAGCGGCCGCCCGCCGCCGACGCTCCGGGCGCTGGCGCAGGGTGCTGGGGCTTTCGGTTGTGGTGGTGGCTGTCGTCGGAGCGGCGGGCTGGGCCCTTCTCCGCTATGATCTCGCCTCCCAGATCACCTTTGGCCCACCGGACCGGACCGAGTCAACGGAACCTGCGGCGCCGGAGCTTGCGCTCGCCGATGTCGAGCTGCCGTTCTCGGCCGATGAGGCGCAGCCCGCCGATGAGGATGATGACACCGGTTTTGCCGCCGTGCCGGCGGCGCTGATCGACCTGCCGGGCCAGCCCATGCGCCTGCGGCTGGGCGGGGAAGGGGACCGGCGCAGCCAGATGCGGGTTCCGCGCCCCGACCTGCCCGAGGATACGCGCGGGACGGGCGATCTGATCCGGCTTCAGGATACGCTGATCGCCGCGGGCGAACGGGTGGCGGTGATGCTGCCGTCCAGCGGCGAGGATTTCGCCGTGTTCCAGGCGCAGCGCCAGCGGGCCGTGGGATCGGGCGGGCAGGCCCCGGCGCCGGTGGTTGCCGCCGATACGGCGGACGGCGAGGCGCGCCTGGCGCGCCCGCGCACGGTCGCCGAGGCCGAGGCACACCGGGCCTGGCACACCGAGCGGGCGCGTCAGACCGGGCGCTTTGTGCATGGCAGCAGCCGGGCGCCGCTTCGCGCCACGCACAGGCGTCATGGCCTGTTCGAGGACACCATCCTGCGCGTGACCGCACCGTCCCCGCTGGCCGACCTGCTGACGCTCGAAGGCCTGGAACCGGCGCAGGCCGAGGCCGTGGCCGACACGGTGCGCGCGCGATTTGACGTTGAAACGGTGACGCCCGGATACCTGATCGCCTTGCGCACCACCCCGGACCGTAACGACCCGGTGCGGGCGCTGTTCTCGCAGATCACGCTTTACGATGGCGAGCGCTATGTCGGGTCGCTGGCGCGGGATACGGGAACGGACCGGATGCCGCTGTCGATGATGACCAGCGCGCGCCCGGCACCCGAAAACGCCGAACCCGAAAACGCGGGGGCCGAGAACGCCGGGGCCGGGGCCGAAGACCCAGCGCCCGACCCGGCAGCCGACGACGGCAATGGCGACGGCAATGGCGACGGCAATGGCGACCGGGACGCCGATGCGCAGGCGCCGCCCGACCCGGACCTGCGGCTGGTCGTCGCCTCGGACCCCTGGGTGGGGCGCGATTTCGCGGTGGCCGGAGACATGCCGCAGGTCGCCGCCCCGACCGAGATGCGCGTGCTCGATGCCCTGTTCAGCGCCGCGATGCGCCACGGGATCGAATCGTCGCTGGTGGGGCAGATCATCATGCTGCTCTCCGAGGCGCACAATCTGGACGGCATGGTGCACCCCGGCGACCGGTTCACCCTGCTGATGAGCGAAGAGCCGCACCCGGATCAGGATGCGGCGCTCTCGCAGGTGCTGTTTCTGGGGATCGAGGGGCGCGAGGTGAACGCAACCTGCTATGTGTTCAAGCCGCCGGGGCGTGACAATTACACCTGTTACGGGCGCAGCCCGGGCACCGGCGCGGGCGCTGCGGTGCAGGTGGACACGGGCGGCGATACGGAGACCCTGACCGCCGGGCAGGAGGTCGAAACGCTGGTCAACCGGATCATCCAGATCGAATCCGCCGGGCGCGCGGATGCGCGCCAACCCCGGTCCCCCCCCAACCGGGTGGGGCAGTTGATAGAATAGACCACGGTACGGCTGATGAACACCTATCGTCCGGCCCAGTCGGCAACCATGTCACGCGCCGAGCTTCTGGCGCTGCGCGTCGAGCCCGACATCTCGCGCGAGATGGTCACGCACCTGGCCCGCGAGGGTGAAAGCTACCTGCGCGCGCGCGGCCACCAGATCACCGCCGGACGGCTGTATCTGTGCCATTTCCTGGGCATGGAGGGGGCGCATCTGGTGCTGTCCTCGCCGCTTGATGCCGATCTGCAGGAACTGCTTGGCCGTGGGGTGATCAACGCCAACCCGTTCCTGCGCGGCAACGATGTCGCCTGGATCATCAACTGGGCGGAAAACCACATGCAGCGGGCCTCGGGGCGGGTCGCCGTGATCCGCGAGCCGCAGGAGCTGCGGGACTTTCGCGCCGCCGTGGACGCGGCACTGAGCTGAGCCGCCGCCGGTCGCGGCTGCGGCCCCCCGGCTCAGTTCAGACTGCGCAGGCGGTTCATCGCCGCCGTGAACCCCATGAGCGAGATTTCAAGATCCAGGGCCTGGCCCTGAAGCGTGGACATGCGGACGGTCGCCGCGGTTCCGCGCTCCATGGCCGCGACCGCGTCGGAACCCAGATCGGCGTTGGCGATGCAGCCATTGGACATGCAGGTCAGGAACTCCAACTGGAACAGGTCGTCATCGCCGACGCGGATCGTCACCCCGTCCCGCAGCAGAATGCCGAAGGGCGCGATCACCGTCATCGCCGTGCCACCGTCGGCAGTGCGCTGCAGTCCCATGGTCAGCACCCGCTGGCCGCTGTCACGTTGCGTGAGTTGCTGGACCATCTCGCACACGCGCGCCGAACCTGCGTCTTCCGGCGGCTGTGAAACGGCCTGCGTGACACATTGCACCACCCAGTCGCGATAGGTCTCGTTCAGACGGTCCGGCCCTTCGCTGTCCTGCGCCGCGGCGGGCACGGCCAATGCCAGCGTGCCGACGGTCAGCGCGACCGCGCCTGCGCGTTTGAACGGGGATGAAATCATCAGGGGTCCTTTCGGAATGCGGATTTGTCGCAGCGTATGTAACCCCGCCGCCGCCTTCAACCGGTAACTGGAAACAGGTCGGTCAGGATCGAGGTGAAGTCGCGGTTCAGATAGCCCTTGGCCTTGAACAGCAGGATCGGGATCGGGCTGGAGGGTTCGGCGCGGCGGTAGTAGTTCTCGACCGCGGTCATCTGCGCGGTGGCTTCGGCCCGGGTGGTGATTGTATCGGGTTCGGGCGCGGTGCCTGCGGGCACCTCGCCCCCGCTTTCGGAAGAAAGTTCGCGCATCCGGTCCATGGCCAGAAGGAACCCGTCGCCCGCGTTGAAATCGATGCGGGCGTTGCCGGCCTGTTCGGGCAGCAGGATTTCCAGCGCGCGCACCAGCGGTTGCCCCACCAGCAACCGCGACTGCCGGATCAGCAGCAGGGCCGGGGATGAAGGTTCGTAGCAATTGAAATAGGTTTCGATCGCGACCAGTGCGGCGCGCGCCTCGGCCATGGTGGCGATGTCGCCCACGCTGACGGCAGGCGCGGCCGCCACGGCAGCGACCGGCGCGCCGTCAGTGCTGGCGGCATCGTCGTCGTCGGCGGCGCCCGGCGTGGCGTCGGCGGGCGCCGCCCCGCCCACGCCCAGGTCCTGCCGGGCCTCGATCAACAGCTCCAGGATCGTGTCGACTTGCGGGCCGAGGGCCGAAAGATTCGGCCGGAACGCGCCGGTGTCGGCCACCATGCAGGTGGTTTCGATGGTCTTGATCGCCGTGCGCAGCCGGGAAAGCGCGTTGAAGCTGGCTTCAACCTGCGGGCCGTTTTCCAGATTGCGCAGCGCGGCGACGATGGCTGCAGCGTCCTCCTCGGCCTCGGCGCCGATCTTGTTGCGTTTGCCCGCCGAGACGGCATAGCGCCGGAAGGTCAGCCCCCTCAGCCGCCGGTCAGTGGCCAGTGGCGCAAATTCCAGCGGCATGACAACGGTGGCCGGCGTGTCGAGCAGTTCCAGCGCGTTGCAGCGTTCGATCGTATCCTCGTGCACGCGGGGGTGCACGTGGTCCCAGTGCCGCTCCAGAAGCCCCGCGGTCAGTTCGGCGCAGTCCGACAACAGCTCAAGGTTCCCGGCCAGCGCTGCGAATTGCGCCAGCACGATGACGATGCGCAGGTCGCGCGAGCGTTCCAGCAGCTTTTCGACGCTGGCCTGCTCCTTCTTCAGGTCGATGCTGCTGCGGTCGAAGGGCACCAGTTGCGCGCCGGTCGAGAAGCTGCCTTCACTGCTCTGGCTGAAATACCGCTCCGGCAGGCGCGACATCGCGCTGTCGTAATAGCCTTCGAAATCAGGGTCGTATGCGTCGTAAAGGTCCGGTCCGCAGGGTTCGTCCGCGGACAGGGGTTCCAGAAACCTTTCAAGCGCCATGCAGCCCCCACGGCAAAGGCCCGCTTTTCCGCGGGCCGTCCATTACGTCATGATGAAAGGCGCGCCCGGCGGGCGCGCCATCTCACTTGTCGGACCCGCTCAGTTCAGCGTGCCGCGCATTTCCACCCGGCGGTTGATCGGGTCCATCGGATCGTCCACGCGCGGGGTGGCGGCGCCGTGGCCGATGGCCTGCAACCGCTCGGCGTCGACGCCAAGGTCGATCAGGTATTCGGTCACCGCGCCCGCGCGGCGCTCGGACAGCACCAGATTGTACTGGTCACCGCCCACCGCATCGGTATGCCCTTCGACCAGGAAATCGGCAACGTCCAGCCGCGGGTCGTTGAGGGCATCGGCGAACACGCGCAGGTTTTCGCGGGTTTCGGGCGTCAGTTCGTACGAGTCGAACTCGAAGTTGACCATCATGTCGAGCGCAGGCGGAACCTCGGGCGCGCATTCCTCGGCGGTGCCGATGCAGATGGCGCGCGCGGCCCCCAGATCGATGGTGCCGATCAGGTGATCGACCAGTTCATCCTTCGAGAAACTGGTGTCTGCGGCGGCCTGTGACATCGACATCGCACAGGCGGCCGCGCAGAGAAACAACTTCTTCATGGCCGACCTCATCACTCGAATATCTTCATAGCATATCAGAAACGCGCCTCTGGCGCAATGTGGCGTGTCCGCGCCGGTTGCCCCTCCAGTCGCCCCTCCAGTCGCCGCGCCTGCGGCACGGCCGGTCATTTCCGGGTCTGCTGGTCGTAGGCTTCGGCGAAATACTTCAGGAACACGTCCAGCATCCCGTTGTCATGGGCGTGCACCTTGGCGTCCCAGCGCTGCACATACACCTCCCAGGCGCGCGCTTTCTTTGACGCGAGCAGTGATTTCCCCGCGCGGGATTCGATCGCCTCGGGCGCCAGATCGTCCAGCAGCTTCGCCAGCGCGGGCTGGATTGCCGCATGGGTGGCGTGCTGATGGCGCTTCACGTCGTCAAAGCCCTGCCGGATCGCCGCTGCCCCGCGCATGTAGCCCATGCGGGGGGGGCCGAACATGGTTCGCAGGGCCTCTTCAGGGCCGGGCATGAACTTCAGCGGGTTGTTGTCCTCGCGTCCGATCATGGTGCGCTGCCCCGAACGGACGGATTGCTTGGCGATGGCGCGGGCCTGCAGGAGCATGGCCAGATCCTCGGCGACGACGCGCAGGGCCTCGCCGATCTCGCGCGCGGTCTCGGCCTCGGAGCCTGCGCCCAGGCTGCCCGGCGGCAGTCCGGCGCCAGCGCAGATCATGTCCAGCAGCGCGCCCCCGCCTGCCGGTGCGGCGCCACCCTGCGGGGATGGGGTATGGTATGGCTGCGGGGGCTGTGCGGGTTCGGTCGGGCGATGCTGCGGCGGATAGGACGCCGGTTGACCGGAGAAGCCGCCGGATGCCGGGGGCACCGATTGCGGGTGCGGCTGCCCGCCATAGCCGTGCGCAGAGGGCCCCGGTCCCGGCTGGTGTGGCGGATAGGTGCCGCCCTGGCCTGCATGGCCGGGTGGAACGCTCTGCGGGACATTCTGCGGTGTACCCGGCGGCGCGCTGGCCGGCCCGAACGGGCTGCCGCCTTCGGGGGCTGCGCCGGGGCGCCCGGGCGGGAAGCCGCTGCCGCCCGGTGCCCCGCCCGGTGCGCCGCCCGGTGCGCCGCCCGCAAAAGGGCTGTCGCCGGACGGGGGGGGCTGCGATGACGGCCCGCCGCCCGGCGCGCCGCCAAAGGGAGAGGCGGCGGCAGGCGCCTGTTGCTGCGATGGTGCTGCGGGCGATGGTGCGGCGAAGGGCGAGGCGTCGGCGGGCGCACCGCGCGCGCCGCCCGTGTCGGCGGGGGGGGCACCCTGCGGCAACGGCTGTGGCGGCCGACCCCACATGCCACCGTCTGGCGGCATCGACGTCTGTTCCGAAGGTGCGGCAGGTGCGCCGAACGCACTCCAGATATCGCCGCCGCCGGAACCGCCACCTGCGGGCGCGCCAGGGAACCCACCTCCGGCCGCTGGCTGGCTGAACGGCGCGGGCGCTGGCTGGGCCGCAGCCTGCGCCACTTCGATCCCGACCCGGACATTATACGGGCCAAGCTGCAGTTCGTCGCCGTTTTCCAGCCGGTGCGGGCTTTTGACCCGGGACGATGCCCCGTTCAGATAGGTCCCGTTGGTGGACAGGTCATAAAGCCACCATGTTCCGCGTTCCCAGCGCACCTCGAAATGTCGCCCCGACACGATCCGTTGCGCATCCGGCAGCACCCAGCCCATGCCGTAGTCGCGGCCGACATCGAGCGAGCGGCCTTCTTCGACGGAAACCTCGACCGGGCCGCCATCGGACAGCGTGGACATGTTGGCAAGCCGCAGTGTGAGCTGTTGCATCGAAACGCTTTCATCCTGGCCGCACGCTATGTTGCGCGCCCGGCACCGTGTTCATCCTGTCCACCCCGGTCGCGCCCCGGTTGCGCACCCCGATCACGCCCCGACCCGCGCGCCCCCGTCGCGCACGGACGATAGCATGGCAGGATCGACTCGGGCAAAGGCGGCACGTCCTGCAGATCAAAAAAACCGTTGTCACGCAATACATACCGACAGCGCGACCGGCGCCGGGCAGGCGCAGGCCGATCCGGACCGCGGCGGTTCGGGGACGGAAACGCGGAAATTCGCCACAGGCGACAGTGTGCGCTTAATCTGCAGGCAAAATTGTGCTATAGGAAATCCTGTATGGCGGTTTTCCGTCGATTGAGTACGGGTGCGATGATGAACAAGAGTGATTTCGACCAGCCCCGGCGCGGTTCCGGAACCCGGTATGGCGTTGCGCTGCTGGTTGGCGGTGCGGTGCTTGCGGCATCGGGGGCAGCGGCCTGGCCGGTGCTGAAATCCGTGGTCAGCAGCGATGTTGCCTCTGCGGTCACCGCCCCGGCCGAGGCGCCGGGCGCCGATGAGGCGCAACTGATGCGGGTGTCGGCCTTCGTGGCCGAGACCGAGCTTTCCAGCGATGTGGCGGCGATTTCGACAATGCAGGTGCCGTCCGGACTGGCCTCGGTGGACCGTCTGGACAATGGCCAGACCAGATTCGGGTCCGAGGTGACATTCGTTCCCGAGGCGCCCGCGCGGCAGACCGATGGCGATTCGCCCGAAGCCGAGCCAATCGTGCCGCGCACGGCACGCGAGTCCGGCGGCTCGGAGGACCGCGCCTCGGAGCCGTTCACCCCGCGGAGCCTTGCCAGCGCGCCGGCGCGACAGAGCGTCGTCATCCCGCGTGAGGAACAGCAGATCAGCCTGCGCGATCCGGAACCGTTCAAGCGTAACTGGAGCGTGGGTCAGTTCCGCTGACCCTGCGGAGGGGACACCGCGCCCGCACGCGGCGTGTGTCCGCGACGAACGCATGCGATGAACGCAAGCGGCGGCCAGGGGCCGCCGCTTGCTTTTTGTGGCCGTCTTCTGCGTGTCGGTTCGGCTGCGCCCGTGCCACCCGCCCGGCGGCGCGTTCGGCGTCGGCGCAGGGCGTCGGGACAGGCACCGGGACAGGCACCGCCGACGAATTCACGCGCGCGGGCAAAGGCTTTCTTTGCGGAATGCGATAACCGTGATATCCCTGTCGGACAGGGAGAATTGATCACGGGAGACACTGATGCCATCGGAAATGACGCGCCAGCCCGGACACCAGCTTTTGCGTTTCAGGGGACTTGCGGCCAGGGGGGTTGCGACGGTGGCCGCCACGGCGCTGGTCGCTCTGGGTGCCGCGTTCGGGGGGATGACACCGGCCATGGCACAATCGGGCGACCGGTTCCACCTGGAACTGAACAATGTCGAGGATGCGGACGCAAGTTGCCGGATCACCTTTCTGGCCCATAACGAAACTGGCGTGGATTTCAGCGAGACCGCGTATGACGTGGTGGTGTTCGACGACCGCGGGATTGTGTCGCAGCGGCTGATTCTGGAGTTCGGGCAGCTTCCGCTGGGCAAGACGCGGGTGGTCCAGTTCCTGCTGGAGCGCGATTGCGGCGGCATTTCCCGTCTGCTGATCAACGGCGTGGAAGAATGCGTCGAAGAGGGTGGCGCAGCATCCGGCATGTGTCTGGAAGCGCTGGTGACGAGTTCGCGCGCGGATGTGCAGTTCGGTTCATGACGTGCGGGGCTGCGCCCGGCCCGGCCCGGGGCGGTCCTGAACGACACGGGAAGAGAGTGCGCGCATGACGGGTTTCATTCCGCATGAATTGAGCGGCCTTGCCTGGACGGTGCTGGGCGCGCTGGCGCTGGTGTCGGTGGGGGCGCTGACGGTCACGCTGTTCAAGCTGATCCAGTTCCATCGCCTTGGTCTGGGCCGGGCGCGCAAGGTGCGCGCGGTGCTGGACGCCTGGCTGCGCGGTGACCGGACCGCTGCCGCGCGCGCGGCGCAAGGCGGCGACGGGGTGCGGATGCGGGTACTGGGCGTGCTGATGGGGGCGCTGGAATCGCGCCCCTCCGACTGCGACCATGCGCAGCGGCTGGCGACCCAGCGCGCGCTGGAGGAACTGGCGCGGCTGTCGGCCAACATGCGCGTGCTGGAAGCGGTGGTGCAGGCGGCACCGATGCTGGGGCTCCTGGGCACCGTGATCGGCATGATCGAGGCCTTCGGCCGCATCGCCCAGACCACCGGCGCGGCTGATCCGGCGCTGCTGGCAGGCGGCATCTGGACGGCGCTCATCACCACCGCCATCGGTCTGGCCATTGCCATCCTGTTCTACTTCGTCTCGCTCTGGCTTGAAGGGCGGATCACCCGCGAGCGCGAGGCGCTGGAGAGCCTGATCATGACCGTGGTGAATTCCGAGCCCGTGCCCCACGGGTTCCGCTGAGCCATGGCGGCGCCGGGCGCGCAATCCGCGTTGCAGCAGGGGTTTCTGGCCGCGCCCGCGCGCCCGCGCCCGGCGTTTGCATTGACGCCGCTGGCCGACATCATGTTCCAGTTGCTGATCTTCTTCATGCTGACCACCTCGCTTGCGCCTTATGCGCTGGTCCCGCTGGTGCGCGCCGCCGCGCCCGAGGCCGGGGCGACGCCCGCCGCCGAGGCCCCGGCGCCCGACAGCGCCGCGCCTGCGGTCTGGAACCTCGGGCAGGGTGTGGTGCGGTCGGGCGGCGAGGAATTGCCGCTTGCGGATCTGCCGCTGGTGCTGGCGGACCTGCACGAGTCGCGGGTCGAGGAGATCCTGCTTTTCCTGACTGACACAGCCCGCACGCAGGATCTGGTGACGGTGCTGGAAGCGGTCGAGGACGCCGGGTTCGCCCGGCTCAGGCTGATGGGGCGCTGACGATGGATGCGGGCGGGATCGGACCAGGCGCACAGGGGGCAGGGCGCAGGGGCGGCACGGTGCGCCCGTTGCCCGCGTCGCCGCCGCGCCGCCGCCCGGATTTTTCGCTGGCAACGGTGAATATCGTGCTGTTGCTGGTGCTGTTCTTTCTGGTTGCGGGCAGTATCGTGTCCGAGGAAGAGCGTTTCGTCGATCTGCCGGAAACCCTGTCGCTGCCGCTGGAAAACCTGCCCCGGCCGCTGCTCGTGATCGGGGCCGAGGGCGCGCTGGCCTATGAGGGCGCGGCGGTGGCGGACCGGGCCGCGCTGGAGCAGGTGCTGACCGAGGCCGCGCCGCCCCGCGTCTATGTGATGGCGGCGCGGGAACTGCCCGCCAACGCGCTGGTGCAGACGGTCTCGGGGCTGGCCGCGCAGGGGATCGAGGTGTCGCTGGTCACGGTGCGCGAAGGGCCTGCCTCCGGGCCTGCCTCCGGGCCTGTCTCCGGGGCTGCCCCCGCTGCGGCGCCGGGGGGCGCGCCATGAGCATGGTCTGGCAGGAGGCGCCGGGCACGCCGGGCACGGGCAGCGATCCGCCCGCCTGGATGCTGGCGGGGGCGGTGGCGCTGTCGGTGCATATCCTGCTGGTGGCGGTGTCGGTGCGGCTGGCCGAACCCTGGGAAGCGCCGCCGGTGACCGAGACCCAGATCGTGATCGAGACAATCCCCCTCTTCGCCGGTGGCCCCGAATCGATCCGGCAGGAGGCCATCGCCGCCAGCCGCGCCGATGCGCGCGCCAGCGATGGCGGCGCCGCGCAGCGTGCGGGTGATGACAGCACCGCGAGCGCGGCGGCCACCGACACCGGCGCCAGCGCCGCACGCACCGCTGCGCCCGACGCCGCGCAGGCGACTGCCGCGACCGAGCGGCAGCAGGCCACCGAAACGGCCGCCGCACGCAGCGAGTCCGTGAGGCCCGAGCGCGCATCCCCCGCGCCTGCGACGGCACAGGACCGCACGACAGGCACCAGCGCGCAGGACCGCACGACAGACACCAGCGCGCAGGACCGCACGACAGGCACCAGCGCGCCGGAGCGCACGACAGACACCAGCGCGCCAGACCGCGCCGCAGAGGCAACCCTAACGGAGTCCGCGCTTGCCGCGCCGACGGCGCCGCAAACCGCGCCGGATGCCGCGCCCGCGCAGGCGGCAATCGATGCGCCCCGCCGCGCAGCACCGATTGTCGCCACCCGGCCCGAAGCCGCCGCACGGGTTGCGCCCGGCGCGGTCGCCGCGGCACCCACGCCGACGCCCGACCGGGCAACACCCGCGCCCGAACGCCCGATGGCAGAACGACCGGCGGCGGAAAGACCGGCGGCGGAAAGACCGGCAACCGCGCGCGCCGCCCCGGATCGCGCGGGCGTGCGGTCGGCCCAACCGGCGACCGAACGCGCGCCCGCAGGCGCCGAGCGCCCGCAGCGGCC
>JAFIEE010000195.1 GCA_020832705.1 Paracoccaceae bacterium
GGGGGGGGGCGTAAAGGCGAGCGACCTGGACCATGCGGGCCCCGGTCCCCCTGCCGTCCGGGGGATCAGCGGGGCAACAACACACGGTTGACGACGTGAATCACGCCGTTCGACTGGTTAACGTCGCTGATCGTGACCCGGCCGGCATTCCCGGACTGGTCATGAATCCACAGGCTGCCGCCACGGACCTGGGCGCTGAGCGGCGCGCCCGAAAGCGTTTCCATGTGGAAGAACCCGTCGCTGCTGGCGCGCGCGCGGCGCATGATCTCGGCGCCGCTCAGGTTTCCGGCCACCACATGCGAGGTCAGGATGCGCTGCAGCATCGGCTGGTTCCCGGGCTCCAGCAACGTCTCCACCGTGCCCTCGGGCAGCCTGTCGAAGGCGGCATTGACCGGGGCAAAGACCGTCATCGGCCCCGGCCCCTGCAGCGCGTCCACCAGCTCGGCGGCCTGCACGGCGGCGACCAGCGTGGTGTGGTCAGCCGAAGTGACGGCGTTTTCCACGATGTTGCGATCGGCGAACATCGGCGCGCCGCCCACCATGGGGTTCTCGGCGGCGAATGCCGCGCCCGTGCCCAGAAGGAGTGCGGCCGCAGCGGCCCTGGCGGTGGTCATGAAGGTCGGTTGCATGGTCGTCTCTCCCGTTGCTGTTGCGGACACGCGCGGTGTCCATGGGGCGGGGAACGGAAGCCGGGGCGGCAAAGTTTCAGCGCTGGCGAAGGGTGCGGATCACGGCTGCGTGAGCGCGTAGCGCGGTGGCGGCGCGTCAGGCTTGGTCGGCGGCGTCCATGACCTGCAGTTTCGGCCATCGCGCGCGCCAGTTCCGGGCGGCGACACGCGCCCGAAAGGCTGCGATCCTGTGCGGCGCGGCCGAAGGGGGCCGCAGGATCAGCCCGTCGAGGTCAGCCAGACCGAAGGGGGCGATGATGGCGCAGGCCTCGCCCGCGCGCATGGCCGCGACAGCCGTGGCGGTTTCCGGCCAGAAGCGCATGGCGTCTTCGACCGACGCATAGGGCGCATCATGATTGCGCCTGTGCATCCGCGCCTGATTCCGGACCGACCATTGCAGGTCTGGCGCGCTGCTGCGAAGCCTCGCTTCGATGTCGGCCTCATATGCGGGATCGGTCCTGCGCGGGTCGAAGAACAGGACGTCGATGTCTGCATCGCGGCAGTCGGAGCGCCTTGCGTGGCGATGATCCCAGACAAGATTGCGCAGGAAACCGGCACCGATGCACCCCTGCGGCAGGCCAAGCGCCGCCACCAGCCCCAGCGCCCGCCACCGGCGCCGGTCACGCCGCAACAGATCGGTGATCCGGTTTGTGCGCGCTGCGTCCATCGCCGGATTGTGGCGCAGCGGTGGCCTGCATTCAATGACGCTTCGGCCCCGCATCGGGCGCTGCCGCCGCCCCGCCGCAGCAGGCGCAATCGGTGCGCCGCGCGATCCGGATGGTGCGGGTTTCGGCGTCCAGCGCGTCATGGATCACCAGCCGCCCGCGCAGGCCGCGGCCCGCGCCGGTGATCTCTTTCATCGCTTCCACAGCCATCATCGTGCCCAGCACGCCGGGCAGGGGGGCGATCACGCCCGCCTCGGCGCAGGCGGGCGCCAGCCCGGGCGCGGGGCGTTCGGGAAAGACACATTCATAGCAGGGCGCGCCGCTTGCAGGGTGGTAAAGGCTGATCTGTCCTTCCCATTGCGTGATCGCCGCCGCGATCAGCGGCTTGCCCGCCGCCACCGCCGCGCGGTTGACCAGATAGCGGGTGTCGAAATTGTCGGTCCCGTCCAGGATCAGGTCATAGTCGGCGAACAGCGCGGGGGCGGTGTCGGCCTCCAGCCGGCGGTGATAGGGCCGCACGGTGATGAACGGATTGAGCGCTTCCATCGCGGTCTGGGCCGAGAACACCTTGGGCATACCGATCCGCGCGTCCGCGTGGATCACCTGCCGCTGCAGGTTCGAGCCGTCCACATCGTCATCATCGATCACGCCGATGGTGCCGACCCCGGCCGCGGCCAGATACAGCAACGCGGGCGAGCCCAGCCCCCCCGCACCGACCACCAGCACGCGCGCCGCTTTCAGCTTCCGCTGCCCCGCGCCGCCGATCTCGCGCAGCACGATATGGCGCGCGTAGCGGTTCAGTTCCGCCTCGCGGAACGGTGCGCCGGCGGACGGGGCGTCGGTGGCGGCGGTGGCGGCGCGGGCGCGCAAGCGGCGCAGCAGCGCATAGTATCCCCCCGCCAGCAGCGCTGCCCCGCCCAGCGCCAGCCACGGCTCCGGCGCGCCGCCGGTGGCCTGGCGCAGTTCCGCCTCGGGGGGGAGCACCAGTTGCGCCGAGAGCACCGCGACATACAACAGGCCGATCATGACCAGCCGCGCACGGACCGGCGCACGCATCCACTGGCCCAGAAGCCACAGCGCCAGCATCAGGAACAGCACGAACCCCATGCGCGCGCCCCTCAGACCAGACCGGTGGAGCCGAAGCCGCCGGCCCCGCGCGCTGTTTCGGACAACTCCGCCGCTGGTGCGAAGCGCGCCTGCACCACCGGCGCCAGCACGGCCTGGGCGATCCGCGCGCCATGGGCCACGGTGAAGGGGACCTGCCCGAAGTTGACCAGCAGCACCCCGACCGGGCCGCGATAATCCGCGTCCACGGTGCCGGGCGCGTTCAGCACCGTCACCCCGTGGTCCCGCGCCAGCCCGGAGCGTGGGCGGATCTGCAATTCGCACCCTTCGGGCAGTGCCAGCCGCAGCCCGGTGGGGATCAGCGCGCGGGCGCCCGGTGCAAGTGTCACCCCCGCCGCCCGGTCTGCCACGGGCAGGTTGGCGCGCAGGTCGGCGCCCGCAGCCCCGGACGTGGCATAGTCCGGGAGCGCGACCGCCGGGTCGGCCCAGTGCTCGCGCATCACCGACACAACCATCATGCCAGCGCCCCCATCATGCCAAGGCCCCGGCGATCCGCGCGGCCAGGCGGCGCGCAACTTCCGTCTTTGGCAGGCGGGGCCAGGTTTCGGCCCCGTCGCCGGTGATCAGCGTGACCGCGTTTTCGGCCCCGCCCATGATCCCGGTGGCGGGGGACACGTCATTGGCCACGATCCAGTCGCAGCCCTTGCGCGCGCGCTTGGCGGTGGCATGGGCCGCCACATCCTCGGTTTCGGCGGCGAAGCCCACCACCAGCGCCGGGCGCTGCGCGTGGGCCGATAGCGTGGCCAGGATGTCCGGGTTCTCGGCGAAGTCCAGCACCGGCAGGCCCGCCGCGCCCTTCTTGATCTTCTGCGCGCCCGCGTTCGCCACCCGCCAGTCGGCCACGGCGGCGGCGCAGACCGCGGCATCTGCCGGAAGCGCGGCCAGCGCGGCATCGCGCATTTCCAGCGCGGTTTCCACCGCCACCACATCCACCCCCGCGGGCGGCGGCACGCTGGCCGGGCCGGTGATGAAGCTGACCCGCGCGCCCAGATCGCGCAAAGCCGCGGCCAGCGCCGCCCCCTGCGCCCCCGAGGACCGGTTGGCGATATAGCGCACCGGGTCGATCGGTTCATGCGTCGGCCCCGAGGTGACCAGCACATGCCGCCCCTTCAGCGGTCCGTCGCCCAGGACGGCGCCGATGGCGGCCATGATCTCGGACGGCTCCGCCATGCGCCCCGGGCCGAACTCGCCGCAGGCCATGTCGCCCGCGTTCGGGCCGACCGTCAGCACCCCGTCGCCCGTCAGCATGGCCAGATTGCGCTGCGTCGCCGGGTGTTCCCACATGCGCAGGTTCATCGCAGGCGCGATCAGCACGCGCTTGTCGGTGGCCATCAAGAGCGTGCTGGCCAGATCATCGGCGTGCCCGCCCGCCATCTTCGCCATCAGGTCGGCGGTCGCGGGCGCCACCACCAGCAGATCGGATGCGCGGGAAAGCTGGATATGGCCCATCTCGGCCTCGTCCTTCAGGTCGAACAGGTCGTGATAGACCCGCGCGCCCGCCAGCGCCGCAACCGACAGCGGCGTGACGAACTGCGCGCCCCCTGCCGTCAGCACCGGTGTCACCGACGCGCCTGCACCGCGCAGCAGCCGGATCAGCTCCAGGCACTTGTAGGCCGCGATGCCGCCGCCGATGATGAGTGTGATGCGCCGCCCCGCCAGCATGGCTTGCCCTTGCCGTTGCCCCTCTGCCCCTGATCTAGAGCGAAACGGGCGGGAAAGAAAGCGCCGCCAAGGTTGACATTCGCCCCGCTGCGCCGCATGAGACCCGCCACATAACCCGCAACCGGGCGTTCCGTGGGCGCCAGACAGACGAGGACCGGCCGATGGCCCAGATTTCCCTGACTTTCCCTGATGGCAATGCGCGTTCCTATGACGCGGGCGTGACGCCTGCGCAGGTGGCGGCCGATATCTCGACCTCGCTGGCCAGGAAGGCGATTTCGGCCAGCGTGAACGGCGCGCACTGGGACCTGCAATGGCCGATCGAGGCTGACGCCAGCATCGCCATCCACACCATGGCCGATGACGCCCCGGCGCTGGAACTGATCCGCCATGACCTGGCACATATCATGGCCCGCGCGGTGCAGGAGATCTGGCCCGATGTGAAGGTCACCATCGGCCCCGTGCGCGATCACGGCTGGTTCTATGACTTCGACCGCGCGGAACCCTTCGTGCCCGAGGATCTGGCCCTGATCGAAGCCCGGATGCGCGAGATCATCAACGCCCGCGAGCCGGTAACGACCGAGGTCTGGGACCGCCCCCGCGCCATCGCGCACTATTCCGCGGCGAACGAGCCCTTCAAGCTGGAACTGATCGACCGCATCCCCGAGGGCGAGCCGCTGCGCATGTACTGGCACGGCGACTGGCAGGACCTGTGCCGCGGCCCGCATCTGCAACATACCGGTCAGGTGCCTGCCGACGGGTTCAAGCTGATGTCCATCGCCGGGGCCTATTGGCTGGGCGACAACACGCGCCCCATGCTGCAGCGCATCTATGGCGTGGCCTTCAAGGACCGCAAGGCGCTCAAGGCGCATCTGACCATGCTCGAAGAGGCCGCCAAGCGCGACCACCGCCGCCTGGGCCGCGAAATGGACCTGTTCCACATGCAGGAGGAAGCGCCGGGGCAGGTCTTCTGGCACCCCAACGGCTGGTCGATCTACACCACGTTGCAGGACTACATGCGCCGCCAGCAGCGCAAGGGTGGCTATGTCGAGGTGAACACCCCGCAGGTGGTGGACCGCAAGCTGTGGGAGGCGAGCGGGCATTGGGAAAAGTATCAGGAGCATATGTTCATCGTCGAGGTCGACGAGGACCACGCCCGCGAAAAGGCGATCAACGCACTCAAACCCATGAACTGCCCCTGCCATGTGCAGATCTACAACTCGGGGCTGAAAAGCTACCGCGACCTGCCGCTGCGCATGGCCGAATTCGGCTCGTGCAACCGCTATGAACCCTCGGGCGCGCTGCACGGCATCATGCGCGTGCGCGGGTTCACGCAGGATGACGCGCATATCTTCTGCACCGAGGACCAGATCGAAGCCGAAACCAAGAAATTCATCGGGTTCCTGTCCGATATCTACCGTGATCTGGGGTTCGAACGCTTCCGGGTGAAATTCTCGGACCGGCCCGAGGCACGGTCCGGGTCGGACGAGGTCTGGGACAAGTCCGAACACGCGCTGCGCGCGGCGACCGTCGCCGCCGGGTATGCATTCGAGGAAAACCCGGGCGAAGGCGCCTTCTATGGCCCGAAGCTGGAATTCGTGCTGACCGATGCCATCGGGCGCGACTGGCAATGCGGCACGCTGCAGGTGGATTTCGTCCTGCCCGAGCGGCTGGACGCGA
>JAFIEE010000014.1 GCA_020832705.1 Paracoccaceae bacterium
CCCCCCCCGGGGGGCGCGGCTGTTGCCGCGACCGTGCCCTGATTGTCGAAGGTGCCTGCATAATTGTCGTCCAGGTACACCGCGCGCGCGGTATCCGGGGCGGTTACGATCACACTGCCGGTGGGGGTGATCGTCAGATTGGCATTGGGGGCGACGACCTGCGTCGTCGTCTCGGGCCCCGTGATCGTTTCGGCCCCGCCGGTGACCGGCGCAATCATCAGTGCTGAAACAGCGGCCAGCGCCAGTGCCGGCGCAACATGCGCCGTTGTCCGCCGCAGCGCCCCCACCCTTGTGCCGCGCTGGCGCGAAAAATCTGATCCCGCTGTCATTCTTGCCACCGTCATATTCTCATCCCTCGATTCTGAAATTCCGCGCTGCCGTCGCGGCATGTCGCCAAGCCACTGGAACGCAGGCATTTGCGCGCGTATCCGTGGCCACCGGCGCCAGTTTTAGATAGTTGCAAGCGATAATGGTAGCAAAAGAGTTCGTTTCGGGTGCGATTTTCTCAATTGTGGTGCTCTGAGCACATCACCCGTCCGGTTCGCGGCAGGCACATGGCTGCGGTGTTCTCCAGCCTGCGTGTTTGATCCCACGGTTTGACGGTGTGGGACTTGATGGTGCGCGCCTTTCCCCGGAATGGAAGAAAGCATCCTGGGGCAAGAGCGTCATGCATCGCCGGGCCGACCGGAGCGCGCGCCACGGTGCATGGCCCGGGAGCGCTTCGAGCGCCTCTGGATGCCGCGCCTTTCAGCGGCCCCACCGAAGTCACTCAACCGCCGGTCGGCGCGCTGGTCATCCGCTCCGCCACGCGGTCCAGACCGCGGGCCAGAATGTCGAACATCTCGTCGATTTCCGCGCTGGTGATGATCAGCGGCGGCGAGAAGACCGCCATGTTGTAGAGCGGCCGCAGCATCAGGCCCATTTCCGCGCAAGCCTCGTCCAGTATCGCGCCGAAGCGGCTGTCCTCGTCCAGCGTGCCTTCGGGGCCTGGCTTGGCCTCCACCACCCCCAGAAACCCCATGCCGCGCACGTCACCGACCAGCGGATGGTCGGCCAGCGCCGCAAGGCGGGCCTGGAAATGCGGGGTCAGGGCGCGGACGTGTTCCAGGATGCCATCACGCTCCATGATCTCGATGTTCTTCAGCGCCGCGGCGCAGGCGACGGGATGGCCGGAATAGGTATAGCCGTTGTAGAACACCGCCGAGCCGTCCGGTGCGCGCAGCCGCTCCATCACCGCGTCCGAGATGATGCAGGCGCCGAGTGGCAGATAGCCCGAGGTCAGCCCCTTGGCGCAGGTGATCATGTCCGGCTGGATGCCGAACACCTCGTCGGACGCGAACCAGTGCCCCAGCCGCCCGAACCCGGTCACCACCTCGTCCGAGATATAGAGGATATCGTGTCGGCGGCAGATATCGCGCGTGCGGCGATGGTAGCCCTCGGGCGGGACGATCACCCCGCCGGAACACAGGATCGGCTCGGCGATGAAGGCGCCGATACGCTCGGCCCCGATCCGGGCGATGGCGTTTTCCAGATCGGCCACCTTGGCGTCGCACCAGGACTCGGTGCTCATGCCTGCGGGGCGGCGATAGGGGTTCACGTCCGGCAGGAAATGGACCGGCGCCGCGTCGGCGTCGAAGCGGGTGCGGAAGCGCTCCTTGCCGGTGACGCTGGCCGCCAGGTAGGTGGAGCCGTGATAGCCCTTCTCGCGTGCGAGGATCACTTTCTTCTCGGGGCGGCCCAGCCGGTTGTTCAGGAACTGCATGGTGCGCAATGCGGTATCGACAGCGGTGGAACCGCCGGTGGTGAAATGCACGTTGTTCAGATCGCCCGGCGCCAGCTCGGCAAGCCGCCGCGCCAGCACCGCCGCCGGGCCGCTGGTCGCCGACCAGGGCGAGGCATAGGCCATGCGCAGCACCTGCCCGGCGATCGCCTCGGCCATCTCGGCGTTGCCATAGCCGATCTGGACGCACCACATGCCCCCCGGCCCGTCGATCAGCCGCCGCCCGTCCGCGTCCCAGACATGGATGCCGCGCGCCGCCTCCATGCGCGGGTATTCGGTCTCGCGCCAGTGCTCCACCGGGGCCCAGGGGTGCAGGTTGTGGTCC
Organism: Paracoccaceae bacterium; assembly: GCA_020832705.1. Classification (GTDB taxonomy): domain Bacteria; phylum Pseudomonadota; class Alphaproteobacteria; order Rhodobacterales; family Rhodobacteraceae; genus Rhabdonatronobacter. The sequence continues at coordinate 2,106 of JAFIEE010000014.1, forward strand.
CGGTCCCAGGCGGTCAGGTCCTGCGGCGCGGGGCTGTTGGCGGGAAGCGGCGGATGGGGCTCCGGGTCTTTCATCATGCGTCCTTCTGGTTGTGCGCACGGCAACCCGCGGGCGTCCGGCGCAACCGGCCCGCGGCAAGCGCAGGGCGCCGCGCCGGGAGCGGGTGGCGTTCACGCAACAAACCTAGCCCGGTCTTGTCTTGCATGAAAGAAAAATGAGCGCTCAAATAAATTTTCTGGACCCATGGCGCGGCGACCTGCTATCGATCCACATCCGGGGAGGGGTGAGAGGACCATGACGCAGAGTGACCCGCAAACCGACCCGGGCGGACAAGGGCCGGCGGGAAGGGTGCGCAAGGAGCGCAAGGCCAATGCCGACATGCGGCGTCTGCAGTTGATCGACGCCACGCTGCGTTCGGTGGTGCGCCACGGTCTTGCCCGGACCACGCTGGCAACGGTCGCGCGCGAGGCCGGGCTGTCGCAGGGGGCGGCGGTGTTCTATTTCCGGACCAAGCAATGCCTTTTCGATGCGACCCTGCGCGAAGCCTATCGCCGATACGAGGCGAACTGGATGCAGGCGCTGGCGGCGGCCGGCCCGGACCCTGCCGATCACCTGCTGGCGCTGCTGGACGCGGATTTCAACGCCGAAGTCTGCAGCCGCGATGCGCTGGCGGTCTGGTTCGCGTTCTGGGGTGAGTTGAAATCAACCGAGACATACGCCGCGATTGCCGCCGATTTCGACGCGCGCCGCCTTGCCCAACTACGCCGGATCTGCATGGCGCTGACCGGTGACGCGCGCGAAGCCGCGCGCCTGACCGACTGGCTGGACACGTTCTGTGACGGGTATTGGCTGAACCTTTACCTGTTTCCGGACAGCCACTCCCCCCGCGATGCGCGGCAGGCATTGCGCAGGCTGCTGGCGCGGCTTCTGCCCGGCGGTGTGCGCATCGACCCGTTGCCCTGAGATGTGCGGGGGACAGCGCCGCCGGACCCACGCGCCGTCAGGCGCGCCACCATCGGCGCCCATGGACCAGCAGGACGGCCAGCGCCACCCCAAGCGCCCCGCCGAACAGCAGAACCGAGGCGCCGAGATCCTCCATCAGTTCCGGACGCAGCGCCAGCGCCCCGGCCAGCGCCACCATCACCACGCCGCCGATCAGCTTGAGCGCCCGGCCATGGCGCTCGCCCATGCGGCCCAGGCTCATGCCGGTCACCGCCACGGCGAAGATGACCAGTTCGACGCCCAGATAGATCAGCACGTAAAGCGCCAGCAGCCCCCAGAACCCGGCCCCGGCGGTCAGGCCCCGGTCGGCCAGGATGCCCGACCAGACCACCGGAAACCCCGCGGTGCAGGGCAGTTCCACCAGTGCGATTCCCGCTGCCATGGCCACGGTCGCGGCGATCAGCGCCGGGGTGTTCAGGTCTTCCTGCCGCAGGCGGCGCAGGCGGGTATAGATGCCGGGTTTCTGCCCTTCGGGGATGGAAAAGCTGAAACCGCGCCCGTGCCAGAAGTAATCCTTGATGCTGACCAGCCCGAAGCCCAGCGCAAACAGCGCCACCGCCCAGCGCACCCAAGGCAGCGCAAAGGCCCAGGCCATGACGCTGAACAGCCCGGCGATGAAGGCGCCATAGATCAGCGCCGTGGTCAGCAGGAAGCTGACCCCCACCACCGCCACCCGACTGCGTGACCCCGAGGCGATGACCATGCCCAGCAGCAGCGTCAGCACCCAGAGCGAACAGGGGTTGAAGCCATCGACAAAGGCGATCAGCGCCGTCACGCCCGCCAGCGAGGCCGCCGCCGCATCGACCTCGCCCCAGATCGGCAGGCGCAGGGCGCTGTCGGTGACGGTTTCGGTGCCGGTCAGCGCGGCCTCGATCGCCGCCTCGATTTCCGCGCGCAGGGTGGGTGTATCACCGATCCAGGCCCGTGGCCCCAGCATCAGCGTCGGCACGAATTCCGGGCGGATGCCGCGTTCGGCGGCCATTGCGTCAAAGCGTGCGTGGTCGCGGTCCGAGCGCGAAAGCTCCATCGCCTCGACCCGCAGGCCGGGAAAGCGCGCTTCCAGCCCGTCAATCCAGGGTTTCTGGCGGATGCAGACCGGGCAGGTCAGGCTCCAGAACACATGCAGCACGGGGCCGTTCGGCTCTGGCGTCTCGGCCCTTGCCGGGGCAAGGGTGGCGATGAGCGCTGCCAGCGCCAGCCACAGTGCGACCAGCGCCGCTGTCGCGGGTTGCAACCGGCCCATCCGTCAGCCCGCCATGGCCTTTCCCAGATAGCGCACGGCGCGGGCGGTCGTGGCCAGTTCGGGGTAGTCCGACTCCGGGATCGGCAGGCCGAAGCGCTTGTGCAGGGCGCTGACAAGGTTCAGGAAATCCATCGAATCCAGGCCCAGGTCGTCCTGCATGTGCTCGTCGTCGTCCAGCGTGTCGGGGTCGATGTCAGGCGCGACCGAGGTCAGATCCTCGATGAATGCGGCGCGGATGTCTTCTGGTGTCATATTGTTTCTGGCTCCTGCAGCAGTCGGTCGATTTCAGCAAGGAATGTGGCGCCGCGGCGGCCATCGCTGACGCGGTGATCGGCGGCCAGCGTGGCGGTGACGCAGACCCGCGCGGCCACGGTGCCGTCCTGCGCCACGGGTTCCGGGCGCGGGCTGCCGAACCCCACCAGCGCCACCTGTGGCGGATAGATGACGCCGAACAGCGCATCCACCCCGCTTTCGCCCAGGCTGGAAATGGTGAGCGTGCCCTGCGTCACCTCGCTGTTCCTGAGCCGCCCGGCACGGGTGCGGGCGACCAGATCGCGCATCGCCGCCATGATGTCATCGAGTGGCTTGTCGCCCGCATCCATGATCGCCGGTGCAATCAGCCCGCCGCCGCGCATGGCCACCGCCATGCCGCAGTTGATGGTCTCGGATGGCGCGTAATCGCCGCCCTCGAACCGGCCGTTGAGTTCCGGCACCTTCGCCAGCGCGCGCACCGTGGCGCGGATCAGCAGCGCCCCCATCAACAGGCGTCGGTCGGGGGGGCGTTCGGCGTTGGTTGCGGCCAGCCAGTCCTGCGCCGTCTGCAGATCGATCCGGTGCGACAGGTAGTAATGCGGGATCTCGCGCTTGGCGCGGGACATGGCGGCGGCAATCGCGCGGCGCATCTCGGCCATGTCCAGGCCGGGCTTGCCCTTTGCGGCTGGTTTCCCGGACGCCTCAGTGGGCACGGGTGCAGGCGCCGGGGCGTCCTTCAGATGCGCCTCCACATCCGCCAGCAGGACAGCCCCGCCGGGGCCGGAGCCTGTAACCTCAGCCAGATCAAGCCCAGCCTCGGCCGCACGCGCCTTGGCGGCGGGCGAGGCCAACACGCCTGCATCCAACCCGCTCGGTGCCTTGGCACCGGGCAGCGCCCCCCCCCCCCCCCCCCCCCCGCATGGGGGGGGGGGGGGGGGGGGGGGGGGGGCGCTGTGGGGGCGCTTTGCGGGGTTGGCGACGTCACCGGAGCAGCGGTTTCCGGCGCCGCCTCGGGCACGTCCTCCTCCTCCTCCCCCGGCTTGCGGATGCGCGCCAGCGGCGCACCCACGGGCAGGGTCTGGCCCGGTTCGGCGATCAGTTCCGCCACCTCGCCCGCCTCGAAGATCTCGATCTCGATGGCCCCCTTCTGGGTTTCCACCACCGCCACGATGTCACCACGCGCCACCGCGTCCCCGGGCGCGACCAGCCATTCGGCCAGCTTGCCTTCCTCCATGTCGGCGCCCAGCGAGGGCATGGTAAAGATACTCATTGTCCCACCCCCGGCCCAATCCCCGGCAACCCCTTCACCGCCGCCACGATATCCGCGACCTGCGGCAGTGCCGCGGTTTCCAGATGCTTCGGATAGGGCACCGGCACCTCGGCCGAACAGACCCGGCTCACCGGCGCGTCCAGATGCCAGAAGCAGTGTTCCTGCACCCGTGCCGCGATCTCGCCCGCAAGCGATCCGGTGCGCCAGCCCTCATCCACCACCACCGCGCGGCGGGTGCGCGCGACCGACTCCATGATGGTTTCATCGTCAATGGGGCGCAGGCTGCGCAGGTCGATCACCTCGGCCTCGATCCCGTCCTTGGCCAGCGCCTCGGCTGCTTCCAGCGCCTTCCACATGGACAGCGAATAGGAAATGAGCGTCACATCGCGCCCCTTGCGGCGCACCACCGCGCGGTCGATATCCACCGGCCCGGCGTTCTCCGCGATCTGCCCGGTCATGTTGTAGAGCATCACATGCTCGAACATGATCACCGGGTCAGGCTCCTGCAAGGCCGTCCAGAGCATGCCGCGCGCATCCTCCAGCGTGGCCGGGGCCACCACGCGCAGGCCGGGAATATGGGCGTAGTAGTTTTCCAGGCTGTGCGAATGCTGTGCCGCCAGTTGCCGCCCGGCGCCAGTGGCCATGCGTATCACCAGCGGCACGCCGAACTGCCCGCCCGACATGTGGCGCAGGCTGGCGGCCGTGTTCAGGATCTGGTCCAGCGCCAGCAATGAGAAATTGACCGTCATGATTTCGACAATCGGGCGCATCCCCGCCAGCGCCGCGCCGATGCCTGCGCCGGTAAACCCGCCTTCGGCCAGCGGCGTGTCGCGGATGCGCTCGGGGCCGAACTCCTTCAGCAGCCCCATGGACACCGCGTAGCAGCCACCATAGGCGCCGATATCCTCGCCCATCATGAACACGCGCTCATCACGCAGCAGCGCATCGGTGATCGCCGCGCGGCAACAGTCGCGATAGGTGCTGTCCACCATCTGGCCGGGCTTGACCGGCTCGGGGGGCGCGGGGCGGGTTTCGGCAACCGTGTGGCGCGCAAGCTCTTCGACCGGTTCCCACGGGGCCTGTTCGCAGGCGGCCACGGCGTTGCGCAACTGCGCCTCGACCTCGGCCTCGATGGCGTCGATCTCGTCCTGCCGGACCAGTTTGCTGTCCAGCAGCCAGGACTGATAGCGGGTGATGGGCGAACGCTTGCGCCATTCGGCCACTTCCGCCTTGTCGCGGTATTTTTCGGCGTCGAACATGGAATGCGGGCGGGTGCGATAGGTCTGGCATTCCAGAAACTGCGGCCCTTCGCCCGCCCGGATCGCCGCGACCAGCCGCCGTGATGCGGCTTCTACCGACACCACGTCATTGCCGTCCACCGCCTCGGCGTGCATCCCGTAGCTGGCGGCGCGGGCGGCGAAATCGGTGTTGGCCTGAACCCGCTCCACCGCCGTTCCCATGGCGTAATAGTTGTTTTCCAGCACGAACAGGACCGGCAGCTTCCACAGCGCGGCCAGGTTCATGGATTCGTGAAACGCGCCTTCGGCCAGCGCCCCGTCACCGAAAAAGCAGACGGTCACCCGGTCCTCGCCCCGCATGGCATCGCCCAGCCCCAGCCCCACGGCCAGCGGCAGCCCGCCGCCGACAATGGCGTTGCCGCCATAGAGGTTGGTCTCGGCGTCGAACAGATGCATCGACCCGCCGCGCCCGCCCGCGCAGCCCGTGGCCTTGCCATACATCTCGGCCAGCGCGGATTCCATGCTCATGCCGCGCGCCAGCGCGTGGCCGTGTTCGCGATAGGTGGACACCACGCGGTCGCGGTCTTCCAGCGCGGCCGAGACGCCCACGGCCACCGCTTCCTCGCCATCATAGAGGTGCAGGAAGCCGCGAATGTGCTCCTGCGTGTAAAGCTCGTAGCTCTTTTCCTCGAACCGGCGGATGCGGATCATGCCGCGCAGCAGGTCCAGCGCATGGGCGTGGTCCAGTTTCACCTTGGTCATGTCGAATCCCCCTCCAGCGTGGACAGATCGCCCTCGGGCAGGCCCAGTTCACGGGCGCGCAGCAGGCGGCGCATGATCTTCCCCGAGCGCGTGCGCGGCAGGCTGTCGCGGAACACGATCTCGCGCGGGGCAACGGCGGGGCCGAGCCGCTTGCGCGCGTGGCCGCGCAATTCGCGCTCCAGCGCGTCATCGGGTTTGAGCCCGGCTTTCAGCGTCACGAAGGCCTTGACCAGTTCTCCGGCGGTCTCGTCCGGGACGCCGATCACCGCGGCCTCGGCCACCGCTTCATGTTCGATCAGCGCGCTTTCCACCTCGAACGGGCCGATCAGGTGCCCGGCGGATTTGATCAGGTCATCGGCGCGGCCCACGAACCAGAAATATCCATCCGAATCGCGCATTGCCAGGTCACCGGTCAGATACCAGCCGCCCTTGAACACCTTGGCGTAGCGTTCGGGCTGGCCCAGATAGGCGCGCATCATCGACGGCCAGCCGGGACGCAGGGCCAGTTCGCCGATTTCGCCTGCGGGCAGGTCGGTGACGGTCTCGCCCTCGACCTGCACGATCCCGGCCGCAATCCCCGGCAGCGGCTTGCCCATGGCGCCGGGCTTGATGTCCATCGCGGCCGTGTTGGCGATCATGATCCCGCCGGTTTCGGACTGCCACCAGTTGTCATGGAAGGGCAGGCCGAACACCTGCTGGCCCCAAAGCACGCATTCGGCGTTCAGCGGCTCACCGACCGAGGCCAGAAACCGCAGCGCGCTGAAATCATGCCCCTTTGCGGCATCTGCCCCGGCGCGCATCATCATGCGGATGGCTGTGGGGGCGGTATACCAGACCTGCACGCGCTCGCGCTCCAGAATGGAATACCAGCGCTCAAGGTCGAATTCGGCCTCGTCCACCACCATGGTCACGCGGTTGCACAAGGGCGAGATGATGCCATAGCTCATGCCCGTGACCCAGCCGGGATCGGCGGTGCACCAATAGATGTCGCCCGCGCGCAGATCGAGCGCCAACCGCCCGGTCTCCGAATGCGCCACCACGGCCTGATGCACATGCACCACCCCCTTGGGCAGGCCCGTGGTGCCTGAGGTGAAGTGCAGGAGCGCCATGTCCTCGGGGTCGGTCTGCACCGTATCGAAACTGTCCGAAGCCGCCGCCATGGCCGGGCCAAGTGCAACGCAACCTTCGGGCGCGTCATCTCCGACGATCAGGACCAGCTTCAGCCCGGGCATTTCCGCGCGCCAGGGTGCCACCTTGCGCTTGTAGTGCGCGGCGGTGGTCACCAGCACGCTGGCTTCACCGATCTCCATGCGTGCGCGCACGGGTTCGGGGCCGAAGGCGGCAAAGAGCGGGCTGACCACCACACCGGCCTTGAGCGCGCCCAGCGTGGCCGCGTAAAGCGCAGGCACCCGGCCCGAGAGCAGGAAGAGCCGCGCGCCGCGTTCGATGTCATGCGCGCGCAGCACATTGGCGAAGCGCGCCGCCTGCGCCGCCAGTCCGGCGTAGCTCAGCACCTGCCGTGCGCCATCCTTGCCCAGCCAGATCAGCGCGGGCTGGTCGCCGTGACCCGCCGAAACATGCCGGTCCAGCGCTTCATGCGCGATGTTCAGCCCGCCGCCCGGCAACCCGGCAAGGCGCTCGCGCGCGGCCTCCCACCCCGTCGGAAGGGCTGTCGGATCGTCCTTCGGATGATGCTTTGAAATGCGTGTCCCTGCCATTTTCTCCCCCCAGAGTGCCGGCGCGTCTGCGGCCTGTCCCGTCCGGTTTCGTCCCGGGTCGGCCAAATGATTGCAGGGCACAGCCTGAGGCAGAAACCCCGGCCCGTCTTTGATGCAGGTCAGACTCCGCTTCAGGTGCGTGGCGCGGCGGTCCGGCGCCAACGGCCAACGATGTCGCGGGTCAGGTCAGATGGGCGAATGCCGGATGGCCAGCGAAGCGCCACGCGCGGCGCGGGCCCGCCATGACGTTGAGGTAATACATTTCCACCCCGTGCGGCGCGGCGCAGGGATGATGCCCGCGCGGCACCAGCACCACATCATGATCGCCCGGGGCCATGGTTTCATCGAGGCTCAGATCCTCGGTGAACACGCGCTGGATGCCGAAACAATCGGAGGGGTTCAGCCGGTGGTAATAGGTCTCTTCCAGATAGGTGATCCGGGGGAAATCATCTTCGTCATGGCGGTGCGGCGGATAGGAGGACCAGTGCCCCGCCGGGGTGAACACCTCGGTCACCAGCAGGCTGTCGGCCACGTCGCGCGCCTCCATGGCGATGTTGTTGATATGGCGCAGGTTGGTGCCGGTCCCGCGCGGCTCCAGCGTGATGCCGTTCGGTCCCAGCACCTGCACCTTGCGCCCGCCGGGGCTGGGCGCGGTGCAGACCGCCAGCGTGCAATCGGTGGTGGCGACTGCCCGCCAGTCGGTCGCGGGCGGCACATAGAGACAGTGGGGCGGCGTGCGTTCGAACACCGAAAGCCGCGCGCCCATCTCGCCGAAATCGGTGCCGCCTGCGCTCAGCGTCGCGCGCCCCTCCACCAGCACCAGAATCGCCTCGCGCCCCGCCAGCCGGTCTTCGGCGACCATCCCCGGCGTCAGCCGCCACAGATCGAACCCGGCGTAGCGCCAGCCGGCATCGGCGGGGGTGATGGCGTGGACCTTGCCGTGCTGCCCCGCCGCGCGGCGCAAGAGGCCGGGCATCAGGGGCTCCGCCGTGCGTCTTGGTCGTTCAATGCCGCGTCGAACGCCTCTGCCGTCCAGCCTTCGTCCAGCGCGCGCGCCATGAGCGCCGCCTGCGTTTCCGGGGCCAGCCCGTCCACCGGCGGGTCGCTGTCGAGGTTGGTCGGGAAGGCATAGCCTTCGGCGGCGGCCCCGATGGCCGCGGCCAGTCCGGCCGCGTCCAGACGTTCCGAAGCCCGCAGTCCCTGCAGCACCGGGTAGAGCGCACGGCACATGGCGGCGCGGTCCACGGCTTCCATCGCACGCCCAAAGGCCGTGGAGACCTGAACCAGATTCGCCATGCGGTTGATGTCCTGCGATATGTTCTCGCCCGCAGCGTGGTAGAGCGCGGGGTTGAAGAACAGCGCATCGCCCTTCTGCAGCGGCAACTGCACGGCATTGTCGTTGAAGAATGCGACAATCTCGGGCCGACGATAGGCCATGTAACCGCCCGGAACGCGCTGCGAGAAGGGCAGAAGCCGGGTCGGGCCGCTTTCGATCGGCATGTCGCAATGCGCAATCGCCCCCTGCAGCGTCATCACCGGCGAAAGCGCATGGACATGCGCCGGGAAGCGCGCCGCGACCTCGGCGCTCTGAAAGCCCAGATGATAGTCCCGGTGCGCGCTCTGCGCCTTGCCGCCGGGGCGCACCAGATTGACCTGCGCCGTCATCTGGTAGAACGGGCCGAGCCAGGCCTCGCAGGCGGCATCGATCACCGGATTGCCGAAGTAGAGCGCGAAGCCTTCGGGGTCTTCGAGGCAGAGTTTCTGCAGGCTGTTCCAGATCCGGTCATTGGCGCCTGCGGCGGCGAAATGATCCGCCCCGCCGCCGCCCGCCACCTTTTCCCGCGCGATGATGCGCTCATAGGCTGCGGTTGCGCGGTCGATCGGTGCCGTGTCGGCATAGGCGCGTTTCAGCACCAGCACGCCCGGACCCTGCCCCAGAACCCGCGCCCATTCCGCCATCAGATCGCGCCGCGCCTCCGGGTCGGCAAGGTGTGGGCGCAACTGGTCCATGGCATAGACCGGCACGTTCTTCTGCACCTCGGCGGCCAGTGGCACCTCGGCCCGCGCGAGGGTCTGCGCACAGAGTGCCGCCAGTTCCTCCAGCGCGCCGCTGGCGGTGTCGAAATAACCGAAATCGCGCATGTCAGACTGTCCCTCCCAGCGAGCTTTCCAGTGCCACCATTTCCTGTCCGCCGGCCATCAGATCCTGCAATTCCTCGGGCGTGATCTGGCCGCGCTTGGCGGTGCCCAGTGTCTTGCCCCGGTTCAGCACCGTGAACCGGTCGCCCACGGCCAGCGCGTGGCGCACGTTGTGCGTGATGAACACCACGGCAATCCCCCCCTTGCGCACCTTGTCGATGGTGGACAGCACATTCGCGGTCTGGCGCACCCCCAGGGCCGAGGTCGGTTCGTCCAGGATCAGCACCTTGGCGCCGAAATAGACGGCGCGCGCAATCGCCACGGTCTGCCGCTCGCCGCCCGAAAGCGTGCCCACCGCCTGATCCGGCGAGCGCAGGTTGATGCCCATCTTGCGCATTTCTTCCATGGTCACGTCATTGGCCTTGCGGAAGTCCATGAAGCGGAAGGGGCCGACGCGGCGCACCGGTTCGCGGCCCATCCAGAAATTGCGCGTCACCGACATCAGCGGGATCATCGCCAGATCCTGATAGACGGTGGCGATCCCGGCAATCATGGCGTCGCGCGGGCTGTCGAAGCGCATCTCCTTGCCTTCGAACAGGATCGTTCCCCTGGTCGGCTTGTGGACCCCGGACATGGTCTTGATGAAGGTGGACTTGCCCGCGCCGTTGTCACCCAGCAGGCAATGACATTCGCCCGGGCGCACGTCGAAGCTGACGCCATTGAGCGCGATCACCGGGCCGAAATGCTTCTCGATATCCTTCATCTCGACAATGGGGGCATGGACGGTATCGCTCATCTCAACGCTCCCCCGTGATGATGCGGCGGATATAGGTGTTCAGGATCACCGCAAAGAGCAGGATCACCCCCAGGAACACCCGGAACAGGCTCGATTCCACCCCGGCAAAGAACAGCCCTTGCTGCACCACGCCGAAGATGATCGCCCCCAGCGCCGCGCCGATGACCGAACCGAACCCGCCCGTCAGCAGCGCCCCGCCGATGACCACGGCGATGATTGCCTCGAACTCCTTCAACAGCCCGCGGTCCGCCCCGGCCGAGCCGAATTCGATCACCTGACAGGTGGCAAAGACCGTGGCGCAGAAGGCGGTGAACATGAACATCTGAATCTTCACGCGGTTGACCGGCACGCCGACATACCGCGCCGCCTGCGCATCCCCGCCCGAGGCGAAGATCCAGTTGCCGAACCGTGTCCGCGTCAGCACGATATGCGCAACGATCACCAGCACCAGCGCCCAGACGATCAGCATCGGAATGCCGCTGACCATGGGCTCGCCTGCGCGCGCGCCGCGGCTGTAGGTGGCGATGATGTCCATCTCCGCCAGCCAGCGGAAGAACCCTTCGCCCACCTTGCCGCCGAACAGCGGCGCCAGCCAGTCGCCTTCGGCGCGTTCGGAAATGCCGCCGATGATGGTGCGCCGCTCGATCACCTGCGGAAAGAAGATGGTGAAGCCGCGGAGGATGAACAGGAAGGCCAGCGAGACGATGAAACTGGGCAGGCCGGTGCGCACCACGATGGTCCCCGTAAGCGCACCGATGGACATGCAGATGGCGAATGTCAGCAGGATCGCCAGCCACACCGGCCAGGCCATGGTGACCGACATGATGGCGATGGACATGCCCGCGAAACCGATCATCGAGCCGACCGACAGATCGAATTCACCGGCGATCATCAGCATGCAGGCGCCGACCGCGATGATGACGAATTGCGCCGACACCGTGGACCAGTTGAGCACGCCTTGCGGGTTGAACATGCCGCTGTCACCGGCAAAGATTGCGAAGAACAGAAATACCGCGACCACGCCGACAATCGCGCCGAGTTCGGGCCGGATAAAGGCGGTTCTCAGTCGCGAGGTCTTCTTGATGCGTTCGTCAACCATGCCCGTGCTGGACATCGCAACCCCTCCCCAGTGATGCGAAAAACTCTTGCGAACGGGGCGGGACCGGCATGCGGCCCCGCCCTTTGCGGTGTTGGCTCAGCGGTATTCGCCGGCCAGTTCGGCGACCAGGTCCAGATCGTCCGCAGTGACGAATCCGGGCCCGGAGTTGATGTTGTTGCCCGGCAGCACGCCGAAGCGGTGGTAGTTCGCCAGCACGATCACCGGCAGATAGGCCTGCAGGAACGGCTGCTGGTCGATCCCCCACTGGATGATCCCGTCGCGGATCGCCGGGACGATGTCGCCGCCCAGATCGAAGGTGCCGAAATAGATATCCCCGGCCAGCCCCATCTGATCCAGCGCGCGGATCGTCGGATCCGCCGAAGTCGGGCCCAGGGCAAGCACCGCCTCGGTTTCGGGGTTGGCGTTCAGATAGGCCATGACGCGGTTCTGCACCTCGGACGGGTCGACGCCGCTGTCGATCATCTGGTTGCCCAGTTCGACGCCCAGACCGTCGGCGAACCCCTGGCAGCGCTCGCTCGAGGCCGGTTGCGCGATGTAGTGGTTCACGCACAGGAAGCTGGTGATGCCGTCATCGGCGGCGCGCTGCCCGGCGGCGAAACCGGCGTCATATTCCGGCTGGCCGACATACATCAGCGCGCCGACCGCGCGCGCCTGCTCCGGCGTGCCCGAGTTGATGATGATCACATCGATGCCCGCATCGACCGCCGCGCTGATCGGCCCCGACAGCACGTCCGGATCGGCCAGGGTGGTGATCAGGCCATGCGGCGCGCTCGCTGTCACCTGTTCGATGATCCGCGCCATGTCGGCCAGGTCACCGGTCGGCGGGTTGCGGTATTCAACCGACACGCCCATCTGCTCGCCGCCGAGGGCCAGGCCGTTCTGGATGGTGTTCCACCAGGCGTCGGCATCGTCGGCATGGCTGACCAGTACATAGCGCAGATCTTCGGCCGCCGCCGGGGCGCCGCCGATCAGGGCCACGGCCGCGACGGCGCTGACCGCCATCGTCTTGAGTGGTGCTTTCATGATGTCCTCCCAAACATTTTCCGGGCGACTCCGGACATTTCCTCTTCGCCCCGGCGCCACTCTAGCCGCGAATCACGCATTTTGCAACCGGTTGCAAAGATGAGCGTGCCGATGCTATGTTTCCCTTGCGCAGTGGCTGTATTAGACCGGTGCCGGCGGCTTGGATGACATGGAATGGCTGTGACCCTGAAAGAGGTGGCGGAACGCGCCGGTGTATCGCGCTCGGCGGTGTCGCGCACCTTCACCGAAGGGGCCTCGGTTTCGGCCCGGACCCGCGCCAAGGTGGAAAAGGCCGCGCGCGAACTGGGCTACAGTCCGAATGCGCTGGCCTCGTCGCTGACCACGGGACGGACGAAGCTGATCGGGCTGGTGTCCAACAACTTCCACAACCCCATCTTTCTGGAGGTCTTTGACCTGTTCACGCGCGGGTTGCAGGACCGGGGCCTGCGCCCGCTGCTGGTCAACCTCAGCGATGAAACCGACCCCGCCAATTCCATCCGCATGCTGCGGCAGTATTCGGTGGACGGGGTGATCGTGGCGTCATCGACCCTGCCGCCCAGCTTTGCCGAGGCGTTCCGCGATGCCGGGCTGCCGGTGGTGCATTCCTTCGGGCGCTACACCACCAGCCCCTATGTGCATGTGGTGGGGATCGACAACATCGCCTGCGGGCGAATGGCGGCGCGGGCGCTGGTTGCGCGCGGTCACCGGCGGGTGGCCTTTCTGGGCGGCCCGCCCGGCGCCACCTCGACCCAGGACCGCGAGCGCGGCTTTCTGGAGGAACTGGCGCGGCATCCGGAAATCGCGGTCAGCGTGACCCATGCCACCGCCTATTCCTTCGATGCCGGGCGCGCCGAGATGCAGCGCCTGCTGCAATCGCCCCCGGCCGAGGCGTATTTCTGCGGGGATGACGTGCTGTCCATCGGCGCGCTGTCGGCGATCCGCGATGCCGGGCTGCGCGTGCCCGAGGATATCGGCATCATCGGGCTCAATGACATGGCCATGGCGCGCTGGCAGAACATTGACCTGACCACCATCCGCCAGCCACTGGCCGAGATCATCGGCGCGTCCATCGACCTTGTGGTGGCCACCATCGAAACGCCCGACCGCTATCCGGAAACCCGCCTGTTCCCGTGCCGGGTGGTGGAGCGGGGCACGCTGCGCGCGCTGCCTGGCTGATGGTGGCACCTGACGGGCGCACATGCCGGTCTGGCCCGCCCGGCGCAGCCGGGCAAGCGCCCGCGAGCGGGAGAAGGGCGGGCGGGTGGGTCTCCCCGAGCGGGCGCTTTCCTGCAACCGTGCCGTTCAGCGCAGCATCGGCGGGCGCGCGTCCACCCAGGCCCCGCCCCGCTTTGCCGAATCCACCGCCGCGGCCACGGCGGCCATGGAGCGCAGACCGGCCTCGGCCAGTGGCAGGCCGTCGCGCTTCTCGCCCCGGATGACGGCGGCCAGATCGACATAGATATTGCCGACGGCAAAGGCGAAGCCCTCGGGATGCGCGATCGGCAGGCGGGTCAGGCGCGCGGCATCTTCGCCCAGTCCCGGTTCGGCTTTCTCGATGATCTGCGTGCGCCCGCCCAGGGGCGAATACCAGACCTGATCGGGGTGTTCCGAGGCCCAGCGCATCCCGCCGGTTTCGCCGAACACCTGAATGTCGAACCCGTGCTGGCGCCCGATCGCCACCGCCGAGGTCCAGAGCCGCCCCACCGTGCCGCCGGACATGCGGAAATTCACCATCGCATCGTCCTCCAGCACACGGCTGGAAATGGTCGAGGCAAAGTCGGCCGAGAGCGTTTCCACCTCGTCGCCGGTGATGAAGCTCGCCATGTGCAGCGCGTGGATGCCGCAATCGGCAAATTGCCCCGAGACCCCGGCCTGTGCCGGATCATAGCGCCAGCGCACGCGCGGATTGTCGGCATTTGCGGCGTCGGCATGGTGGCCGTGGCTGAAACTGGCCACCACGACCCGGATCCGGCCCAGCGCGCCCGCGCGCACCATCGCCCGCATTTCGCGCACCATCGGATAGGCGGAATAGCAGTAATTCACGGCGCAGATGCGGCCCGTGCTGCGGGCGATGCGCACGATCTCCTCGCCCTCTTCCACGGTCATGGTCATGGGCTTTTCGCACAGGACATGAAACCCGGCCTCCAGATAGGCCTTCGTGATCTCGGAATGCGTGGCGTTCGGGGTGGCCACGGTCACCAGTTCCACCCGGTCATCGCGCCCGCGCTCGCCCGCCAGCATCTCGCGCCAGTCGCCATAGGCGCGGTCGGGCGCCACGCCCAGACGCTGCGCATAGTCGCGTCCCTTCGCGGGGTCCGCATCCAGCGCCCCGGCGGCCAGGGTGAACAAGCCGTCCGCCTGCGCGCCGATCCGGTGCGCCGGGCCGATCTGGCTGCCCTCGCCCCCGCCGATCATGCCCCAGTTCAGTTTCATGGCCTTGCCTCCCTCTCAGAAGCCGATGCTGCGCAGGTAGTCGCGGTTGGCCCGCGCGTCGGTGACGGGCGAGATATCGAGTGTGGGGTCGCAATCCTGCTCGACCGTGCACCAGCCCTCGAACCCATGATCAAGCAGGAGTTGCCGCACCGCCGGAAAATCCACATCGCCCTTGCCCAGATTGCAGAAAATCCCCTGCCCGCAGGCGTCATAGAACCCCGTGCCCTTCGCGATCACATCGGCCTTCACCGCCGGGTCGATGTCCTTGAAATGCATGTAGGAAATGCGGCTCATGTGGCGGCGCATGAAATCCACCGGGTCGAACCCCGCATAGGAATGGTGGCCCGTGTCGAAGCAGATTTTCAGCACGTCTTCGGGCACCTCGTCCAGAAGCCGCTCCAGTTCCGGCTCGAAATCCATGAACCCGGCGGCATGGGCGTGGATGCCCACCGTCAGCCCGTATTCCTCGGCCCCCATCCGCGCGACATGCGCGATGCGGTCGCGAAACGCTGCCCATTCCTGCGCGTCCATCTGCTCGGCATCCTCGGCCCGCCCGGCCGTCGGCGCGCGGCGCGGCGAGATCGAATCGATCAGCACCAGATGCTGCGCGCCATGGGCCGCCAGCGCGCGGCAGGTGCGCACCGCGCCGTCCAGCACATCGTCCCATTGTGCCGGGTCATGAAAGGCGCGGAAGACCACACCGCCGATCAGCTCCAGCCCGTGTTCGTCCAGCGCCTCGGCCAATACGGCGGGGTCCTCGGGCATGTAGCCCACGGGACCCAGTTCGATGCCCGTATACCCCGCCTCGGCGCATTCGCGCAGCACCTTCCGCCAGGGCGGATTGCGCTTGTCGTTCGGAAACTCGACACCCCAGGAACAGGGGGCATTGCCGATGCGGATCGTCATGCGGTGTGCCTTTCAGACAGTGGGAACAGGATGCCAGCGACCATCAGCGGCGGCGGCGAAAGCGGTGTCGATCACCTGCGCGACGGCCAACCCGTCGCGGAAGGTCGGCCAGACCGGGTGGCCGGTTTCGATCGCGCGCAGGAAATCGCGCGCCTCGGTGATGATCTGGTCCTGATAGCCGGTGCCATGCCCCGGACCCTGACAGAAGGGCAGGTAATCGGGGTGGGCCGGGCCAGTGAGGATCTTCGTGAACCCGCGCGTCGCCTCGGGGCCCTCCATCCGGTAGAGCCAGACCGCGTTCTGGTCTTCCTGATCGAAGCGGATCGCGCCCCTGGTGCCGTGGATCTCGTAGGCATAGCCCATCTTGCGGCCGGTGGCGATGCGGCTGAAATACAGATGCCCCATGGTGCCCGATGCAAAGCGAACCATCATCTGCCCGTGGTCGTCATTATCCACCGGCGCAGGGCCGTCCGGGCCGGGGCGCGTGGCGTGCACGGTCTCGACACGCGCGGACAGCTCCGTGATATCGCCCATCAGTGCCAGCGCGCAGTTGACCATGTGCGGGGCCAGATCGCCCATGCAGCCATTCGCGCGTCCTTCGCAGCGCCAGGTGTGCGGGGCCGCGGGGTCGGCGAAGAAATCTTCGGTGTGTTCGCCCCGGAACCATGTCACATCACCGATCGCGCCCTCGGCCAGAAGCTGGCGCACGAATTGTGTCGCAGGCGTGCGGACATAGTTGAAGCCGACCATGTTGGGCACGCCCGCAGCTTCGGCAGCCGCCACCATGGCCTGCGCGTCCGTGAGCGAGGCGCCCAGCGGCTTTTCACAGAACACCGGCTTGCCGCGCGCGAACGCGGCGTCGGCAATCGCGCGGTGGGTGGTCTGGGGTGATGCGATGACCACGGCCTCGACCCGAGGATCGGCGACCAGCGCCTGCCAGTCGGGCGCGGCGCGGGCGAAGCCGAACGCGGCGCGGTAGCGCTCCGAAGATGCGGCCGTGGACCCGGTGACCATTTCAAGCCGCGGGCGCAGCGCGGTGTCGAAAACGGCACCCACAGCGGCCAGCGCCACCGCATGGGCCTTGCCCATGTATCCCCCGCCGATCAGGCCGATGCCGATCTCGCGCATGATTCCCCCCGTATCGGCACAAGGCTGGTTGCAACCGGTTGCAAAATTGATATCCTGAGTCGCGAGAATGTGCAAGGCGGGAGGAGATCATGGCAGCGACAGGCGGCACCATTCGACTGACGACGGCACAGGCGATCACACGTTATCTGCTGAACCAGTTCATCGAAATCGACGGCGTTGAAACGCGCATCTGCGGCGGTGGGTTCGGCATTTTCGGACATGGCAACGTGCCCTGTCTGGGTGAGGCACTCTATCCGCACCGTGCCGAAATGCCGCTCTATCGTGGCCAGAACGAGCAAAGCATGGGTTTTGCCGCCGCGGCCTATGCGAAATACCACCTTCGGCGGCGCTTCATGTTCTGCACGGCCAGCGCAGGGCCGGGCACGGCGAATCTGCTGACCGCCTCTGCATTGGCCCATGCCAATCGCCTGCCGATGCTGATGCTCTGCGGCGATACGTTCCTCACCCGCCTGCCCGACCCGGTGCTGCAGCAGCTCGAACATTTCGGCAATCCCACGCTGGGTGTGAATGACGCCTTCAAGGCCGTGACCCGGTTCTGGGACCGGATCACCCACCCCGCACAGGTGATCCAGTCGCTGCCTGCCGCCCTTGCCACCATGCTGGACCCCGCCGATTGCGGCCCGGCCTTTCTCGGCTTGCCGCAGGATGTTCAGGGCTGGGCTTATGACTACCCGGAGGAGTTCTTTGCGCGCCGCGTGCACCGCATCCGCCGCCAGTCGCCCGACATGGCCGAGATCGCCGAGGCGGCCGAGGTGCTGCGCAGCGCCGCCCGCCCCATGATCATCGCGGGCGGTGGCGTGCAATATGCGCAGGCCGTGCCGGAACTGACGGCTTTTGCCGAAGCCCATGGCATCCCCGTGGTCGAAACCATCGCGGGCCGCGCCAATCTGCTGGCCAGCCATCCGCTGAATATCGGTCCCATCGGCGTCACCGGTTCGGACTGCGCCAATACGATTGCCGAAGCCGCCGACGTGGTGCTGGCGGTCGGAACGCGGCTGCAGGATTTCACCACCGGATCATGGACCGCCTTTGCCCGGGATGCGCGCTTCATCGGGCTGAACGTGGGCCGCCATGATGCCATGAAACACCTTTCGCTGCCGGTGGTGGGCTGCGCGAAACGCGCGCTGCCGCTCTTGGGTGCGGCGCTGGAGGATTATCGCGCCCCCGAAGGCTGGACCGCGCAGGCGCGCGACGAACGCGCCAAGTGGGATGCCTATGTCGCGCAGAATGTCAGCCACGGGAACCGCCCCGCTTCCTACGCGCAGGCCATCGGCGTGGTGAACGCGCTGTGCGACCCCCGCGACCGGGTGGTGACGGCCGCAGGGGGGCTGCCCGCCGAAGTCACCGCCAACTGGCGCACGCTGGATATCGGCACCGTCGATGTCGAATTCGGCTTTTCCTGCATGGGCTATGAAATCGCCGGCGGCTGGGGCGCGCGGATTGCGCAGGCCGAGGTTGAACCCGAGCGCGACACGATCGTTTTCGTGGGCGACGGCAGTTACCTGCTGATGAATTCGGACATCTATTCCAGCGTGCTGACGGACAAGAAACTGATCGTGCTGGTGCTGGACAATGGCGGTTTCGCGGTGATCAACAAGCTGCAGAACAACACCGGCCAGCCGAGTTTCAACAACCTGATCGCCGATTGTCCGACCGTGCCCGCGCCCTTCGCCGTGGATTTCGAATCCCACGCCCGCGCCATGGGGGCCGAGGCCGTGACCGTGGCCAACCCGGCGGAACTGGGCGATGCGTTCACCCGCGCCAAGGCCGCCGACAGGACCACGGTCATCGTCATGCAGGTGGACGCTTACGAGGGCTGGACCACCGAGGGGCACGCCTGGTGGGAGGTCGGCACGCCCGAGGTCTCGGACAGCGAATCCGTCCGCGCAAAGCACGCCGAGATCGAGGCCACCCGCGCCCGCCAGCGGCAGGGGGTGTGAGATGCTGAAGGGCAACCGCTTCGTCATCATCGGGCGCGCGGGCATGGACCTCTACCCCGACCCGCCCGGCACGCGCACCGAAGAGGCGACGCGCTTCTTCTCCTGCCTTGGCGGGTCCTCTGCCAATATTGCCGTGGCCATCACCCGGCTGGGCGGCCGTGCCGATCTGGTTACCTGCGTGGCCGATGACGCCATCGGGCGCTTCGCGCTCAATGAACTGGACCGCTACGGCATTGGCCGCGCGCATGTCCGTTCGGTCGGCGGCGAGGCGCGCAACACGCTTGCCATCGTCGAAAGCCGGGTCGAGGATCACCAGTCGGTCATCTATCGCAACGGTGCGGCTGATTTCGAGATGACACAGGCGGATGTGGAGGCCGTGGATTACACCGCCCATGACGCGCTCATCACCACTGGCACGGTCCTTGCCGCCGAACCCTCGCGCAGCGCCACGTTCCGCGCGTTCGATCTGGCCCGCGCGGCCGGGCTGCCGCTGATCTTCGACATCGACTATCGGCCCTACTCCTGGCCCTCGGCCGATGTTGCCGCCGAAGTCTATTCCCGCGCGGGGGCCATGTGCGATGTGATCGTCGGCAATGATGTCGAATTCGGTTTCATGGCCGGAGACTACGCGCGCGGGCTGGACAAGGCGCGCGCGCTTGTCGCGAAAGGCGCGAAACTGGCCGTCTACAAGATGGGCGAGAAAGGCGCGATCACCATCACCCCCGAGGGCGAGATCACCACCGGCATCTACCGCACGCAGGCGCTGAAACCCACCGGCGCGGGCGACAGTTTCATGGGCGGTCTGGTCTCGGGGCTGGCCGATGGGCTTTCGCTGCGCGAGGCCGTGCTCCAAGGCTCTGCAAGCGCTGCGATGGTCGTGGCCCGGGTGGGCTGCGCCCCGGCCATGCCCACCCGTGCCGAACTGGACGACTTCCGCGCCCGTCATCCCGGCCCGGATGCGGCCTGAAAGGAAACACCGATGCATATTCCACCCCATGACAACCGGAACCGCGCCATCGTCGATGTCGATGACGCGCATGTGCCGCTGGTCTATTTCAACATCGTGAAACTGCGCGCGGGCGAATCCTTCGACTATCGCGTGCCCGGCTATGAAACCTGCGTCGTCCCCGCCACCGGCACGGTGACGGTCGAGACCGGTGGAGAGAGCTTCGCCGATATCGGCAATCGCGGCGCCGACGTCTGGGATGGCGAACCCGAGGGTGTCTATGTCCCCACCGACACCGGCGCCCGCATCACCGCCCGGACCGACACCGAGTGTTTCATCGCGGGCGCGCGCTTCGCCGAGACACTGCGCCCCTTTGCCGTGCGCGCGCCGGATCTGGACCTGGTGCAATACGGCAGCGATGACACCAAGACGCACCGCAAGATCAAGCATATCCTTGGCGCGGCGCATCATGACCGTGTGGGGCGCCTGCTGGTGTCGGAACTCTTCACTGTCGGCGCGGGCGGGTGGTCAGGCTTTCCCAGCCACAAGCATGACACCGACAGGTTGCCCGACGAGACCCGTCATGACGAATGCTACAACTTCCGCTTCCGGCCCGATTATGGCTCGGGGCTGCAGATGCTGCAGCGGGTCGACAATGAACCTGGCGACGCCTATCACATCGTCAATGGCTCGACCGTGCTGATAGACAGGGGCTATCACCCCTGCTGCGTGCTGCCGGGCTATGAGATGTATTATTTCACCATCCTTGGCGGGCAGTCGCAGCGCAGCCTGAAGCAGTATTTCCAGCCCACCCATGCCGCGCAACTGCACACGATCCCCGGCATCATGGATATGGTGGCGAAGTTCAAATGACGCTGGCCACGCTCTCCGATGTGCTGCAGCCTGCGGTTGCGGGCGGCTACGCGGTCCCCGGCCTTGTCTGTCTGGGCTGGGAGGACATGCGCGCCTATGCCATGGCGGCACAGGCCGAAGGCGCGCCGGTCATCCTGCAGGCCGGGCCATCGTGCCGCGCGCATACGCCCCTGCCCGTGCTGGGCGCGATGATGCGCCATCTGGCGGCCAGCGTCGATGTGCCGGTGGTCGTGCATCTGGACCATGGCTACACACTTGACGAATGCCGCGACGCACTGGACGCGGGCTTTACCTCGCTGATGTATGACGGCTCGCGCAAGCCCTTGGCGCAGAATATCGACGAAACCGCGCGCGTGGCCGAACTCGCCCATGCGGCGGGCATCTCCTGCGAGGGCGAGATCGGTTTCGTGGGCTATGCGGGGGGCGATGCCTCGGCGGGCACCGACCCGGCAGAGGCCGCGCGCTTCGCCCGCGAAAGCGGGGTGGATGCCATGGCGATTTCCGTGGGCAATGTGCATCTGCAGACCGACCACGAGGGCGGGCTGGACGAGGCCCGCATCCGCGCGATCGAAGCCGTGACCGAGGTGCCGCTGGTGATCCATGGCGGCTCGGGCGTGCCTTATGCGCAGCGCGCCACGCTGGCGGCGGGCTCGCGGATTGCCAAGTTCAACATCGGCACCGAATTGCGCATGGCCTTTGGCACGGCGCTGCGCGAAGCCGTGAATGCCGACCCGGCGCGCTATGACCGGGTGGCGATCCTGAAGGAAACACAGGACCCGGTGATGGAGGCCGCGCGCGCGGTGATCCGCAATCTGGGCGCATCGGGGAGGGGCTGACATGCTGCGGATCGGACTTCTGGGCTGCGGGCGGATCGGACAGGTGCACGCGCGCAGCATAAGGGCGCTGGATGGCGCGCAGGTTGTCGCCGTTTCGGACGCCATGCCGCAGGCGGCGCAGGCGCTGGCGGCGGAGACCGGTGCCGAAGCGCGCGACACGGCGGCGATCCTGACCGCCGCAGATGTGGACGCGGTGGTGATCGGCACGCCCACGGATACACATTTCGACCTGATCCAGGGCGCGGCGCGCGCAGGCAAGGCGATCTTCTGCGAAAAGCCCATCGACATGTCGGTGGACAACATCCGCGCCTGCATCGCGGTGGTGCGCGGGGCCGACGTGCCCTTCATGACCGGGTTCAACCGCCGGTTCGATCCCAATTTCGCTGCGCTGCGCGCGCGCCTTCGTGCGGGCGACATCGGCGCGGTGGAGCTGGTCACCATCACCTCGCGCGACCCGGCACCGCCCCCGCTCGCTTATATCGAACGCTCGGGCGGGCTGTTCCGTGACATGATGATCCATGATTTCGACATGGCCCGCTTCCTGATGGCCGAGGAGTTCACCACCCTGCACGCCGTCGGCAGCGCGCTGGTGGACCCGGACATCGGCGCTGCGGGCGATGTGGACACGGCGGCCGTGATCCTGACCACGGGCAGCGGGCGCATCTGCCAGATCTCGAACTCGCGCCGCGCTGCCTATGGCTATGACCAGCGGATCGAGGTGCACGGGGCACGCGGCATGCTGCGCGCCGAGAACCAGTTGGAAACCACCGTCGAAATCGCCACCGAGGCCGGTTTCCGCTGCGACCCGGCGCAGCATTTCTTCCTTGAACGCTATGAGGCCGCCTATCTGGCCGAGATGCGCGCCTTTCTGGCTGTCGCGCGCGGGCAGGCCGCGCCCGAGCCGGACATCACCGACGGGCTGCGCGCGCAGATCATGGCGGATGCCGCCGCACAATCGCTGGCCACCGGCCTGCCGGTGGCGCTGGAGGCGGGTTAGTCGCCCGCGCCTCCATCCCGCCAGGTCAGGATCAGGTGCCAGGCGAGGTAACCGCCGATGGCGGCGCTCAGATAGGCCCAGATCATGTTGCCCATCGTCCATTCCACACCGGCCCAGGCAAAGGGCACCGCCAC
The DNA here is from genome assembly GCA_020832705.1 of Paracoccaceae bacterium. Lineage (GTDB taxonomy): Bacteria > Pseudomonadota > Alphaproteobacteria > Rhodobacterales > Rhodobacteraceae > Rhabdonatronobacter. The sequence continues at coordinate 24,883 of JAFIEE010000014.1, forward strand.
CACCAGATAACGCCGCCAGGCAGCGCGGAAGAACGGATGGGCGGGATCTATAAGGCGCATCTTGACCGGGGTGAAACCTGGGAACCTGCCGCAGTTTGCAGATCACAGGGGCCGAGGCAAGCGCTCCGGGGGCAGCGCCGGGCGCCGGGGGCAGGCTGTGTGCTGCTGGCCACCTGTTTGCGCAGGCCGCATGCGGCGGTCTAGGATGCGCGCAAATCGCCAAGGAGCGCGCGCCCATGACCACCCCCTGCATCATCGCCGTTGCCATCACAGGTTCGGTTCCCACCAAAGCCGACAACCCGGCGGTGCCGGTCACCGTGGCGGAACAGGTCGAAAGCACCCATGCCGCGTTCGAGGCCGGGGCCAGCATCGCGCATTGCCATGTGCGCAACGATGACGGCACGCCCAGTTCCGACCCGGACCGATTCGCCCGGCTGAAGGAGGGGCTGGAAAAGCACTGCCCCGGCATGATCATCCAGTTTTCCACCGGCGGGCGTTCGGGGGCGGGGCGCGCGCGCGGCGGGATGCTGCCGCTGCGGCCGGACATGGCCTCGCTTTCGGTGGGGTCGAACAATTTTCCCACCCGCGTCTATGAAAACCCGCCTGATCTGGTGGACTGGCTGGCCGCCGAGATGCGCGCGTACGAGGTGATGCCCGAGATCGAGGCCTTTGACCTGTCCCACGTCATCCAGGCGGCGAAAATGGCCGAGGACGGGCGGCTGAAGCGGCCGCTTTACGTGCAGTTCGTCATGGGGGTGAAGAACGCCATGATCGCCGATGAACGCATTCTGGACATCTACATCGAGACCCTGAACCGCTTTGCCCCCGATGCTCTGTGGTGCGCCGCCGGGATCGGGGCGAACCAGATACGGGTGAACGACTGGGCCATTGCGCGGGGCGGGCACACGCGCACGGGACTGGAAGACAATATCCGCCTGGACCGCCACACCCTGGCGCCGTCGAACGCGGCGCTGGTGGCGCGCACGGTGGCGCTGTGCGAAAGACATGGCCGCCCGGTGGCCAGTTGCACGCAGGCGCGGGCGATGCTGGGCCTGCGCCCCGCGCGGGTCTGAACGGAACGCGCCGCCGCGATAATGCACCCCCCGGTGCGCCCCCGGCGCGCGCTCAGCGCGGGCGCGCGCGTTCCGCCGCGCGATGAATCGCGGCCATGGTCTCGTCGGTCGCGGCGTGATGCGGCATGTGGCCGACCCCCTCAAGCCGCACGAGATGCGCGCCCGGCACCTCGGCCGCCAGCCGTTCGGAATGGATCGACAGGCCCACCACCTCGTCCGCCGTCCCGTGCAGGATCTCGACCGGCATGGGCAGGTCGGCGTATCCGGGCTGCATGGCCTCGACATAGGGGCGCAGGGAATTGACCTGGATCGCATTCACCGCCAGTTGGCTGCGCCGCAGGGTCAGGTCCAGCCCGATGTGTTCGACGTAACCTTCGGGGACCGGGTCGGGGGCGAAGATGGTTTCGATCACCCCCGCGGCCCGCCCCGTCGGCGCCAGCGCCGAGACCAGCGGCAGCAGCAGCCAGCGCCCGGGCGCGCTGGCGGTCAGCCGGTACCAGACGCCCAGATCGCCCGGCCAGGGGTGCGAGGCCGGGGCCAGCAGCACCAGCGCCGCGGTGTTGTCCGGGTCCCGCAGCGCCCAGCCCAGCGCCACCGCGCCGCCATAGGAATGGCCCAGCACGATGGGGTTTTCCACATCCAGCAGCGCGGCAGCGCTGCGCAGCACATCCGCCTGCGCCTGCGGGCTTTCCTTGATCGCCTCCTGCCGGTCGGACCAGCCCATGCCGGGCCGGTCAAAGGCGATCACGCGGAAATCGCTTTCCAGCCGCCCCACCAGATCGAAGGTGAAATCGCGCGCATTGCCGCTGGCACCGTGGATCAGCACCAGATCCGGGCCGGACCCGCGCACCACCGCGTGAACGCGCTGGCCGTTGACCTCGACGAACTGTCCTTCGGGCGGGGTGGCGTCGGACGCGCGGGCGGCGCGCCCGCCTTCGCCGTTTCCCATGACCATTGCGCAGCCTCCGACCGTCAGCGCCAGCGCCAGCGCGGCAAGAAACAGGCTATTGGCCGATCTGCGCAAGATCATAGGGCGTTGACTGGTAAATCTCGTTGATCCAGTTGCCATATAGCAGGTGGGCGTGGCTTCTCCACCGGTTGAGCGGCGTTCTCGCCGGATCGTCATCGGGGTAGTAGTTGCGCGGCACGTTGATGGGTTTGCCTGCGGCCACGTCGCGGTCGTATTCTTCCTTCAGCGTGGTGCTGTCGTATTCGAAATGGTTCACGATCATCAGCGCCCGATGCGCCGGGTCCTCGATCAGGCAGGGGCCGACCTCGTCCGAGGCAATGAGCGTCTTGAGCGCGGGCACCGCGTCGATCTCGGGCTGGCGCAGTTCGGTCCAGCGGCTGACCGGGATCAGCACATCATCCGAAAACCCCCGCAGATAGGGCGAGGCCGGGGCAAGGTTGCGGTGGCGGAAACAGCCGAAGGCCTTGGCGGGGAGCATGTGCTTGTCGATCCCGTGGAAATGCCACAGCATTGCCATGCCGCCCCAGCACACGCCGAAAGTATGGTGCACGTTGGTCCGGGTCCAGTCGAACACCTCGGTCAGCTCGTCCCAATAGGTCACGTCATGATAGGGCAGATGCTCGATCGGCGCGCCGGTGATGATCAGCCCGTCGAAGCGTTCGTGCTTCACATCCTGAAAGGGGCGGTAGAATTCGGCCATGTGCTCGGCGGCGGTGTTCTTCGTCTCGTGCTCGGTCATGCGGATGAGCGAGAATTCGATCTGCAGCGGCGTGGCGCCGATCAGCCGGGCGAACTGGGTTTCGGTCTGGATCTTCTTGGGCATCAGATTCAGCAGACCGATGCGCAGCGGGCGGATATCCTGCCGCGCGGCGCGGGTGCGCGACATGACCATCACACCCTCGTTCGACAGGATGCCAAAGGCGGGCAGGCTGGAGGGCAGGGTGATGGGCATGCGCTGTCTCTCGGACTCCGGGGAGTTCCGGGATAGCCGAAGGGGCGCGGGGGGGCAACGGCACAGCCGCTGCTACAGCCGCTGCCGCGCCCGGTTCAGCCCAGCAGGCTGCCGGCCCAGAGTCCCCAGCCAAGACCCGAGATCATGGCGCCGACAAAGGCAAAGCCGATATAGGCGCCGAACACGCGCGGCTTGACCAGCGCCCAGACCGCCACCGCAGCGGGGATGGAGGTCATGCCCCCGGCGACGACAAAGGACATGGCCGCACCATCCGCCATCCCCTGGCCCAGCAGCGCCGCCATCAGCGGCACCGCCGCATAGCCGTTGAGATAGGCCGGTGCGCCGACCAGGGCCCCCACCAGCACGGGCTGCACGCCACCGCCGCCCAGCACCTGCGCAATGGCTTCGGCCGGAACATAGGTGATCATCAGCGCCTCGATCGTATAGGCCAGCAACAGCCATTTGCCCAGAAAGAGCGTGTTCTCGGTTGCGGTGCGTGCGAACGCAGCGCGGCGGGCGCCTTCGCGCCAGAATTTCCATTCCGGCTGACCCGCGAAAGGATTCTTCACCTTGCCGCAGCAGGTGCGCGGGGCAAGATCGGCCTTCAGCGGATCGGCAAAGAGCGCGCGGGTGGCAAAGGCGCGGACGGTGAAACCGCCCATGAGCCCGATCCCCACCGCGAAAAGTGTCTTGGCGATGGCGAAATCAGCCCCCAGCACCCCGGCCGTCAGAACGAACATCGCCGGGTCCATCAGCGGCGAGGCCAGCCAGAAGGCCATCACCGCCGACAGCGGCGCGCCCACCGCCAGCAATGCGGCGATGAACGGGATCACCTGGCACGAACAGAAGGGCGACAGCCCGCCGACCGCGGCGGCCAGCAGGATCATCGGCACCTCGCGGCCCTGAAAGGCACGACCGACCAGCGTTTCGACCCCGGCCGCCTTGACATAGGCAATGGCAAGGACGGCGAAGGCGATCACCGGCGCGGTGCGCAGAAAGGCACGGATGGCAAATTCCACCGTGGGCCAGACCTGGGCTGCGTCAAGCAGGGCCAGCGCAGCAAGGATCAGCGCGATGACCAGCACCACGCGGTCAATGCGCCGCCAGTTGAATCCGCCGCGCGGCAAGGACGAGGTGTCAGCCATTGTGTTCGGTCTCCTGGACAAGGTCTGCGCAACACCCGGCGGTGAGAAAATCGCCAAGGTGCGTGAGGGCGGGCATGCGGGCGGCGCAGAGGATGCGACGGCCATCGCGGGTCTGGTTCACCAGTCCGGCCTGAACCAGGATCCGGACATGGAAGCTGAGGGTCGACCCGGTGATCCCGCAGCGGGCGCCCAGATCGCCCATGGCCAGCCCCGTCGGCCCGGCGCGCACCAGTGTGCGCAGCACCGACAGCCGCTGTTCGGACCCGAGCGCGGCAAAGGCCGCCGCAGCGGCTTCGACTTCAGGGAAGGTGCGAATCGTTTTCATATTTCTAATAATATCGAATAATGACCCGGCGGCAAGGCGTATCCTGGTGCTGCCTGCTTTCCGGGTCAGGGTCTCGTGCGGGCGATTGCGCTGGAAATCAGCGCGTCGAAGCTCGTGCGGTCGCGGACCTGCGCCACATCCTCGGCACGCACGGTGACGCCCCAGTTGCGCGCCATGGCCGCGTAGCGCGGCGCGCGGTGCGCCAGCGCCCGGGCATAGGTCCAGCGGACAAAGGCATCCGGGTCCACCGCGTCCTCGGCCAGCGCATGCGCGGCGCGGTATTCGGCCCAGGCGGCGCGCAGGAAATCGGGCTGGTAATACATCGGTTTCGGCGCGCGGTCGAAGCGGCGGACCAGTTCCGCCGTGTGCGCCTCGGATCCTTCGATCCACACCGGCAGAAGATGGCCCGCCAGGGTGGACAGCACCGGGTCTTCGGGATCTTCGGGGTTCACCACCTCGCAGATTGATCCGCCGGTGTCACAGACGAAATGCGCGTAGCCATAGAGCGCCTCGGCCCGGGCGATGAAATGCGGCGTGTCCAGCAGGGCCGCGATTTCCGCCGCCCGGTGCTGGTCCTGGCGCAGCATGTATTCCTCGAACGGCAGGCCACCCTTCGCCGGATCGCCCGGCTTGCCCAGATAGGTGGACAGCGGCGCCAGATTGTCGAAGGTGATGTTGGACTGGATATAGACGCTGTCGGTCAGCAGAAGCTCACGCAGCAGCGGCACCTTCATCGCCTCGCGCTTGAAGTTGTCGGCGATCAGCTCGCCCATGTAGCGGGTGCCGATGCGGTAATCGACCGAGTAGTGGAACCAGCCCCCGGACTCGCGCAGCAGGTTGGCCAGATGCGTCTTGCCCAGCCCGGACATGCCGAACAGCATGACGCGCTTGCGGTCGCAGTCCAGCCAGCTTGCGGCATCGGGATAGAGCATGGAAGACCCTTCGGGCACAGGCGGGCAGCGGCAGGCGCGTGAGGCGCGGCCCAGAGTGGTTAGCGGGGCACAGGAACGCGGTCAATGGGGTGGCGCCAAGCCAAAGGCCCCGGCGCAGGGGCCGGGGCCTTGTGGAACCGGGCCTCGCGCCCGCGTGTCAGAAGCGATAGCCCACGCGCAGGCCCAGACCGATGGCCGAGTTGCCACTGAAATCCGCGCCCAGTGTTGTGGTCCCGCTGCCCAGTTTGCGGTATTGCAGGCCGCCCGCGACCATGATCGGCCCATCGCGATAGGTCACGCCAAGCCCCAGCGACAGGAAGCCATCGGTGGGACCAAGGTTGCCCAGTTCGCCGCCGCCCTTGCGTTCATAGCCGACCGAGACGGCGCCGGACCAGTTCTCGTTCAACTGCCGCCCGACCCCGAGGTTCCAGGTCAGCGAGTTGCGGTCATAGGAGACAAGCGGATCGCGATCCAGCCCATCGGGCGGCGCGGGCTGCGTCGCCGGGCGGGTGTAGAAGGTCGGCGAGATGTCGAACTGCGTCCAGCGCGCGTAACGCAGCGAACCGAACAGCAGCGTGCCCTCGGCGATCCCGGTCTGGAATTCCAGTTGCAGCGATTCGGGGATGGTGGTCTCGAACCCGTCCACCATGACAACGGTCGGCCCCACCATCTCGGTGGCCGAGAAGCTGTGCTTGATCCGGGAGTTGTAGGTCAGTGCCACCCGGGCTGCGATCTCGGGGCGTTCCCAGGCCACGCCGACAAGGTAACCGAACGCCGTGTCGGTGTTGGTGTTCATGTCATACAGGACATTCGTTCCCGGCGGAGCGTCCGGTACCGGCAGCACCAGCGAGACCTGACCCCGCGTGCGCACGGCGCGGACCCCGGCATGGGCACTGAACCCGCCATCAAAGCGGTAGCGCAGAACGCCGGTCAGCCCAGTGCTGTCGATGCGCGCGTTCGACCCGGCAATGGGATATCCCGTGCCCGTCGGATAGTGGACCGACGCGCCGATCGGTTCATCGATGATGAAGGCATAGGACAGATCGGCCGACAGGTCGCCCTTGATGCCAAGATTATAGGTCGTGAAGGACCGCGCCATGTTGCCTGACCCCGCCCCGCCGAGCATCGCCGGAGCAACGCCACTCACGCTCGGTCGGCTGTGGCTCAGCCCGAATTCCACGTAATTGCCCCGCTCGAACAGGATCGCCATGGATTGCGCCGAGCGCTCCACGCCGCCTGCCGATGCCGCTCCCGCCCCCGCGACCGCCAGCGCTGCCGCAGAAAAACATGTCCTGATCATCCAGAGACCCTCCGCACCTCCGCGCCCCTCCAGCGCGACCTTCTGAAACGATACCGCAAAGACCGTCCTGACGGAGACTGACCGGGCGTCATGTCTGGCGGCAAGGGCGCGAATGTTGCCCTTTTGCGACAGTCTGCGCGGCGCGCGCGGAACTGCCGTGGCGCCTGTGTGCTATGTCGCCGCGCGCCCTGCGCGCCGGATCAGCACCTCGCAGGTCACGCAGACCCCGCAGCCGCCACGCGCCAACGGCGCCACCGATACCCGCCCGCCGAACCCCACCACCGCGGCGTTCAGATAGGCGCGCCCATCCTCGATCCAGCCTTCGGTGATCAGGATCTCGGTGGCGAAACTGTCTTCGGCGCCCTGCAGGAACCTGGGCGCGACCAGGCTGCCGAGCCCATGCAGCGTGCCCGCGTCGATCCCGTGCGCCGCTGCAGCCGCCTCCAGCGCCTCGGTCAAATCCTGGTTGGGCCGCAGCGTCACAAGCACCGCATCGGCGGCGTCGGCGGCTTCGGTCGGCACCGGCTGGAACAGGTCGAACCGGGTTTCCGGGTCCGGCGCCACCTCCAGCCGCGCGCCGTCGAGCGCCCAGCCGCGCGCGGTGGCCGGTTCCGCCAGCACCACGCCGTCCGGCACCACATGCCCGCCGCCGATCCCGCGCGGCCCGGCCCATATCCCGTGTCCGTGCAGCCAGGGCGCGCCATTGCGGCGGCCAAGGTGAAGCCCCAGCCGGATCAGCGACGCACCGGGGGCCGCGTGCGGCCCGTCATACCAGGCCGCGTGCTGGCGCGAAGGGTCCGGCCCGGGGCGCAGATGGTCCAGCCGCGCCATGGTCGCATCCGTCAGTTCCAGCCACGCGGCGCTGATGCCCGCCGCCTCGGCGGCCCGCGCCAATGCGTCCGGCAGCGGCACGCCCGCAGGTAGCGGCAGGTCCAGCTGGGTTGCCGCGCAGGGCAGGGCGGTGATCCGCTCTGCCGTTGGCGGGCCGGGGTGGTCCAGTGTCCGGATCATGCTGCGCCCTCGAATCCGGGCCATTGCCCGCGCCGCTCCAGTTCGGCGCGGATCAGCTTTTTCGTGACCTTGCCATAGCCGGATTTCGGCAGTTCCGCCCAGACCACCACGGATTTCGGCAGCTTGTAGCGCGCAAGCTGCGGGGCGATGGCGGCGCGCACTGCGTCCGGCTCCACCGTCGCGCCGGGTTCGGGGACCACCACGGCCAGCCCCACCTCGCCCCACTCCGGGTCCGGCACGCCCAGCACCGCACATTCCGACACGCCGGGGACGCGCAGGATCACTTCCTCGATCTCGCGCGGGGAGATGTTGGAGCCGCCCGAGATGAACATGTCCGAGGCCCGCCCGGTCAGATAGACAAAGCCCTCGGCATCCATATGGCCCAGATCGCCGGTGCGGAACCAGCCGTGGCGAAAGGATTTGGCGTTGGCCTCGGGGTTATCGTGATAGCCTGCGAACACGGCGGGGCCGATCACGCAGATCTCGCCGGTCTCGCCCGGCCCCAGGGCGCGGCCGCTGTCGTCCTGAACCTGCACCTCCATCCCGGTGCGGGCAAAGCCGCAGGTGCCCAGCCGCATCTGCGTGTCATCGGTGGAATGGTGCACGGGCGGCAGGACGGTGATGTTGCCCGTAACCTCGCCCAGCCCGAAATACTGCACCAGCACGGGGCCAAGCTTTTCCAGCGCGCGGATCTGGTCGGCGCGATACATCGGCGCGCCCGCGTAGATGACATGGCGCAGGCTGGAATGGTCGAAGCGGTCCACCGCCGGGTGTTCCACCAGCCGCTTGACGATGGTCGGCACGGTGAAGGCGTTGGTGATGCGCCAGTCCTGCACCAGTTGCCAGATCACCGCCGGATCAAAGCCGGTGCCGGGCGGCAGCACGGTCTTGACCCCCTTGGCCACCTGCCCCAGCAAATGCACCCCCGCCCCATGCGACAAGGGCGCCACCACCAGCGAGGCATCGCCCGGACCGCTGTCGGGCATCAGGTCGCACATGTGGTTGGTCAGCACGAAGGCCAGTTGCCCATGGGTCAGCACCGCCGCCTTGGGCCGCCCGGTGGTGCCCGAGGTGAAGAAGAACCACGCAGGCGTGTCCCGGTCCACAGCCACGGCTTCGGGCGCCTGCCCCATGTGGGCGGCCACCAGCGCGTCGAAGTCGTTTTCGCCGCCCGCCCCGATCGTCACGGTCAGGTCCACCAGCCCGGCGCAGGCGCGCGCGTGGTCCGGAAAGCTCGCGTGGACGATCAGCGCCTTCGGCCCGGCGGTTTCGGCCAGCCCGGCCAGCTCGGCAGGCGCAAGCCGGTAATTCGCGGGCACCCAGACGGCGCCCAGCCGCCAGCAGGCGAACATGGCCTCGATCATCCGGGTGTTGTTGGACGAATGGACCAGCACCCGGTCGCCCCTGGCCACCCCCAACCCCTGCAGTGCGGCGGCAAAGGCGCAAGCGCGGGCCTCGAGCTCTGCCCAACTCAAGCGGAGATCCCCCCAGACCAGCGCCAGATCCGGCCCCAGCCGCCGCGCGGTCTGGGTCAGGAGCGTGGCCAGGTTCATGACCCGCGTGCTGACCGGCGCGGCGCTCATGCCACGCGCTCCAGGATCGAACAGTAATTCGCCACCGCCACGCCGCCCATGTTGAACACGCCTGCGGTGGTGGCGCCGGGAATCTGCATCTCCCCGGCCTCGCCCGCGACCTGCATCGCGGCCATGACGTGCATGGAGACCCCGGTGGCGCCGATGGGGTGGCCCCTGGACTTCAGCCCGCCCGAGGGGTTCACCGGCAGCCGCCCGTCGCGGGCCACCTCACCATCGCGGATGGCCCGCGCCCCCTGTCCGGGGGCGGTCAGGCCCATGGCCTCGTATTCCAGCAATTCGGCGATGGTGAAACAGTCATGCGTTTCCACCAGCGCCAGATCGTTCAGTGTCATCCCCGCCTGCCCCAGCGCCCCGGTCCAGGCGCGGCGCGCGCCTTCGAAGGCCAGAACGTCACGGCGCGACATGGCAAGAATGTCGTTCGCCTGCACCCGCGCGCGGAAGCTGATGGCGCGCGAGGCGCCCGCCGCTGCCTCGGGTGCCGCCAGCACCAGAACCGCCGCGCCGTCCGAGATCAGCGAGCAATCCGTGCGCCGCAGCGGCCCGGCCACGCGGGGGTTCCTGTCGGACGGGGTGTTGCAGAATTCCACGCCGAAATCCTTGCGCATGTGCGCGTAAGGGTTGGCCGTGCCATTGGCGTGGTTCTTGGCGGCGATCATGGCCAGTGCTTCGGACTGGTCGCCGTGGCGCTGAAAATAGCTTTGCGCGATCTGTCCGAAAAGCCCCGCGAACCCGCCCGCGACCGCTGCCTCCTCGGCCACGTAGGACGCACCGAGCAGGATGTCACCCACCTGCGCGGTGGGGGTGGCGGTCATCTTCTCGGCGCCGATGACCACGGCCACCTGCCCGCGCCCGGCATCCAGAAAATCCAGCGCTCCGTGAAGTGCCGCCGAGCCGGTGGCGCAGGCGTTTTCGAACCGGACAGCGGGTGTATGGCGCAGCCGGTCCTCGCCCATGGCCACAAGTGCGGCCTGAAAGTCCTGCTGCGCGAACCCGTTGTTGAAGACGCCGACAAACAGGCCGTCGACATCCCCGGCCCCGACCCCGGCATGCGCCAGCGCCTGCGGCAGCGCCTCGGCCATGAGCGATTCGGTGTCGGGCGCCTCGGCCTTGCCGAAGCAGGTATGGGCCCAGCCGATGATCTGTGCACGGGTCATTGCGGGCTTCTCCCAAGGGTGACGGGGCGTAATCCAGCACAAATTCGCCCGCTTGCCCAGAGCCTGCCGCGATTGCGCGCTATCCATGCTATGGCAAGCGGCAGGAGGGCGGATGCAGGGCACGATGCAGGGCGATGTGGACGCAGTGGTGATCGGCCGGAACGAAGGCGCACGGCTGGGCGCGGCCATCGCCGCGCTGCGCGCCGATGTGCGCCGCGTGGTCTATGTGGACAGCGCCTCGCGCGATGACAGCGTGGCGGTGGCGCGGGCGGCGGGGGCGGATGCGGTGGTGGCGCTGGCGCCGCCGCTGAGCGCCGCGCGGGCGCGCAACGCGGGCCTGCAGGCGCTGGCCGACGATCCGCCCGAATTCGTGCAACTGGTCGATGGAGATTGCGTGCTTGTGCCGGGGTGGATCGGCGCGGGGCGGGCGGCGTTGTCGGCGCGGGGCGATCTGGCTGCCGTGTTTGGCCGGGTGCGCGAGGAAGCGCCGGAGGCAACGGTCTACAACCGGATGCAGGACCACGAATGGGCAACGGTGGTGGCGCGCGGCGACAGCTTTACCGGCGTGTTCCTGGGCCGGTATGCGCCGCTCCTGGCGGCGGGCGGGTTCCGCGCCGACCTGATCGCGGGGGAGGAAGGCGAGTTCTGCGACCGGCTGCGCGCGGCGGGCTGGGAGGTGGCGCCGCTGGCCCGCGACATGGCCACCCATGACCTGAACATGCAGCGGCTGGGCGCATTCTGGCGCCGTGCGGTGCGGGCGGGGCATGCCTTTGCGCAGGTGGGCGCGCTCACCGGCGCCTGGCGGGCCGAGCGGCTGCGGGCGTGGCTCTGGGCGGCGGTGCTGCCGCTGGTGGCGCTGGCGGCGCTGTCGGTCGCGCCTGCGGCGGCGCTGTCGGTCGCGCCTGCGGCGGCGCTGGCGGTAGCGCCATCCGCGGCGCAGGCGGGTGCGGCGCATTTTATAAATTGGCTAGGGCCGGAAGCAATGCGGCAGCCGGCCCGGGGGTTTTAAACCCC
>JAFIEE010000196.1 GCA_020832705.1 Paracoccaceae bacterium
GACCGGCGCATGTGCGCCGGTCGGCGCCCGCGAAGCGCCATGGGCGGGCGGGCGGGGCGCTGAGCGGGCGCTTCTTCCGGTCGCTTGGTCGGCATTGCGTGGCCGTTATCGCGTGGCCGTTATCGCGTGGCCGTTATCGCGTGGCCGTTATCGCGCGCGGCGGGCGCGCGGCGGGCGCGCGGCGCTCATCGCTCGGTCAGCTTCAGTTCGATCCGGCGGTTCAGCGCGCGGGCCTCGGGGGTGTTGCGCGGGTCCACGGGGCGGTATTCGCCGAACCCCGCTGCCGCGAGCCGCGCGGGGGGGAAATCAAGGTCATCGATCATGAAGCGCACCACCGACAGCGCCCGCGCCTGGCTGAGTTCCCAGTTGTCGGCGAACCGCCCGCCCGGCGTGATGGGCACGTTGTCGGTGTGCCCGTCCACCCGCAGTACCCAGTCGATGCTGGGCGGTATGTCTTCGGCGATCTCGCGCAGCAGCCCCACCACATTGGCGATCTGCGCCCGCCCGCCGTCGGCCAGATCGGCCGAGCCCAGATCGAACAGCACCTCGGACGAGAAGACGAAGCGGTCGCCAACGATCTCGATCCCGTCGCGCCCGCCCAGCACATCGCGCAACAGGCCGAAGAATTCGGAGCGGTAGCGCTCCAGTTCGTCGCGCTCCGCCTCCAGCCGGAGGCGTTCGGCCTCTTCCAGCGCCGCGCGGCGGCTTTCCTCGGCGGCCAGCCGCATCAGCGCCAGATTCAGGTCTTCGCCCAGGCTTTCGATCTGCACCTGTGCCGCGGCCTCGCGGCGGCGTACATCGCCCAGCAGGTCCTGCAGGCTGGCCACCTGCTCGGCCAGTTGTTCCACCTGCTGGTTCAGCAGCGCCAGCCGACGCCGGTCGGCGGCGGCCATCTCCTCGGCCTCGGCCAGTTCCCGCTGCGCCAGCGCGGCCAGCGCCGCCTGCCGTTCGCGTTCGCCGATTTCGTCCCGGGCGATCTCCTCGGCGCGGGCGCGGGCCATTTCGGCGGCGGCCAGCATCGAGAGCGTGTCCTCGGCGCGGCGGCGCTGCTCCTCCAGCGCCAGCGTCATGGCGGTCAGTTCCGCGTCGGCGCCTTCCAGCCGTTCGCGCAGGGCCTGCGCTGCTGCCGCGTCGGCCAGACGTGCGGCTTCCGCGTCCGACAGCGCCGCGTCCGCCTCGGCCAGCCGTTCGCGCAGGGCCTGCGCCGCCGCGGCTTCGGCCAGCCGTGCGGCTTCGGCTTCCGACATGGCGTCCGCGGTGGCGCCCAGGCGTTCGCGCAGGTCTTCGGCGGCGGCCAGCGCCGCCAGCCGCGCGGCCTCGGCGTCATCAAGCTGCGCTTCGGTATCCGCGAGGCGCGCGCGCAAGTCCTCGGCGGCGGCACGGTTGGCCAGCCGCGCGGCCTCGGCCGCGTCAAGCTGCGCTTCGGTTTCGGCCAGCCGGTCGCGCAATTCCTCGGCCGCGGCCAGCGCGGCCAGGCGCGTGGCCTCGTCGGTGGCCACCTGCGCTTCGGTCTCGGCCAGCCGCGCCCGCAACTCGGCCGCCGCCGCCAGCGCCGCCAGCCGCGCCGCTTCCTCGGCGCCCAGCTCCTCCTGCAGCGCGGCCAGTTGCGCGCGCAGCGTTTCGATATCGGCGGCGGAGGCGTCCCGCTCCGCCGCCGCCAGCAGCGCGGCCTCGATCGCTGCGGCGCGGTCGGCCTCGACATCGCGCAGGCGGTCGGCGGCGACGATCAGGTCTTCCTCGGCGCTGGCCAGCCGCGCGGCGGCGGTCTCGCGCAGGGTTTCGGAGGCGCGCAGCCGTGCGGCCATGTCGATCAGGTCGGTCTCGAGGCTGCGCGCGCGGGCCTCGGTTTCCTCCAGCGCGGCCTCGCCTTGGGCCAGACGGTCAAGCGCTGCAACCAGATCGGCCTGCACATCGGCGCGCGCGGCTTCCGCGCGCGCCAGGTCCGCCGTCAGGGCCGCAAGCGAGGCTTCGCGCTCGGCGGCCTCTGCCTGCATGGCCGCCAGCGCGGCCTCGACCGCCGCGCGCTGGGCAGCGGCCAGCCGCGCCGCCTCGGCCTCGGCGTCGCGTTCGTCGCGCATCGCCGCCAGGGCCATCTGCAGCGCTTCCTGCTCCGAGATCAGCACCGCCTGCGCGGCTTCCAGTTCGGCCACATCCGCCGCCAGTGCCGCGCCTGTTGCCAGCGCCTGGTCGCGTTCGCCGATCAGTGCGGCCACCTGCGCCTCGAAGGCGGTGATGTCGGCGCGGGCCTCGGCGAGGTCGGCTTCGCGGCTCTGCAGCGTCCGGGTCAGCGCGGCGATCTGCGTGGCCTGGGCGCTTGCGGTTTGGCGCGCTGCGGCCAGATCGCCCTCCAGCCCTGCCACCTCGCCTTCCAGACTGGCCACCCGCGCCTGCGACAGGCCAAGTGCGTCGGACAGGCTGGAAATCTGCGCCGCCAGCCCCTGCAGTTCGGTGTCCTGGGTGTCGATGGTCTCGCGCAGGACGAACTGCACGATCATGAAGATCGACAGAACGAACATCAGCACCAGCAGAAGCGCCGTCATCGCATCCACGAAACCCGGCCAGATGCTGCCGCTGACCGCGCGTTGTCCGGTGCGCCGGGCGAGCGCCATGGCCCTAACCCTCCCGGCCGCGCACCGCCGGGATGGAGCGCGACAATTGCCGCACCGCCGCCGTCAGCGTGGCCAGATCGGTGCGCAGGTCGGCCATGGATTCCTGTCGTCCGGCCGAGATTTCTTCAAGCAGTTGCAGCAGTTGCAGGTCGATCGAGCGCAACCGCAGGCGGGTTTCGGCCTCGATGTGCGGGCCGCCTTCTTCCGCGTCGCGGCGCATCAGGGCAATGATCTGCTCCTGCGCGGCGGCGATGCGTTCCAGCGCGGCTTCGGTCTGCGGGGCGACCGGGGGCGCGGCACTGGTCTGGGCCAGCCGGTCGACGGCCTCGGCCAGATAGCCAAGCCCCTGATCCAGCGCCACACGCTCGCTGTCGGCCTGCTGCTGCTGGCGGCGCATGGCCTCCATCTGCTCGGCCATGGCGTCCAGCACCGCGACCATGGCGCCCATGTCCCCCGCCGCGCCTTCGCCCGGGTCGGTGCTGGCGGTGCCCAGCCGGGTGATCGACGACAGCCATTCCTCAAGCTCGCGGTAGAACCGGTTCTGCCCGTGTCCGGCGAAAAGCTCCAGCAGCCCGACCACCAGCGACCCCGCCAGCCCCAGCAGCGAGGAGGAAAACGCCGTGCCCATGCCGCCAAGCTGCGCTTCCAGCCCGGTCATCAGCCGGTCGAAGACAATGATCCCGGCCTCATCCTCGGCCGGTGCCAGCGAGCGGATGGTTTCCACCACCGCCGGCACCGTGATCGCCAGCCCGTAGAACGTCCCCAGCAGCCCGAGGAAGATCAGCAGGCTGACCAGATAGCGGGTGATGTCGCGCTGTTCCTCGATCCGTGTCGCCACCGAGTCGAGGATGGACCCCGCGGAGGTGGCGCTGATATGGCTGCCGCGCCCGCGCGAGCGCAGCAGCGCGGCCAGCGGGGCCAGCAGGCGCGGCGCGATGGTGACCTGATGGCCCGGCGTCTCGGCGGCGAATCCCTCGATCCAGATTACCGAGCGGCGCAACTGGAACACCTGCCAGAAGGTCGCGCCGACCCCGATCAGGAAGACAAGGAAGATGAACCCGTTGAGCCAGATGTTTGCCAGAAACACGCCCGAGACGCGCGGAAACAGGAACCACGTGCCCACACCCACCAGCACCAGCACCGTGAGCATGGTCACAAGCTGGCGGACGGGCTGGGTGAATTGCGTTGTGGCCCCGATTGACGGTCTGGCCATGCGGTCGCGTTCCTGCTCTGTTTTGCTGCGCAGCATAGTGGCGGGGTCCGGGCTTGCCAAATGACTTTTGGCCCCGGGGGATGCCGCCGGGACCGGTTCGACGCAGATGCTGCAATTCTGCCGCGGTTTTTGCCGCGCGCGGGCGGTTCAGACCGGGTCCGGCCCCGACAGCAGCACCCGCACGCGGCCTGCCAGCCAGTCCAGTTCCGGGTCCTGCAGGCCCAGTTCGGCCAGATGCGCGGCGGTGTTGAACAGGTATTCGGCGTTCGGCCCCCGCCCGCCATGCGCGCGGGCGATGATGCGGGCCTGTTCCTCGAGCGGGAGGCCGCCGCAATACTGGACGTGGTCGCGGTCGATCACATAGGTCACCGCCGCGACCTGCCGCCCGTCCGCCAGCGCCAGCGGCTGCAGCGTTTCCAGATAGGCCGCCGAGATCAGTTCGCGCGCGCGCAGGTATTCCAGCGTTTCAGGGGCGATCCGGGCCGGGATCTCGAAGGCCAGCCCTTCGCAGGTGGCCTCGGCGGCATCGAGCGCCAGCACCAGCCCCGGCGCGGCCTCGGTCCCGCGGTGGTGGATCGAGCGCATGCAGAACGATCGCCGGAAGCCCCGCAGCCGCGCCACCTGCGCCGAGGCATAGGCAAAGCCCGGATTCCACACCAGCGACCCGTAGCCGAAAACCCAAACCGAAGCGCTCTTGCTCATGTGACTGGCCCTCTTGCCTGCGAAGGGTGTAAACACCATCACGCGCGGCGGGAAAAGGGACGTTTGCGCGAAACGGGGCGCGCGAAACGGGGCGCGCGAAAAAGTTGCGCGCGACATCGGGCGGGCGAAACGGGTCGGGCAAGATCGGGGACGGGCAATGCTGCGGGGGCTGCTGATCGGAATCATCGTGGCGTTCCTGGCCTGGGGCGGCTACTGGGCCTTTGGCTCGCGGGCGCTGGAGCGCACGGTGGGCGACTGGATCGCGGCGACCCCGGAGGCGAGCGCCGAAAACGTGCGGGTGCGTGGCTTTCCCAACCGGTTCGACCTGACGCTGACCCGTCCTGCTTATGAGTCGCCCGCGCTCGGCTGGACCGCGCCCTTTGCGCAGGTCTTCGCGCTCAGCTACAAGCCGCACCACATGATCGCGGTGTTTCCGCATGATCAGAGCCTGCGCCTCAACGGCACCGACTGGGCGATCAGCAGCTCGGACATGCGCGCCAGTCTGGTCACACAGGTTTCGGGGCAGCCGGAACTGGACCGGGCGACGCTGGTGATCGAGGCATTGCGCGCGCGCGGGATCACGGGCGAGGCGCTGCAGGCCGACACGGTCCGCATCGCCAGCCGAAAGCTGGACGATGATCCGCTGGCCCATGAACTGGGTATCGAGGTTCTGGGCCTGCGCCTGCCGCCCGAGGCGTTGGCGCTGGCCGATCCTGCGGGCGCGCTTCCGGCAGAGGTGGCAAGGCTGCACCTGGACGCGGTGATCCGTTTCGACCGGCCACTCGATGTCGGGGGCGGTCCTTCGGCGCGGGTGCGCGGGCTGGAGGTGCGCGCGGGCCGCGCCGAATGGGGCGCGGTGACGGTGCATGCCGAAGGGGCGCTTCGGGCAGATGCGGCGGGCCTGATTTCGGGCGAGATGGCGGTGACGGTGACCGAATGGGAGCGGCTGATGGAGGGCGCGCGCGCCGCCGGGGTCTGGGACGCGGGCGCCGATCCGCTGATCACCGGGCTGCTGTCGGGGCTGGCGCGCGAGGATGGCGACGCGGCCACGATCACCCTGCCGCTGACAGCCGATCGGGGCACGCTCTACCTTGGCCCGTTCCCGCTGGGCGCGTTGCCGACGCTCTGAGCCCGGCGGCTATCGGGAAAAGCGCCGCCTCAGGGTGTCGCCCACCCGCCCGCCCCGACACCCTTCGGCGGCGCTGCCCCTGCTGGCGCAGGGGCGGGGGGCGTGC
>JAFIEE010000197.1 GCA_020832705.1 Paracoccaceae bacterium
GTCTGGGCGCGGGGGTGGGTGGGCAGCGCGGGGGGCGGGGGCTGGTGTGGCGTCGGTGGGGGGTGGCTCTGTGGGGGGGGGCTCTGCCCCCGTCCCCGCGTTGCGGGGACTCCCCCGGAGTATTTCCGGCAAGATGAAGCAGCGGGCCGCAGCTGTCCAGCCATCCGCACGCCTGGCGTCAGGCGTCCGGGGCTTGACGCCCGCCGCCCGGCAGGCGCTGAATGAACCGGCAGCGGAGCGGCGAGGGAAGGGCGGCGCATGGGCGTGTTGATCGGGCTGGACGGTGGCGGCAGCGGGTGCCGGGCGCAGGCGATGCTGGCCGACGGGCGGCGCGCCGAGGTTCTGCATGGCGGGCCCGCGAACCTGATCAGCGACCCTGAAGGCACGATGCGCGAGATCGCAGCCATGCTGGCCCGCTGCACGGACGCCGCGAAAGCGCTGGATGCGGTCGCCGCGGACGGTCCGGTGCGGGTGGTGCTGGGGCTGGCCGGCGCCGCGGAAGCCGAAGCCCCGGTCATCGACCGGCTGCGCGCCGCTCTGCCGTTCGGTCAGGTTGCGGTGCTGGGCGATGTGGAGATTGCGCTCAGGGGCGCTTTCGGGGACGACGACGGGATCGTGCTGGCGGTCGGCACCGGGTCGGTGGTGGCCTCGCTGCGGGGCGGGCGCGTGTGTCGGCTGGGCGGGCATGGCTTCGTGCTGGGGGATGAAGGCAGCGGCGCCTGGATCGGGCGCGAGGCACTGCGCCGCACGCTGCATGCGTGCGACGGGCTGGGCCCGCAGGGCGCGCTGGTGGACCGGGTGCTGGCGCGGTTCGGCACGCCGGGCGCGATGATCGCCTTTGCCGCGCAGTCCCGCCCTGCCGGATTCGCCGCGCTGGCGCCGCTGGTGCTGAAGGCCGAAGGCGCGGGCTGCCCCGTGGCCACCGCGATCCTGGACGAGGGTTGCGGCTGGCTGACCCGGGCCATCGCGCGGCTGCAGACCCGGGCGCCGGACCTGCCGGTCGCGGGCCTGGGCGGGCTGGGGCCGGTGCTTCTGGCCCGTATCCTGCGCCGTCATGGCGGCCGCATGCGGGCCGTTGCACCACGGGGCACGGCGCTGGACGGGGCGCTGTGGCTGGCGCGACAACCGTCGCTGGCAGGCGAAGACAACGCGAGTGGCGTGGCGGGGGCGCCTGGCTCATCGCAGGCGCAGGCGGGGCAGCGGCGATGACGGAGGCATTCACGGCGGGCCAGGTGTTCGACGGCAGGGCGCTGCGCACGGGGGTGGCGGTGGCGGTCGATGGACCGGAGATCGCCGCGCTTCTGGACCTGGCCGAAGCGCGGGCGCAGGGGGTGGCGGTGCGCGACCTCGGCGCGGGCATCCTTGCGCCAGGGCTTGTGGATCTGCAGGTCAACGGCGGCGACGGTGTGATGCTGGGCGCGGGCGCCGATGCCAGGATGCTGGAACGCATCTGCGCGGCCCACGCCCGGCTGGGCGCCACGCTGATCCTGCCCACGCTGATCACCGACCGCCCGGAGGTGACGGTGCAGGTGATCGAGGCCGGAATGGCCGCCACCCGCGCCGGGATCGCGGGGTTCGGCGGGCTGCATCTGGAGGGCCCGCATCTGGACCCCGGCCGCGCCGGCGCCCATGACCCGGCCCTGATCCGCCCCATGTCCGACAGCGACCTGGCGCTGCTGGAGCGTGCGACCGCGTGCCTGCCCGCGTTGATGGTCACGGTGGCGCCCGAAGCAGTGAGCCGCGCGCAGATCGCGCGGCTGGTGGCGGCGGGGGTCGTGGTCAGCCTCGGTCATAGCGGCTGCAGTGCCGAGGCCGCGCATGCGGCCAGTGCCGCAGGGGCCACCTGCGCCACGCATCTGTTCAATGCCATGGGACCGCTGGCGGCGCGCGCGCCGGGGCTGGTGGGCGCGGTGCTGACCGGCCCGCTGCGGGCCGGGATCATCGCCGATGGCGTGCATGTGGCCGAGGACGCGCTGCGCGTGGCGCTGGCCATGAAGGCCCCGGACGCGCTGTTCCTCGTCTCGGATGCCATGGCGGTTGCGGGAACCGCGGCCGATGCCTTCGACCTGGGCGGGCGGCGCGTGCTGCGCCGCGATGGTCGGCTGACGCTCGAGGACGGGACGCTTGCGGGCGCCGACATCTCGCTGCCGCAGTCGCTGGCGCATCTGGCGCGGCTGGGCGTGGACCCGGCCCTTGCGCTGGCCATGGCCAGCCGCATCCCGGCCGAGGTGATCGGGGCGCCCGCAAGCGGTCGGTTGACGCCGGGGGCGCGCGCCGATCTGGTCCATCTGGCCCCGGACTGGACCCTGCGCGGCGTCTGGCAGGGCGGCGCGCGCATCGCGCGGCTTTCGGCCTGACGGACCGCGACGGGGCGGCGTGTGCAATGGCGACGCGCGCGCCGGCACGTGCGGGACAGATACCACGCAACAGGAGCTGCGCGGCCCGGCGGGCGTCGGAGACCCAAAGCGGCCCCATGGCCGACCGCCGCAAGCCGCCGCTTGCCCCATGCGGGACCGCAGCTCGGGCTACGGGTGCCTTGCCGACCCAGCACACGCGGCACGCGGTCTGCGCCAAGAGCATGGATTTCGCCCCCGATTTCGCGCAATCTTGCGTAATGGGACCCGCTGCCATCCGGACAAGGCTGCTCGCCCGGCATCCGCGCACGGACGCGGCGCCGATGCCTGCCGCTCGGGCGGGTGCCGGGTCGGCGTGCTGGCGCCGCTGGCTGGGCTTGTGCGCGGGCGGCCTGATGATCGCGGCCGCTTTCATGGCAGGCACCGCACCGGCGCAGGAGTTCCGCGACTGGACCCTGGACCGCGACGGAAACGCCTGCACCGTCAGCACCCGCGTGCTGTTGCGCAGCACCGGGACGTTGCTGGTGGCGGTATCGCTGTCGGCGCGCGGGGCGGAGGGCGCGCTGATGGCGGTCGAGGTGCCGGTGGGCGCCAGCCTTCGCGACAGGGTGGCCTATATCCACGGCCCCGGCACACCGGAACGGGCGCTGGAATGGCAGTTCTGCACCCCTGACACCTGCCTTGCCGTGGCCGAGCTGGATCAGGCGGCGTTGCATGCGCTCAAGCGCGGGACCCGGATCACCGTGGGTTTCCGCCCGCTGCCCTCAAGCCCGGTGCTGGCCGCACCGGTATCGCTCATGGGTCTGACCCGGGCGTGGGAGGCACTGGCAGCCTGCGGCGATGGCTGAGCGCGCTTCCGGTTCAGGACTGCCGGGAACGGCGCGGCGCCAGTCGAGATCCCCCGCCTGCCCGGCGCAAACCCGGTGCGGGGCGCTCCCGCCCGTCTTCCGTCCGCTGCCGCGTCCGTCATCCCGTTGGGCCGGGCAGCGCGCGCAGGCGCGCGCTGCGGGGCGGCGCGTGCCTGTCGGTCTTCCTGCCACTGGCGCATGGCTGTTGGCCCGGACCGACGCGCCCAGCCCCGGCTGACCCCCATGACCCGCGCCTTGCGCTACGCCATCCGGTCAATCGCTTCGCAGGCCCGATCATCGTGCGGCGCCCGCTGGACCCGAGCTGCCAGAGGCGGCATGACGCCCCCTCCGTCACGCGCTTCGGCGGATATCCGGCCCGGGGGGGCGGCCCGCCCGGCCGCGCCGGCGCAGGGCCAGCGGGGGCCGGGGGGGGCGGGGAGCAGGCGCTTTTCGCACCCCGGACCCGAACGCCGCGCGGCATCCACGGGCACGGCATCCACGGGCACGGCATCCACGGGCACGGCGGCGCAGCCCTCATGCCCCCGCCCGCACCCGATCACGCCGCGTCAGAAGCGGTGCCGCAGCCCGGCCTCGACCCACAGGCGGTTGCGCACCTGCCCCGGCAGATCCCGCAGCGGTCGCGCCACGAACACCTCTCCCGAGGTCGCGTCGCCAAACCCGAAGGAAATGCCCAGGCCCGCCGACCCGGCGCGCCCGCGCAACACATGGGCGCCGCCGTCGCGGTCATAGGCCACACCGGCGTCGATGAAGGCAAAGGGCACCAGAGCGATCTGCCCCGCGCCGGGCCGGACGGCCTCGCGCGACTCGATCTGCCCGCGCACCCACAACCCGCTGTCCCCGGACAGCGCCCCCGAAGGATAGCCGCGCACCGCAAAGGCCGAGGTCACGGTGAACGCATACGGCGCGGGCATCGTCTCGCGCAGGGCAAGCTGGCCGCTCATCGACAGGCTGCCCGTGGCGCGCCCCCCGAACAGGGCATGCGATATCTCGCCGTTGACGCTGAGCGCCGAAAAGCGGCGGCTTTCGTCGGCCACGTGATCGGTATAGCGGCCGACCTGCAGATCAGCGCCCCCGGCCAGCGCCCAGAGATCCCCGAACCGGCTTCCGCTGACCCCCACCGACAGCACCCAGCCGCGCTGATCCAGGGTGCGCACGCCAACGAGAGTCGAATCCTCGCGGAAATGCTGCACCAGCGCGTTGGCGCTCAGAGTGCGTTCGGCGGTGGCGATAACCGGATGCGACAGCCCCGCGCCCGCGAAGAACGTCCGCCCGCGCAGATCGGTGCCCTGCACATTGCGGGTGCGCCCGGCCTCCAGTGACAGCGACAGCCGCGTGCCGTCCGGATGCACGACCCGCCCGTAGCCCAGCGACAGGTTGCGCGCGCCTTCGCGCAGGGTCACGCCCAGCGTCAGCGGGTCGTTGAACCCGGTCAGGCTGGATATGCGGGTGTTGACGCCCAGCCGGTAGCGCCCGTTGCCGCGACTGCCGTAACTGTCCAGCGACACGGTGGTGGTGACTGGCGGACCTGCCTCGGCGGCGACCACCAGATCGGTTTCGCCGGACGCGGCCCCGGGGGCGAAATCGGCGTCCAGCAGCATCCCGTCGGTCGCTGTCAACCGCTCCAGCCGTTCGGCGATCACCCGGTTGTCTGCCAGCGCCCCTGGGGTCAGGTTCAGACGATAGGCCAGATAGGTGTCGCTGACCGTCTCGCTGCGCACGCGCACCTGTCCAAGCCGGGCTTCGACAAAGCCGACCCGCACCTCACCGCGCGCGGCATCCACCGCTTCGATCACCGGTGTGGCCAGCGCGATCCCCTCGGCATCGTAGAGCCCGCCCAGCGCATCGAGCAGCGCCGCGAGTGTCCGGTTGTCCAGCACCTGCCCGACAAAGGGCCGCGCGGCCGCGTCGATAGCGGCGGCGGGCAGATACGCCGACGCCCCCAGGCGGATGCTGCGCACCCGCGGCGGGGCCGGGGCGGGCGCAGGCGCAGGTTGCGCCTCGGCCTGCGCGGCGGCAGCGGCTGCGGCGGCGGCGGCCTCGGCGGCGGTCAGCTCCGACTGGGCCAGCGCCGGACCGCAGGACAGACCGAGCGCCGCAAGGAGCGCAAGGGCCTGGTCGCGTGGATGCCGCCGCATCCGGGCGCCCCGGTTCAATGTGATTGTCACCGTTCGTCTTCCTCCTGCTCGCCGTCGGCCTCTTGCTCGTCAGGGTCTTCGCCCCGGATCGAGTAGGTGATGTTGACCGGACCAACGCCACGCCGCCCGCCCTTGGCACCCGGTGCTTCCCGTTCGGGCTGCGGTGCAAGGCTACCATTGCGCAATGCGTTCAGGAACGCGAGCAACCCGTTTCGGTCACGCGGCGTGGCTGTCGGGCCACTGCCCGGAGATGACGGCGCCCCTCCGGGCGTGTCGTCCGGAGCCGCCGGGTCGGTCGGGTCAACCGGGTCCTCAGGCTCCACCGGGTCCTCAGGCTCCACCGGGTCCTCAGGCTCCACCGGGTCCTCAGGCTCCA
>JAFIEE010000198.1 GCA_020832705.1 Paracoccaceae bacterium
GCGGCGGGCGGGGCGGCGGGCGGGGCGGCGGGAGGGGCGGCGGGCTGGCACGGCCCGAGGACGCCTTGCACAGACGCACGCGGATCAGCAGACGCTGCCGGATCACCGGTGCGACCGCGCCTCCCCGAAGCGCGCAGGCGAAAGTGGCATGAAGCGGTCGGCAACAGCGCTGATCCTGCCGCGCCGCTGGGCGCTGTCCGGGTTCACTGCTGCGGCGCGGGCGCGGGTGACCGTCGATCAGATCCGTTGGTTCGCCGCCGACCAGAGCATCCGCACCGACCGCGCGCCGATCCGTTCGAACCGCGCCCAGACGGCGGCGAAGGCCACGCCGTCGCCGCTGTCGGCACAAAGCGCCAGGTCACGGGTGACGCGCGCGAGCGTTGTCAGCCCGATGGCCGCCGCATGCCGTGAGAGCGCCTGCGCGCAGGCGCTCATCTCGGCGGCGCCGCCGCGGTGATAGACGCTTTGCATGCGGTCCATTTCGGCGCTGATATCCGCCGCCGTCCCGGCGATCCGCACCTCTGCCCTGCGCAGCCCGTGCCTGCGACACAGCGCCGCCAGCAAGTGCCGATCGACCACGATCATTTCCACATGCTGAAAAGGCTTGACCACCGACACATCACCCCCCACGCACCATGCCCGTTCACCCGCCGCACAGCATGACGCCTGCGCCCTAACGAAGTCTTGCGCAGCGCGCGGCGTGGCGCATTTCCGGGCAAGCTGGTTAATGCGCAGCCGACGCGGCGTATGGGCTTGGGGGCGTGCCGCGCGGCTCAGCCTTCTGCGGCGGGCGGACCGGGGCGCGATGTGTATTCCGGCATGAACGAGGAATGATGCTCGATGATGCGCCAGTCGTCGCCGTCCTTGCGATAGACGAAGGTATAGCGACACAACATCTGTATTTCGCCCTCCTCGGTCGTCAGATCGAAGACATAGACCCCCGAATCGATGGCCAGATCGCCGAAGACACGGATATTCGCCTGGATGATCGTGCCATGCGGGCGCTTTTTCAGGAACTGGACGAAATAGTCCTCGATCTCGGCCGGGGTGCGGCGCACCTGGTTCGATACGGTCGGCAGCAGCACCGCGTCGGGGGCGTAGCGCGCGGCAACGGTTCCGGGGTCCAGTGTCTGCAGCGCCGCGTTCCAGCGGTCGAAAAGGGCTGCGATTTCGGCTTCGGTGGTCATGTGCGATCCTCGGATGCAATCAGTCGGTTGACGGGCGTTCGATGGCGCCTTTCCGGCAACAGCACAATCGGATTCGGAAGCATGTCAACGACTTCACGCCGAATTCAGGACGGGGCGTCAGGGGCGCGGGCGGGTGCCCGCGCGCCAGCCGTCACGCGCCGGACCGGGGTCGATCAGTATCCGAAACGGTCGCGGAAGACATGATAAGGGATCTGCTCGCGGGTGAGCCCCATGCGCGCGAGTTCCGCGTCGCTCAGCCGGTTCAGGGTCCGCATCTGGCCGGTGCGGGCGCGCCGCTCGGTATAGGCGGCAAAACCGTTGGCCAGGCCGGTGAAGAAGTCGCGCAGGGCGGTGCGGGTTTCGCCGGTGGCCGCTGCGCTGCGGTTGTTGGTCGAGATATAAGCCATGAGGAACGCCTCTTTCTTGCTGTCGTTCCCCTCCCTGCCCATGAAGATAGGACATGACTGCTGACCATTCCATTGCCGATGCGGAATGGCCGCGTTGCACAGGCCGCATGGGATACCAGATACCGAATGCCTGCGCTGCTCAGGCGAATTCCCCCTGCACGAACCATCCGCCACCGTCCTGCGGGGTGCGGAACAGCCACAGGCGCGGGCCTTCGCGCGTGTCCACCTGCCAGTAGTCGCGCAGCCCCGAACGCCAGGCGGGATCGTCCAGCCACCATTCCGGGGTAATCCGCTCCGGGCCGCTTGCGTGGTCCAGGTGGAACGTCCGGCGCCGCCAGACGAAGCGGCGCGGCGGGCGGGGGCTGGTGGGGGCAGCCAGTGGCTCGGGGGCGAAAAGCGTCAGCGGGCGCGGCGGCGGCACGGGCCAGTGCGGGGCGGGGGCGGCATGGGCGGCGGCGGCGATCAGGAAGCTGCGTTCGGGGATATGGCTGTCGGCGGGCAGGAAGCGGGTCAGCCGGTCGAACCCCACGCGGTTGCCCAGCCGCGTCAGCAGGTCGCCCAGCGCATCGGCCTGCGCCTGCCCGGCGGTGGTGATCTGCGCCGCCGACATGGATTCAGTCACCGGCGCGGTCAGGCGCAGCGCGTCGATGCCGTAGCCGGCGTCGATCTCGTCCAGCGCACGGTCGAAAAGCGGCGCCATGTCGGCGGCGTGCCGCATGGGGCGGGCAAGGCCGATCTGCGCCTCGGCCCGTGTGCCATCGGCGCGCAGGAGTTCCAGCCGCAGCCGCCGCGCGCCCCGTTGCGCCGCCCCAAGGTGGGTGCAAAGCCGCTCCAGCAGCCGCATCAGCCCGGCGGCAATGTCATCGCGCAGCCCGATGGGGTCCGGAAAGCTCAGCCGCACCGCCAGCGGCGGCGGCTCGGCTTCGGGGATGACGGGTTCGGGCACTGTGCCCCGCGCCTGATCCAGCCGCAAGAGCACCCCCTGCCCGAACCGCCGCGCCAGCGAGGCGCGCGGCAGCGCCGCCAGATCGCGCACCTGCCGCAGGCCCAGCCGGGTCAGTCCCGCCAGCGCATCGTCCTGCAGCCGCAGGGCGGCAAGGGGCAGCGCCCCGATGGCCGCCGCGCCCTGCCCCGCAGGGGCAATTTCGCCCTCCCTGCCGAACCGCGCCAGCCCCCAGGCCGCGCCGCGCGTGTCGGCAATGGCGCCGCGCGCGGCAAAGCCCATGCGGCGGGTGCGGGCCAGCAGGTCGGCCAGCAGCGCCGCCTCCCCCCCTGCCAGATGCGCGGCGCCGGTGATGTCCAGCACCAGCCCGTCGGTGCCCTCGGCCCCGACCCAGGGACAGTAGCGCAGCGCCCAGCGGCGCAGCGCCGCCAGCGCCCGGTCGCAGCCGGCAGGGTCATGCGGGCGGGTCAGCAGCGCCGGACAGAGCGCGCGCGCCTCGGCCAGCGCCATGCCGGGGCGCAGCCCGGCGCGCGTGGCAGAAACATTGACACAGACCAGCCGCTCGGCCCCCGCCTGCGTGGCGCTGACCGCGAAGGGCCCCGGCAAAGGTGCGGCCCGCAGCACCCGGTCCGAGGCGAAGCGCGGCAGCCAGAGCGACAGGATACGCCGGGGCGGGTGAGACATGGCAGCGGGGAACCGGCAGGAAACGGACCTTTGTTTACTATATGTTCCAGCGCCTGCGGGCAATCATCGTCGCACGATTCGGGCTGCGACGCGCAACAGGTTGGCAGCATCGCTGCAATCTTTCCTGTCGTAGCGGGTGGCTGTCCTGCGCCGTCACGCCCGCGTCACGCCCGCGTCACGCGCCTTGCCCGGCAGATGCTGTGCCAGCCGCTCTCAGACAGCATCTGTCACAACGAGCCGCTGATCACTCACTCAGCTCTCGGTATTGGAAACCTGAATCTCAAATCAACCCAAATCGAAAACCTGACTGCCCACAGACCCCGGGCGGATATGATAAGGCAACAAGATAGACCGGAAAATCTATTTAGATTCAATTTACTGTCAGGATATCAAAAGCCTGCATCGGCACTCCCTGTTATTGTAATTTGCAAAATAAAACATAACCGAGGCCACAGAGCAGGAGTAGTTAAGATGCGCAGAATGCTGATTCTGTCGCTGGGTTGCGCGCTGATGGCGACAACCGCACAGGGACAAGGCAAGCCCGGGTCGGGCAATTTCCTCGATCCTATCGTGATGCCCCGTGTCGTCCAGGAAACCTTTCAGGCGATCGTGGAGGCACCCACAACCGGATACATCGGCCTGACTGCAAGCAGCAGTTCGTTCACAGGCGACGGGTCGTTCAGCGCTAGCGTGCCCGTTGCGACCTTCCCCGCCGGCGACTCGCGCCTGGCGTTCGGCCTGACAGCAGGAGCCCGGAACGTGACGACTTCGGGTCTGTTCGTCGGCGGCGAGGTGTTCATGAACCAGGGTTCGAATTCCACCCGGAAAACGGATACATACTTCATGCCCTCGCTTCCCGGGGTCTCTGGCGCTGACGTGGATTACACGCAAACCTTCCGCATTGGCCGCGAAATCGGGGCGCGCCTTCTCATGGGGGTCGAGATGGATGAACTGAGGCTCTACGGTTCCCTCGGGGCGGCCAATGCGACCGCAACGATCGCGATCGAGACCCCTTCGGAGATATTCGGCAATCACACCGCATCCGTAACCGGAAGGGTTCTTGGCGCAGGCATCGAATATGACGTGACGCGCAACACCACGATCAGGGGCGAGCTGTCGAGGACCAACTACGGTCGGACCACCTATGCGGCCGGCGGGAGCGGCAGCGCCGGCAGGCACTCGGTCAACATGTCACGGACCAACGCGTCCATCGGGCTGTTCCTGCGCAACTGAGGTCGCTGCGGACTCGGGTCCGGAGACGGCGGGACGTGCGGCAGTGTCCGAACGGTTTTCCGGTCTGCACAACGCCGGAAAGAGGGCTGGCGCGGTCGATGCCCTGATATTCCTCAAGCCCGGGATCATCTTTCACCGCAGTGAAAGGATGCTCGAAAGCGCCAGCCTTTGCGCATCCACGACCACAGGGCATCCGTCACCACAAACCGCGGATCTTGACTCCAACACCCCATTTCGTGCGCTTGAAACCGGAATCACTTCAGATGGTCCTCCTGCGTGTCCAAAGACACTCGATTGCGCCGGGCCATGGGCCGAGTCGCCTCGGCGCCAGTTGGTGACGTGGGAGCGTCCGGGCGGGGCCGCACGCGCGGGGCACGGCGTCTGGCGCAGCACCCCGCCCCGAACCGGGGCTGCATCCGCCGGAACAAGGCGCGCAGAAAGTCCGGAAAACACTGGAGCGGGTAGCGGGAATCGAACCCGCACGACCAGCTTGGAAGGCTGGGGCGCTACCATTACACCATACCCGCCGCTCGCAGGCAGACGTAACGCCGGGCGCCGTCTGCGTCAAGACGGCACCGCGCGGCGCAGTCTGGCAGCGGGGCGCCAGAATCATTGCCGCCACGCCCGCGCCCATGCTAGCAGTTGTGGCATGACCCATCACGACCCCAATATCCGCCCCAAACCGCAGGCGCGCATCCAGCCGCTGGATGAAGCCGCGGTCAACCGCATCGCCGCGGGCGAGGTGGTGGAGCGGCCGGCGTCGGCGGTCAAGGAACTGGTGGAGAACGCGCTTGATGCCGGAGCGCGGCGGATCGAGGTGGCCTATGCCGAGGGCGGCAAGGCGCTGATCCGGGTCAGCGACGACGGCACCGGCATCTGGCCCGAGGATCTGGCGCTCGCGGTGGCCCGGCACGCAACCTCGAAGATCGACGGCTCGGATCTGGTCAACATCCGCAGCTTCGGCTTCCGCGGCGAGGCGCTGGCCAGCCTTGGCGCGGTGGGGCGGCTCACGGTGACCTCGCGCGCGGTTGGTGCGTCCGAGGCCGCGCAGATCACCGTGACCGCCGGACGGACCGGCCCGGTGCGCCCCGCGGCGCTGGGGCGTGGCACGGTGGTGGAGTTGCGCGACCTGTTCCACGCCACGCCCGCGCGGCTGAAATTCATGCGCACCGACCGGGCCGAGGCACAGGCCATCGCCGAGGTGCTGCGCCGTCTGGCCATGGCGGAACCGCA
>JAFIEE010000015.1 GCA_020832705.1 Paracoccaceae bacterium
GACGGGTGCCGCGCACGCGCTCGGGGAAGAAGCGGGTGACCCAGCCCTTGTTCTTGACGTAGGTGTAATCGACCGTGTCATAATAGGCCGACATGATCGAGTCCTGATTCATGCCCAGCGCATACAGCAGCGTCGTCACCGGCAGCTTGCGGCGGCGGTCGATGCGGGCGAAAACCTGGTCCTTGGCGTCGAATTCGAAATCCAGCCACGAGCCGCGATAGGGAATGATCCGGCAGGTGAACAGCAGCTTGCCCGAGGAATGGGTCTTGCCGTTGTCGTGGTCATAGAACACGCCCGGAGAGCGGTGCATCTGGCTGACCACCACGCGTTCGGTGCCGTTGACGATGAAGGTGCCGTTCGGGGTCATGAGCGGCATGTCGCCCATGTAGACATCCTGCTCCTTGATGTCTTTCACGGACTTGGCGCCGGTATCCTCGTCCAGATCGAAGACGATCAGCCGCAGCGTCACCTTCAGCGGCGCGGCATAGGTCATGTCGCGCTGCTGGCACTCGTCGATATCGTATTTCGGTTTTTCGAGCTCGTACTTGACGAATTCCAGCGTCGCGGTCTCGTTGAAATCCTTGATCGGAAACACCGACTGGAAAACACCCATGATGCCTTCGCCGTCCTGCGGCGCTTCCGCGTCGCCGGAGCGCAGGAACAGGTCATAGGACGATTTCTGAACCTCGATCAGGTTCGGCATTTCCAGCACTTCGCGGATCTTGCCGAACATCTTGCGGATACGTTTCTGGCCAACGTAACTCTGAGCCATGCGCGTGGTCACCTTTCATCTTTCGCGGGCCTGCCGGACGCCGGGCCGCGGCCGGTCATGCCCTTTGCGAAACGGGGGAGCTCCATTCCTGCGATCCGTCCCACCGGATCGCGCCCGAGCCCTCAACTGCCCCTGGACAGGGCTCGCCCGCCCTGCGCCTGTCCGCCAGGTTGCGCACAAGCCCTGTCCAGAAACAGTTTTGGCCGGGCCCGGGAAACCCCGGGCCCAGCCATGTCAGCGACGCAGGGTGCGTGCAGCACCCCGGTCGATCACTTCAGCTCGACCTTGGCGCCAGCCTCTTCGAGCTTTTTCTTGATTTCCTCGGCCTCGGCCTTCGAAGCCTGTTCCTTCACGGCCTTGCCGCCGGCTTCCACCATGTCCTTGGCCTCCTTCAGGCCCAGGCCGGTGATTGCGCGGACTTCCTTGATCACGTTGATCTTCTTGTCGCCTGCGCTGACAAGGATCACGTCGAATTCGGTCTGCTCTTCGGCCGGGGCCGCGTCGGCACCGGCGGCGGGGCCAGCCATCATCACGGCGCCGCCCGCAGCGGGTTCGATGCCGTATTCGTCCTTCAGGATCGTCTTCAGTTCCTGGGCTTCGAGCAGCGTGAGGTTCACGATTTGCTCGGCAAGTGCTTTCAGATCAGCCATTTTTCAGTTCCATTCTGTCAGGTTGGGTATCCGGCGCGGGTGCAATGACCCCACGCAGGTCAGACATTGCTCAAGCGGCTTCCCGCTCCTCCAGTGTGGAGAGGATGCCCGCGATGTTGGAAGCAGGTGCGCCAATGGCGCCAGCCAGACCGGATGCCGGGGCACCGATGCAACCCACGATCGAAGCGATAAGCTCCTCGCGCGAGGGCATCGAGGCCACGGCCGTCACACCGGCCGGGTCCAGCGCCGTGCTGCCCATCGCCCCGCCAAGGATTTCGAACTTCTTGTTGTCCTTGGCGAAGTCCTCGGCCACCTTTGCTGCCGCAACGGGGTCCTCGGAATAGGTCAGCACGGTCATACCCGTCAGAAGGGAGCCGATGCTTGCGCAGGGCTTTCCTTCCAGGGCGATCTTGGCGAGCCTGTTCTTGGCAACGCGCACGGACCCGCCAGCTTCACGCATCTTTGCGCGCAGGCCCTGCATCTCGGCAACCGTCATGCCTGCGTAGTGGGCGACCACTACCACGCCAGAGCTTTCGAAGATCTGGCCGAGTTCCTCGACCACTTTCTCTTTCTGGGCTCTATCCACGGTTCACTCCAAGTTTGGGGGGTGACCCCCGGCTCGTTTCCGCCCCCTGCGGGGGCGATCGGGTCCGAATCGGGTCCGAGGTCAAGACCGCCCGAG
The DNA here is from genome assembly GCA_020832705.1 of Paracoccaceae bacterium. Classification (GTDB taxonomy): domain Bacteria; phylum Pseudomonadota; class Alphaproteobacteria; order Rhodobacterales; family Rhodobacteraceae; genus Rhabdonatronobacter. The sequence continues at coordinate 2,105 of JAFIEE010000015.1, forward strand.
AAAAGCCCCGGGGGAATGAAATCTCGCATCCCGTCTCGGGCAGGAAATTAAGCGCCGGGCAAATCCCGGCGCACCCACCGTCTCGGACGAAGCTGCGGGCTGACCGAAATCAACCCGCAGGCGACGAGGCCATAGTCGGTTTGCCCCGAAGGAGCAACCCCCCGGCCGCGCCTTTTGCGCCCGCTGACCATCACAGGAAAGTCAGCAGGCGATTTCGGTGCAATGCTGCCCGCCACGCGGGCAGCAATCGGCTCAGTTGCCGGTCGCCGAAGCCAGGTCGACGCTGACCCCGGGCCCCATGGTCGAACTGAGCGAGACCTTGCGCATGTAGGCGCCCTTGGCGCCCGTGGGCTTGGCCTTGGCCACCGCATCCACGAAGGCGCGGATGTTCTCGGCCAGCTTGTCGGCCGCGAAGGAAACCTTGCCGACACCGGCATGGATCACGCCCGCCTTTTCGACCTTGAACTGGACCTGCCCGCCCTTGGCGCTGGTCACGGCCTGGGCCACATCCATGGTCACGGTGCCGACCTTGGGGTTGGGCATCAGGTTCCGGGGGCCGAGGATCTTCCCCAGCCGCCCGACGACCGGCATCATGTCCGGGGTGGCGATGCAGCGGTCGAAGTCGATCTTGCCGCCCTGGATTTCCTGCATCAGGTCCTCGGCGCCGACGATATCGGCGCCCGCCTCCTTCGCCTCGTCGGCCTTGGGGCCGCGGGCAAAGACCGCCACGCGCACCGTCTTGCCGGTGCCGTTGGGCAGGTTGACCACGCCGCGCACCATCTGGTCTGCGTGGCGCGGGTCAACCCCGAGGTTCAGCGCCACCTCGACGGTTTCGTCGAACTTGGCGCTGGCGTTGGCCTTGATCAGGGCCACCGCGTCCTCGACCGAGAGGTTTTCCTTGTCGGCAAAGGCTTCACGCGCCGCGCGCAGTCGTTTTCCGTGCTTGGCCATGACTTATCCCTTCACCTCGATACCCATCGACTTGGCGGAGCCAAGGATGATCTGCATCGCGTCCTCGACGGTGTTCGCGTTGAGGTCCTTCATCTTGGCCTCGGCGATCTCGCGCAGTTGCTTGGCGGTCACCGACCCGGCGGTGGCGCGGCCCGGGGTCTTGGAGCCCGAGTTCACCTTCGCGGCCTTTTTCAGGAAATGCGACGCGGGCGGCGTCTTGATTTCCATGGTGAAGGACTTGTCCTGGTAATAGGTGATGATGGTGGGGCAGGGCGCGCCCGGCTCCATCTCCTGGGTGCGGGCGTTGAAGTCCTTGCAGAACTGCATGATGTTGATGCCGCGCTGACCCAGCGCGGGGCCGACGGGGGGCGAGGGGTTCGCCTTGCCCGCGGGCACTTGCAGCTTGAGCTGCCCGATCACTTTCTTGGCCATGCGGCCTCTCCTTCTTCTCTACCTCGGCCGCGCCACGCGAGGCGGGCCGTCTGCGGTTGACGTGGTCCGGGCTCCGGGGCGCGCCCCGTCCCCCTCCCACGGGGATCACTCAGGTGCTTTTGGACACCTGGGTGAATTCCAGTTCGACCGGGGTGGCCCGGCCGAAGATCGACACCATGACCTTGAGGCGGTTGTTGCCTTCGTCCACCTCTTCGACCATGCCCGAGAAACCCTCGAACGGGCCGTCGGCGACCTGCACCTGCTCGCCGATCTCGAAGCGGATGAGCGAGCGCGGCGCGGCCTCGCCCTCCTCGACCCGGTTCAGGATCGCGTTCACCTCGTCGTCGCGCATGGGCATGGGTTTGCCCTGCTGGCCCAGAAAGCCGGTCACCCGGTTGATCGAGTTGATCAGGTGATACCCCCGCGGCGACATCTCCATGCGCACCAGCACATAACCGGGCATGAAGCGGCGCTCCGACGTGACCTTCTTGCCGCGGCGCACCTCGATCACCTCTTCGGTGGGCACCAGCACTTCCTCGATCTCGTCATGAAGGCCCTTTTCCTCGACTGCGGTGCGGATGGCCTCGGCGACCTTCTTCTCGAAGTTCGACAACACGCTCACCGAATACCAGCGCTTGGTCATTCCGTCGTCATCCTTGTCCTGCCGGAGCTGCGGTGTGCCCCGAACCCTGTCGCCGTGGCGGCTGGTCGCATGATCCGCTGCGCGTCGTTGCCACGTGATGCCTGCGACAAACAAAACAGCGCACCGAATCGGTGCGCAGCGTGACCGCCTGTTTGCGGTTCGCTTACAGGGACCGTCCGGGCATTTCAAGCCCGCAGCGCACCGAAGCGCTCAGAACAGCCCCAGCAGCGACGAAAGCCCCGTGCGGATTAGCAGATCGACCAGAAAGAAGAAGATCGCCGTGAGCGTGGCAAGCGCGAACACCATCGCCGTGGTGACGAGCGTTTCGCGGCGGGTCGGCCAGACGACCTTGGAGGTCTCGGCGCGCACCTGCTGCATGAACTGAAGGGGGTTGGTCCTGGCCATGTCCTGATCCGGTCGCTTGCGTTGGGGCCGAGATACGCGCCCGGCGCGCCGGTTTCAAGCCCCCGCTGCACGGGAGGCGGGGCGCCGCCCATGCCATCCGCCCACGACCTGCACTTGCCCGGCCCGCGGGATAAGGCTATCGCGGCGGGTGACGGCGGGATGCACGGGAACCGGCGGCCCATGCGTCGGCACCGGGGACGCGCGCGATGCCATGCCCCCTGTGCGCCACCATGCAATGCACCGCCCGCACCTGCCGCGGCCAGGTCCGGAAGGAACCACCCAGGGCACCGAGATCAAATGGCTTCACCGATACCCGCGCCGCACCCCCTCGACCCCGAGACCCGGCGGCTGTTTCGCTACGTCAACGCATGGGCGCGGTTGGCCCATCCCCGGCTCTACCTGTGGATTATCGGCAAGCCGCGGACGTTCGGTCCGTTTCCGTCGGTGGCGCTGCCGCGCACGCTGAACGCCAAATTCACCTGGCGCAAGATTTTTGACCATGATCCGCGGTTCAAGGTGGTCAGCGACAAGCTGGCCGTGCGCGATTTCTGCGCCGCCATCCGCCCCGACCTGCGCGCCCCCGAGGTGCTGTGGTCCGGCACCGACCCGGGCGATATCCCGGATTCGGTGCTGCAGGGTGATGTGGTGGTCAAGACCAACCACACCACGGGCGCGAACATCTTTATCCGCGGCGGGGCGTTCGACCGGTCCTGGATAGAGAAAGGCATGCGTCGGTCCCTGTCCAGGGGATACGGATTTCACCGACACGAATGGGGGTATTTCGGCATCCCGCGCCGCGTCTTCGTCGAGCGGATGGTGCCCGGGGGGGCGCGGGTGGAAGAGGTGAAATTCTACACCTTCGGCCGGCGGATCGAGATGGTCTTTCGCAGCATCGACCGGCTCGGAGATGCGGGCGGGCAGATGCGCCTGCCCGATGGCGCGGGTGGTATCGTCCTTTCCGAGCGCATGCCGACTGCGGTCACGGCGCGCAGAGACTGGCCGTTACCGGACAACTGGGACCATCTGGTCGACGTCGCACGCGATATCGGCGCCTGCTTCGACCACATGCGGGTGGATCTGCTGACCAATGGTTCGGACGCCTGGCTGAGCGAACTGACCGTCTATAACCAGGGTGGATACCAAATCTATTTCGGGCAGGACCCCGACGCGCAGATCACCCGCGCCTGGGATATCCGCCGAAGCTGGTTCATGACAACGCCGCAACCCGGCTGGCGCGGCGAATACGCCGAGGCCCTGCGCCGTGTGCTGGACGCCGAGGCCGAAGCCGCGCCGCCGCTCCCTGTCGCCTGATCGACCGCCGCCGCAGGTCTGACCGGTGCGACGCCGCACAGCGCAGGTCCATGTGCTGAAATCCTTGCAATCCATCGGCGTGTCCCGCATGCTCGTCATGGTTGTCGCATCAGCCTGGCTTGCGCTGCAGGTTGAACGGGTTTATTGCGTCTCGGGAGTTTCCTCACATGACCACATGGCATTTCCTCCTCAACGGCGAACCCATGAGCACCCTGCGCGGCAGTGTCCTGTCGGTGCCTGCCTTTTCCGGACTGGACGGGGACATCAATGAATGCGCCTCGGTCTGTTTCAAGAACAAGGGGCCGATTCCGCCGGGGCGGTATTACATCGTCGACCGCCCGACCGGGGGCAGGCTTGGCACGGTGCGCGACTGGTGGACCGGCAGGTCGGAATGGTTTGCGCTGTTCGCCGATGACGGGAGCATCGATGACTGGACGCTGTGCGAAGAGGTCAGGCGCGGGCGTTTCCGGCTGCATCCGCGCGGCCCGCGCGGGATCAGCCTGGGGTGCATTACCGTCGATCGACGGCAGGATTTCCTCCGGGTAAGGGCGCTGCTGCTCGATACGCCGCAAACGGCGATTCCGGACAGCGAGTTGATGGCCTATGGTACCGTCACCGTCCGTTGTCCGCGGGGCTGAGTGTCATGCGCCGTTCGTTCCGTATTGTTCTGCTGGCCCTGTGGGTCGTGGTGGCCACGCTGGCGCTGGGGCGCTGGTGGATGCTCCGGCCCGAGACCTTTCCGACCTTGCCCGATGCGCTGTGGCAGTCGGTCATGGCCCGGTTTGATCCGGGCTGCTGCGAAGATGTCGCCGATGTCGAGGCGCTGGTGGTGCTGGTCACGGCCTTCGTGGTGGTGCTGGCGGTGACGGTTCTCGGCTGGCTGTTCTGGCGGCGGCTCCGGCCCGCCTGAACGTGACCGCGAAGCCCGGACGCGGCGGGCGTGCCGCGCCGGATCAGCCGCTGTCGCTGGCCGGGGCGCGCAGATCCAGCCCCATGCGGGCCGGCAGGGCCGAGGCCGCGATCCGCGCCTCGACCCGCGCGGCCCATGTCGCCCGCGCGCCCGGCAGCGGTCCCTGATGCGCGGGCCAGTCTGCGGCCAGAGCGGCCAGCAGGTCGGGGTCGGTTGCCACATGTTCGATCACCGACCAGCGGTTCCACTCATAGGCCAGTGACCAGCCGGGTGCGCCCAGACGCGCTTCGGGCAGGCGATAGTGAAAGGCCGGGCGCGCGCCCTTCAGATGATCCTCGGGCACGCCGGACAGGGCGTCGGGGCACAGGTGCTGCAGCGCGGGCAGCAGGTCCAGACCGAAATTGCGCGAAGGCGCGTGGGTCGCCATCGCCCGCGCCAGATCGGTCGGCGCCCAGCCTTCGGCCCGGGCCAGTTCGGCGACCAGCCCGTGCGGGAACGCTGCAACGAAGGGCAGCACGCGCCGCGCCGGGTCCAGAGGGTCGGCGCGGCGCATCCAGTCCTCGCACAGCGCATAGGCGCGCGCCGTGGCGACAAGCGCCGCGCCATCGTCATCGGGCAGTTCGATGTTGAAATGGATGCCGAAACCATAGGCGAGCTTTTCGTGCGTGCCCAGCGCGCCTGCAGCTGCCAGCGTGCGCAGCAGGCTTTCCACCCGTGGCAGGTCAGCGCGGGGCAGGGGTTCGGTGATGACCTCGACCGGGATCAGGTCGCCCAGCACCGACGCGGCCAGATCCTCGGCCCATTGGCGTTTGAGCGCGATGTCAAGCTCGACCCGGATATCGCCCAGCCGGCTGCCCCGGACATGGATTTCGCGGATGGACTCGCGCGGGGCGCCCGTGTCCGGCCCGTCAAGCCGCCCGCCGCAGGCGTCGGCGATGACCTCGGCTGCTGCGGGCACGTCCAGCCCGGCGAATTCGACCTCGACCCCGACACGGCGGCGTGCGCTGCGGGCGGTTCCGTGATCGGGCAGGGGCAGGCAGGCATGCAATGCGGGCATCCGGCCCTCCCGTTCGTCAGTCCTGCAGGGCCTCCACCCCGCGCGCGCCTATCAGCCGGTAGACCCAGGCCATGGAGCCGTCTTCCAGCGGCAGCAGATCACGGCGGTATTTTCGCCCGGTTCGCTCGTAGCGGTCAAGGCGGGCAAGCTCGGACGGGGTGACACGGAACCGCACGCCCTGCAACACGCTGTCGGGACTGTCGCGCAGGTCGCGCCGGTCGCGGATGACGCCGCTCAGGGCGGCAGGTTCGGCGGGCACCGGGCGGCCTACCACAATCAACCGCACCACCGGATTGGTCAGCGTGGCAAAGCCGAAGACATAGCTGTCGCCCTCGGGCAGGGGCGGCGCGTTCGCGGCCGGCGCGGGCAGGTAGAAGGGCGCGCGCACCACCGCGTAGCCAAGCGCCAGCAACAGCGCGATCAGGAAAACGGCGACCATTGTTCCGGGGCTCATCCAGCGCATGTCCTTCCATATGGGCGTGCCCCGCCCCGGATGCTGCGGCTTTTGCGCCATCCGGTGCCATGCGCCATCTGCGGTGCACGGCTTCGCACGGGCACGCCACGCTCCCCACACCCGCCGCCGGGCCGGTCAGGACCGCAAGACAGGCGCGGACGCATCGGACCCTGACCCCCTAGGGTTTCGCGCGCTCCGCATCTTGGGCTTCGGCGGCATCGGCGCGGATTTCGGTGGGCCGCTCTTCGGACGCTGCACCGGCGGCAGGGTCTGTCGGGGCGGGCCGGTCGGGCAGGGGCGCCGCGCGGCGCAGGTGCAGGGGCGGGGCCGTGCCGTCCTTGTCCTGCCCCATGTAGAGCGTCATGTGCGGGAAGGGGATTTCAACGCCTGCGCGGTCCAGCACCTGCTTGATGATCTCGTTATAGGCGCGTCCGACCCCCCATTGCATCCCCGGCGCGGTCTTGATCCGGCCCCGGACCACCACGGCCGACTCGCCCAGTTCCGCGACCCCGTGAATCTCGAAATCCCCGACGATGCTTTCGCCGTGTTCGGTGGCTTTCAGGATGTCGAACGCCTCCTGCATCAGATCCTTCACCTGCGCCACATCCTCGCGATAGGCGACCGCGACATTGGCGACATGGAAGCCGAAGCCCTTCATGAAGTTCGAGACCATGTCCACCGAACTGAACGGAATCAGGTGATAGGTGCCGTTGAGGTCGCGCAATCCCACCGAGCGGATGGTGAGCTTTTCCACCACCCCGGTGGTGCCGCCCGCAGTGACGACATCGCCTTCGTTCATGGCGTTTTCGACCTGGATGAAGGCGCCGGTGATGATGTCCTGCACCAGCCGTTGCGCGCCGAAGCCGATCGCCAGACCCAGCACGCCGGCACCGGCCAGCAAGGGCGCGATGTTCACCCCGAGTTGCGACAGCGCCAGCATCGCCGCCATGATGATCAGCGCGATGGTGAAGGCATTGCGGAACAGCGCCAGCAGCGTGCGCTCGCGTGCGGTGGGCACGCGCCCGACCTCGGGGTTCAGGCGGTATTCGATGAAGGACGACAGCGCCAGCCAGACCCCGAGCGCGATCAGCACCACCAGCGTGGCGGACACGATCCGCCCGGTCACGTCGCGCCCGACCTCGCTTGCCGCCCAGCCCAGGAAGTCCATCACCTGCCAGACCTGCGCGATCACCACCATCACGGCCAGGAAAGCCAGTATCCGCAGCACCTTGAGAATGGTCGGCACAAAGGCGTTGAGCCGGTCCTCGAGCAGCGGCAGGGTCTGGCGCACATCGGGCGGCAGGCGCATGCCGCCGGTGATCGCGCGGCTGATCAGCGCCATCACCGCGACCCCGGCGACAACGGCGATCACCGAATTCAGCGTCGCCATCAGCATGAAGGGCAGCGCCTCCTCGGGCCGCACGGTCCAGACCACGAACAGCGCGACCAGATAGCCGATGGCCAGCCAGTGCCAGAAACCGGCGAAGAACGCCTCGATCCGGCCGACCATGTCCTCGGGCATGCGTTCGTGGCGGGCGCGCAGGGCCTGCGCGACCGGAGCGCGGTTCTGCAGGACGATCAGGATGGCGATCAGCAGCGCCGTGATGACGATCAGCGCGGTCACGCTGCGCCCGACGGCAAAGGAGACGGCAGCGTTGATGATCGGCACCACCAGCAGGATGCCATAGCCCAGCAGGCTGACCAGACGCGAGGACCAGAAATACCAGTAGGCGGCGGTCTCGTCGCCCATGGGCGCAAAGCGCAGGCGCGGGAAGCGCGGTGCAAAGATGCCGCGCAGGACGACCTTGGTCAGTTCCACCAGCAGGAACGCGTTGAGAAACAGGCTCTGGCGGAAATCCATCGCGCCCGGTTCGCCCAGATAGAGCGCGGCGATGTAGCCGCCCGCCCAGGCCAGCACGATGATCAGCGCATCGATCACGCTGGACCCGGCGATGAGTGCCAGCATCAGCAGCCACCGCCCTTCGGCCACACGTCCGGACATGGCCGCAAAGATGCGCCCGCCCAGCAGCCGCAACCCGAAGAACAGCCCCAGCGTGATGGCACCGACAATCAGCAGCGCGCTGACCGTGGCGCTGACCTCGGCCCAGTTGATGCGGCTGGCGTCCGAGAACCCGGCCAGCATGGACTGGACCGAATGGAAAACGTCAAAGGCCTGATCTGTCGCCCCTTCGGCAAAGGCGCGCGTGTATTCGGCGATCTGGCGCGCAAGCGACACCTGCTGTGGCGGGGGCGATTCGGCGAGGGGAGCGGCCTCGGGGTCGATGGCGCGCGCCTCGAGTTGCGCGATGAGCGCGTCAAGGGCGGCCTCGTCGCGCAGGATCTCGATCAGGAGCGTTGCGGGATCGTCGGTGCCGGGGGCGGTGTTCACATCCTGCGCATGCAGCGGTTGCGCCATGGCCGACCAGGCCAGCATCATCCAGACGATCAGAAACCGCAACACCGTCACGAACCCGCACCCCGCAAGATATTCACTATTTCCAATGCACCTTTACCGGCTCAGGGCAGGACAGGCAAATCCGGCGCGACGGCCTTGCGCGCGGGCGTCTTCGGCTTCCCGTCACCCGGGCGGCGCTTTCGGCGTCGGTTCACCTTCGCGCCCGCGCGCGCCGGAGGGCATGCGATCAGCGCGGCAGACGGGCCGACAGGGGCGCCCATCGGGGGGCGCTTGCAACTTTATGGCGAAAACGCTTGCCCGGGGCGACCGGGGCAGGTCACTCTGGCCGTGAATGCTTCCAAACCCGGTTTGCCCGAAATGAGCGCAGCAATCGACGGCATCATCTGGCGCGCCGATGCGGATACGCTTCGCTTCGAATACGTCTATGGCAGCGTCCGCGAAATCCTCGGCTACAGCGCCGAGGACTGGCTGGCCGAGGACGGATTCTGGCAGTCGAAACTGCACCCCGAGGATGCCGACAGGATCATCGCGGCCTGTGTGGACCTCAGCCGCCAGCGCCTGCCGCGTCGGCTGACCTATCGCATGATCGCTGCAGATGGGCGCGCGGTATGGCTTCAGGACAATGTCAAGGTCGAGGTCGACGGTCCCCGTGCGAGGCTGACCGGAATCATGATCGACGTCACCGCGCTTGTGGAAGAGCGCAGGCAGGTCGATTCATCGCGCCGCCAGAACGCGCATTCCCGCGCGCTTTACGACCTTGTTCCCGTTGCCATCTGGGAGGAAGAGTGGTCCGGCGTGGTGGCGGAATTGCGCAACCTGCGCGCGCGGGGGATCGCCGACATCCGGGCGCACGCCGACCGGACCCCGGGGTTCGTGGAGTCGATGCTGGCGCGGCTTCAGGTGGTTGCGGTCAATCCCGGCGCGGTCGAGATGTTTCGCGCCGCGGATGCCGCGGACCTGATTGCCCGGGCCAGTGCGGTGATTGATGCCGACCGCCCGAACTCGGTTTTCATCACCGCGCTGGATGCGATACTGCGGGACGAGCGCCGGATCGAAGGGGTCAACACCCTGCGGCGGCTGGACGGCGCACCGGTGCATGTGCATTACCGCATCGCCCTTCCGGGGATCGAGGACCGCACGGCGCACGCTGTCATCTGCGAGATGGACATCAGCGAAGCGCATACGGCCAACGAACGCTTCGAACTCGTCACCCGTGCCACGTCGGATGTGATCTGGGATTTCGACATCGTGGCCGATACGCTCTGGGCCAGCGACGGGTTGCAGCGGATCTTCGGGCTGGACCCGGCCGTAATGCTTGACGGGCTCGACCGATGGACCGCGCGCATTCATCCCGAGGATATCGATCGCGTGATGACCCAGTTCGACGCCATCCTGAACCGGGGCAGCGATGTCTGGGAACAGGAATACCGGTTCAGGAAGGGGGACGGTTCCGACGCCTGGGTGCGCGACGAGGGGTTTGTGCTGCGCGATGCACAGGGCGCGGCGGTGCGCATGGTCGGCAGCCTTGTCGACATCACCGAGCAGCGCAAGCTTGAGGAGCGGCTTCTGCAGTCACAGAAACTCGAGGCGATGGGCAAGCTCACCGGCGGCATGGCGCATGATTTCAACAACCTGCTGACGGTCGTGCTGGGCAGTCTCGAAGCGCTGGAGGATCGTATCGGCGCCGATGCCGAGGCCCGGCAGCATCTGCAGGTCGCCAACCGCGCCGTGGACCGCAGCGCGCAGATGATCAGCCAGCTTCTGTCCTATGCCCGCCAGCAGCCGATGGCGCCGCAGACGATCGACATGGCGTCCCAGGTCGGCGACATGCGCCAGACACTGGCGCGCACGCTTGGCGAGCAGATCACTCTTGCGGTGGAGGGCGCGCCCGACTTGTGGATGTGCCGCGCCGACCCTGGCCAACTGGAAAGCGCGCTGCTCAATCTCTGCATCAATGCCCGCGACGCCATGCCCGGCGGCGGCAGGCTGACCATAGGGATGCGCAATGCCCAGGTTGCCGCGGACGACCCATTGGCCGAACAGGGGCTGGCCCCGGGCGGTTATGCGGTGCTGTCGGTCAGTGACACGGGCCACGGAATGGATACCGCGACGCTTCAGGCGGCATTCGATCCCTTTTTCACCACAAAGGAAGTCGGCGCGGGCAGCGGGCTTGGCCTGTCGATGGTGCAGGGATTCGCGCATCAGTCGAAGGGTATCGCGCAAATCCGCTCGGAACCCGGGCGCGGCACCGTTGTCGAACTCTATCTGCCCGCGCGTCCGGTCGCGGCGCCGGATGCGGCGGCGCGCGCAGCGCCTGCGGCAGAGCGTCTGCACGGGGCGGGTCATGTGCTGCTGCTCGAAGATCAGGACATGGTGCGCACGCATGTGGTCAAACTGCTCGACTCGCTGGGCTATTCGGTGACACCCACGGGCACGGTGGCGGCGGCCGCCGAGGTGCTTGCCTCGGACCGCCGTATCGACCTGGTGCTTGCCGACATCGTGCTGCCCGGGGGCGAATCCGGGTTCGACCTTGCCCGACAGGTGGCGGCGTTGCGTCCCTGCCTGCCGGTGATTTTCACCTCCGGGTATCACGCATCCGAGGATGACGCGGGAAAGTTGCTGCAGCCGGGCCGGAACTTCCTGCGCAAACCCTATCGCCGCAACGACCTTGCCACGCTCCTGCAGCAGGCGCTGGGCAAAAATTGAGCGGCCGCATTGCCCGCCACGCGCCGGGCGCATCAAGATTGAACGCCAACACAGGATGATTGCCCCGCGGGCGGTGCCGACGGCGCGTGCGCTCCGGTCGGGATGATCCCGAGGCAGGGCAGGGCGCAGCGGTCAGCAGATTTCGGGCTCGCCTGCGGCGGGGCCGAACCCGCGTTCCAGGAAATCGAAATCGCAGCCCTTGTCCGCCTGCGTGACATGGCGCGAGAACATCCACCCCCAGCCGCGCTGGAACCGTGGTTCCGGCGGGGTCCAGGCGGCGCGGCGTCGGTCAAGTTCATCTGCATCGACCAGCATGTCCAGCCGCCGCGCGGAAAGGTCCAGCCGTATGGTGTCGCCGGTCCTGAGCAGCGCCAGCGGCCCGCCGACAAAGGCTTCGGGCGCGACATGCAGCACGCAGGCCCCGTACGAGGTGCCCGACATCCGCGCGTCCGAAATCCGCAGCATATCGCGGTGACCCTGGCGGATCAGCGTCCTGGGGATCGGCAGCATTCCCCATTCGGGAAAGCCGGGGCCGCCCAGCGGACCGGCATTGCGCAGGACCATCACATGGTCGGGCGTGACATCCAGGGTCTCGTCCTCGACCGCAGCCTTCATCTCGGCATAGCTGTCGAACACCAGCGCGGGGCCTTCGTGGGTGTGGAACTTCGGATCACAGGCGGCTGGCTTCATCACGGCCCCGTCCGGACAGAGGTTGCCGCGCAGCACCGCCAGCGAGCCTTCGGGATAGACCGGGTTCGACAGCGGGCGGATCACATCGGCGTTCCAGACCTCGGCCCCTTCCAGGTTTTCGCCCAGGGTGCGGCCGGTGACGGTCAGGCAGGACAGGTCCAGTCGGTCCCTGAGCTGCACCATCAGGGCGCGCAACCCTCCGGCATAGTAGAAGTCTTCCATCAGATACTCGGTGCCCGCGGGCCGGACATTGGCGATCAGGGGTGTGACGCGCCCCAGCGCATCCAGATCATCCAGCGTCAGATCCACGCCCGCGCGCCGCGCAATGGCGATCAGATGGACAACGGCGTTGGTGGAACAGCCGAGGGCCATGGCGACGGTGGCCGCGTTGCGCACCGCCGGAGCGGTGACGACCCTGTCGGGGGTCAGTTGTTGTTCGATCATCTCGACAATACGCCGACCGCAATCGGCTGACATGCGCTGATGGCCCGAATCCACCGCCGGGATGGACGAGGCGCCGGGCAGTGTCAGGCCCATCGCATCGGCGATGGCGGTCATGGTGCTGGCCGTGCCCATGGTCATGCAGACCCCGGCCGAGCGCGCAATCCCCCCCTGCAGCCCCTGCCACTGATCGGGGCTGATCTTCCCGGCGCGCCGTTCGTCCCAGTATTTCCACGCGTCGGACCCTGAACCCAGCGTCTGCCCGGCAAAGTTGCCGCGCAGCATCGGGCCTGCGGGCAAGTAGATCATCGGCACGCCGGCGCTCAGCGCTCCCATCACCAGCCCCGGCGTGGTCTTGTCGCACCCGCCCATCAGCACCACCCCGTCCAGCGGATGGGCGCGGATCTGCTCTTCGGTTTCGATGCCCAGCAGGTTGCGATAGAGCATCGAGCTGGGCTTGGTGAAGCTTTCATCCACCGAGATCGCAGGCAGTTCCACAGGAAAGCCCCCGGCCTGCAGCACGCCGCGCCGGACATCCTGGGCGCGGTCGCGAAAATGCGCATGGCAAGAGTTGAGTTCCGACCAGGTGTTGAGAATGCCGACAATGGGCTTGCCCATGAAATCGGCCTCGGAATAGCCCAGTTGCATCATGCGCGAGCGGTGGCCGAAGCTGCGCAGATCGTCCGGTGCGAACCAGCGCGCGCTGCGCAGTTGCCTTGGGTTTCTGGTCTGGGTCATCGCCGATCCTTGGCTCATGGGTGGGATGGGGGCTATTCGGTCACGCGCCGCCGCGCCTGGACCAGGTGATAGCGCATCAGCAACTCCGCGGCCTCACCGTCGCGGTTGCGGATCGCTTCAAGAATATCGCGGTGCTCGTTCACCACGGTGTCCACTCGCAGCGCATCGCCCATTCTGGTCAGGGACTGGGCCACGCCGATCGCGCGCAGCATGACCGGGCGGGCCACATCCAGCATGTCGCAAAAGAGGTCATTGCCGCTGGCTCCGGCAATGGCGCGGTGCAGGTCGAAATCGGCCTGGCGCGACGGTTCGCGCGCGCGCATGGAGGCTTCCATCTCCGCCAGCTTGCGGGTGATCAGTTCCAGATCGGCGGAGGTGGCCCTGTGGGCGGCATGGCGCGCGGCCGCCGGTTCCAGCGCAAGGCGCGCCTCCATGCAGCGCATGAGCGCGGCGACATCGCCGGCGCCGCTGTGTTCGATCAGTGCCTGCGGCGGGCGGCGGCGGACGAAGCTGCCGGCCCCCTGGCGCGCCACAACGATCCCGTCCGCCCGCAGGCGGGCAAAGGCTTCGCGCACTACGGGGCGGGAAACAGCGTATGTGCGGCACAGCTCGTTCTCCGAGGGCAGCCGCGCGCCTTCGACGAACCGGCCGGAAGCGATCATTTCCAGGATACGGCCATAGATATCATCGGCCAGCCGACGGCGCTGGCGGCCGTGGCCGCCATCTGGCGCGGCTGCGGGCGCATCGTTGCGTGCTGTCATGCAGGCCCTTTCCGATGATCCGGCTGCATCGCTTGTCAGTCACACATGTAATGACATTTGACAAGTTTGTCGACAAGTGATCTGACTGGGCGCAGATTGCGAAAAGGGGTGACAGATGCCAGAACACCATGAAATCCCTGCCAGGTCTGCGGGAAAGGTTCTTGTGGATCAACTTGTTGCCCATGGGGTCGATGCGGCGTTCTGCGTGCCCGGCGAAAGCTATCTGGAGATACTGGACGCCCTGCATGACGTGTCTGACAAGATCACGCTTTACAACGCACGCCACGAAGGCGGGGCCGCGAACATGGCCGAAGCGCATGGCAAGCTGACAGGCAGGCCGGGCATCTGCCTGGTCACGCGCGGCCCGGGGGCCTGCCATGCCGCGGTCGGGGTGCATACCGCGCGGCAGGACAGCACACCGATGATCCTGCTGATCGGTCAGGTCGCGCGTGACACCATCGACCGCGAGGCCTTTCAGGAGGTCGATTACCGGGCCATGTTCGGCGGGCTGGCCAAGTGGGTGGCCCAGATCGACATGCCCGAACGGGTGCCGGAGTACATGGCGCGCGCCTTCCGGGTGGCGACATCGGGGCGGCCCGGGCCCGTGGTTCTGTCCCTGCCCGAGGACATGCTGGTTGCGCAGGTCCGCGTGCAGGACGCGAAGCCCTATGCGCCGACGCGCGCGACCTTCACCCCCGATGACCGCGACCGGCTGTGTGCCGCGCTGGCCACGGCGCAACGCCCGCTGCTGGTGCTGGGCGGGTCGGGCTGGACCGATGCCGCCAGCGCCGACATCCGCCGCTTTGCCGAGGCGAACCGGCTGCCCGTGGCGGTGTCCTTCCGGCGTCAGGATGCGATCGACAACCGCTCGGACAGCTATGTGGGGGATCTGGGTATCGCTGTCGGCCCGGCGCTGCGAAAGCATATGGCCGAAGCGGATGTCATTGTCGCGCTGGGGGCACGGATGGGCGATATCACCACCCAGTCCTATACCGGGATGGTTCCGCCGCAACCGAAGCAGCGCCTGATCCATGTGCATCAGGACCCCGACGAGATCGGCCGCGTCTTTGCGCCCGAAGCGGGGTTCGCTGCCGATATGCCCGCGGTGGCCGGGGCGCTGTGCGGGGTCGATCTGGGGCGTCAGAACACCTGGGGCGACTGGTCGGGGAAATTGCGCAAGGATTACCTGGACGATTCCGCCCCGCCCGCCGATGGCGGCTGGGATCTGGACATGGGGCAGGCGCTCTGCGCGGTGCGCGACGCGCTGCCGGCCGAAATGATCGTCACGCTGGATGCGGGTAACCATACCGGCTGGGGTCAGCGCTTCCTGCGCTACGCGCGGCCGGGGCGGCAGATCGCGTCGACCTCGGGCGCCATGGGGTACGGGGTGCCCGCCGCCGTGGCGGCAAGCCTGCGCCACCCGGACCGGCTGGTGCTGGCGCTGGTGGGCGACGGTGGTTTCATGATGAGCGGGCAGGAGCTGGCCACGGCCACGCAATACGGGGCCACGCCTGTCGTGCTGCTGTTCAACAACGGCATCTATGGCACCATCCGGATGCATCAGGAGCGCGATCATCCCGAACGGGTGTCCGGCACGACCCTTGCGGGTCAGGATTTTCTGACCATCGCCAAGGGCTATGGCGCGCATGCGGAACGTGTCACGGCCACGGCCGATTTTCCCGCCGCGCTGGAACGTGCCCGCGCCAGCGGCCGGGCGGCGGTGATCGAACTGGTCACCGACCCCGAGCAGATCACCTCGCGCACAACGATCGCGGAGTTGCGAGCCGCAGCACACGCGCGCCTGTCCGCCGGATCATCGAAAGGGCCCGCCGATGCTTGAGCTTTACACCTGGGGCACGCCGAATGGCCGCAAGGTTTCGATCCTGCTGGAAGAGCTCGGCCACCCCTATGAGGTAATCGCCGTCAACATCGGTCAGGATGAACAGTTCGATCCCGCCTTTCTGGCCATCGCGCCCAACAACAAGATCCCCGCGCTGGTGGATCATGACGCGGGCGTTTCGCTGTTCGAATCGGGCGCGATCATGGTGCATCTGGCCGAACGCTTCGGCCGGTTCCTGCCGACGGCCGCCGGGCCGCGTGCGGAAACGATGCAATGGCTGATGTGGCAGATGGGCGGCTTCGGGCCGATCCTGGGGCAGGTGCATCACTTCGTGCACAAGAACCCGGGCCTTTCGGACGCCGCTGCCGAGCGGTTCAGCACCGAGGCCCGGCGGCTATACGGGGTGCTGGACCGGCGCCTGGGCACGTCAGAATTTCTTGCCGGCGATTATTCCATAGCCGACATGGCCACCTTTCCCTGGGCCGCGCGCCATGACTGGCAGAAGATCGACCTGCGCGCCTATCCCAATGTCCTGCGCTGGTATCGGGCACTGGCCGCGCGCGGCGCGGTGCAGCGCGGGTATCAGGTTCCGCGCGATGTCGGCCCCATCCCCATGCCGGATCGAGACCGCCCATGACCCGGACTCCCACCATTCTGATCACCGGCGCCGGCAGCGGGATCGGGCGCGCCACCGCGCAGCGCTTCCTGTCCGAAGGCTGGCGGGTCGGGCTGATCGGACGCCGCCGCGCGGCGCTGGACGAGACCGCTGCCAGCCATGCCGACGCGCTGGTGCTCCCGTGCGACGTGACCGACGCCCAGGCGGTCGATGCCGCGTTCGACCGTGCCGTGACACACTGGGGGCGGATTGATGCGCTTTTCAACAATGCCGGGCGCAACCTGGCCGCCAACACCCCTGACCGGATCGACCCGGAGGATTTTCGCGCGGTGATCGAGGTCAACCTGGTGGGCATGTTCCTGTGCGCGCGCGCCGCGTTTGCCCGGATGCGCGCGCAGGATCCGCAGGGCGGGCGGATCATCAACAACGGTTCGATCTCGGCCCATGCGCCACGCCCGGGGACCATTGCCTACACCGCGTCGAAACACGCGGTCACCGGGCTGACCAGATCCCTGTCGCTGGATGGGCGGCCCTTCGGCATTGCCTGCGGCCAGATCGACATCGGCAATGCCGTCACCGAGATGGCGGCGCGCATGGCCCGCGGCGTGCCCCAGGCTGACGGGTCGATCCGCCCCGAGGCGATGATGCGCGTGGATACCGTCGCCGAGACCGTTTTCCGCATGGCCTGCGTTCCCGAGGGTGCGAACATGCAGTTCGTCACGGTCATGGCGACGAATATGCCCTTTGTCGGGCGTGGATGAACAACGAAGGACAACGCGGATGACCAGAGTTCTTGCCATCGGAAAATACAAGGAAGCGGACGCGCAGGCCCTGCGCGAAGAATTCGACGCAGTTGCGATCCCCACCCCCGCCGCCAGCGCAACCCTGGATGATACTGTCCGCAACCGGATCGAGGGCGTGGCGCTGATGGGGCACCGACCATTCGGGGCTGATGAACTGGCGCTGTTGCCGAAGTTGCGGGCGCTCTCGATCTATGGCGTGGGATTCGATGCCGTCGATATCGCGGCAGCGCGTGCGCGGGGCATTACCGTCACAAACACTCCCGGCGTGCTGAGTGACGATGTGGCCGATACCGCGATCGGCCTGTGGATTGCCGTGGCGCGCAACTTCGAGGAGGGCACGCATCTGGTGCGCAGTGCGGACTGGGCGCACAGGCCCCCGCGTCTGGGATTCACCATCACCGGACGGCGCACCGGGATCGTGGGTCTGGGCCGGATCGGCCGCGAGATTGCGAACCGCCTGACCGGGTTCCGCAGCGAAATCCACTATCTGGCCCGGTCGCCCAAGGACACGCCCGGCTGGACCTTTCACGCCGATATCCTGTCGCTCGCCCATGCCGTGGATGATCTGTTCATCGCCACGGTGGGGGGCGCGGAAACACGCGGCATGGTGGGGGCGGATGTTCTGGCCGCACTGGGTCCGGGCTATGTCATCAATATCGCGCGCGGCACGGTCATTGACGAGGCGGCGCTGATCGCCGCGCTGGACAATGGCCCCATTCGTGGCGCCGGGCTGGATGTGTTTCAGGCTGAGCCGCATGTGGACCCGTGCCTGGCCCGGCATCCGAAGGTCTATCCGTTGCCGCATATCGCGTCGGCCACGGTCGAGACGCGCGCCCGGATGGGGGCGCTTCAGCGCAGCAACCTGCGCGCGCTCCTGGCGGGTGATCCGCCCCTGACCCCGGTGACATGACGCGCGGCCTGCGGGCGGTTGGTGCGGGTGGGATCAGCCGATGACCGTGTGCACGGTCCCGACCCCGTCGATGCGCCCTTCGATTTCGGTGCCTCCGGGCAGGAACACCATCGGATGCAATGACCCGGTGAGGACGATCTGCCCCTTGCGCAGCCCGCCGCAATGCGTGCCCAGCATCCCGGCCAATGCCTGAAGCGCCGCCAGCGGATCGCCGCCCGGCACCGCGACCGCACCGTCCAGAATGACCCTGTCGCCGATGCGCAGCCAGGCGTGCAGCCTTGCGGCGGCCCGCGCATCGGGCGGCGCCGCGTCCCCCAGCACCAGGGCGGCATTGCGCTGGTTGTCGGCCAGAGTGGCCAGGCGGTGCTGCAGGGCCGGACCTTTCATCCGGGTGCCGACAAGTTCGATCACCGCCACCGGTTCGGCCAGTGCGGCCAGGCGTTCGGCAAGATCGGGAGCGCCGGGCGCAGGCGGGTCGGCGCGCAGACGCAGGCCAAGTTCCAGCTCAACCGCCAGCGTGTCGCCGGGCAGGGCGCCGAAACTGCTGCCGCTTGGTCCGATATCGGCCGCGAAGATCGGCGCATGGACCTGCTCCGTATCCGGCTTGCGGGCGCATTTGAACGCGCCAACGGGGCCAAGCTCGTCCGCGACCATCGCCTGAACGGCATAGGCCTGGGCGGTATCGGTCGGAAGTTCGGGGCCGGGGTCGATCAGTTGCCGGTCGCGCCGCGCCCGCAGCAGGTCCGAAGCGAAGCGTTCGGGATCGAACATGAAACCCTCCAGTGTTGCGCGCAGTCCTGTCCGGCGCGACGCGGCGGACGCAAGGCCGGGCGGGATCGTGCCCCGCCCGCCTGCGTGAAGCCTGCCGAAAGGGATGGCTTACTTGATGTTCTCGTCGGCCCATTTCTTGTGCTTGGCAAGCGCGACCAGTCGCTTGTCGCGCCAGCGCATCCGGTCCTGCAACTGGTCCATCGGCAGCACCTTGCGGCGTTCCTGTTCGATGTAGTCGACCAGCGGACCGTCCCAGGGCACCAGATCGCGCTGGGTTTCGGCGATGGCACGGTTCAGCGGCTCGCCCCGGATCGACGACTCGCGGATGCCCTTGTCATGGTTGATGTCACGCTGCTCGAACGGGCCGATGAAGGACCAGCGCTGAGAAATCCCTTCGGACATGGCCAGATCAACATCGCCCGGCGTGGCGACCCCGGCGGCGACCAGGCGATAGGCCTCGTGCAGGATCGGCGCCTGGAACCGGTTCATGATGAAGCCCAGGATTTCCTTTTTCAGCGTGATCGGCACGAGGCCGATCTCCTCGAACAGGGTGCGGGTCGCCGCGACAAGCGCGGAGTCGGTCCACGGGGCGGGCACGATCTCGATCAGGCGCACGGCATAGGGCGGGTTGGTCGGGTGCGCGACCATGCAGCGGTGCTTGCCGGGCAGCCCGTCGCTCCACATCGAGGCAACGATGGTCGAGGTGGAGCTTGCCAGCACCACATCAGGCGGGCACAGAGCATCCAGTTCGGCAAAGATCTTCTTCTTCAGCTCCAGCTTCTCGGGGGCGTTTTCCTGCACATGCACCGCGCCGTCCACGGCGGCTTCGGTCGTCGGCGCAATGCTGATCCGCCCCATCACCGCATCGGCGCTGTGACCGTTCAGGAAATCCTCGGCCTCCAGGTCCTCGGCGGTCTCGCGCATCCGCGGGATGCTGGCCTCGGCGGCGCCGTCGACGGGGTCGAACATAGACACCTCGTACCCGCCCCGTGAAAAGCAGATCGCATAAGCGCGCCCGATGGCGCCGGCTCCGATCATTGCGACCTTTTTTGCCATGTTGATACTCCCTTGGCATGATTTGGTTTCTGTCGGCGCATCGCTGTGCGGCTGCCGCGCGGCCTTATCGGTGGATGCAGGCCTTGAAGTGCCCTGGCGCGGCTTCGACGAGGGGCGGCACCGTTTCGGCGCATTCCGGCGTCGCAATCGGACAGCGCGTGCGAAACACACAGCCGGATGGTGGGCGCAGCGGGCTGGGAATGTCGCCCTTCAGGATCTTGCGCTTGCGTGCCCGCGCCCGCACCGGATTGGCGATGGGCACCGCCGAGATCAGCGATTCCGTATAGGGATGGCGCGGATTGTGATAGAGCGCGCTTGCAGGCGCGATTTCCATGACACGGCCCAGATACATCACCATGACCCGGTCGGCGATGTATTCCACCACCCCCAGATCATGCGCAACGATCAGCATGGCAAGCTGCATTTCCTCCTGCAGGTCCTTCAGCAGGTTCATGACCTGCACCTGGATCGACACATCCAGCGCCGACACAGGTTCATCCGCAACCACGAATGTGGGATTGACCGCCAGCGCCCGCGCGATGCCCACCCGCTGACGCTGCCCGCCCGAAAACTCGTGGATGTAGCGGCGTATATGCTCCGGCCGCAGCCCGACCTTGTCCAGCAGGGACGCCACCCGATCGGGGATTTCCTTGCGCGGGATGATGTTGTGGACCAGCAGCCCCTCGCCGATCAGATCACCCACGGACATGCGCGGGTTCAGACTGGCATAGGGATCCTGAAAGATGAATTGCATCCGGCGCCGGAAGTCGCGCATTTCCGCGCCCCGCAACGGTGCGATATCGGTGCCGTCGAACAGGATTTCGCCGCTGGTGGGTTCCTGAAGGCGCAGGATCGTCTGGCCCACGGTGGTCTTGCCGGAACCGGATTCGCCCACCAGAGCAACCACTTCGCCGCGCTGCATCGTGAAGGAAACATCCTCTACCGCGCGCACAATTCCGGCGCCGGCACCCAGCAGGCCCGCACGCAGCGTATAGTGTTTCTTCAGGTTCCGGACATCCAGCAAAGGCGACCCTGTCGTGGTGGCCCCGGAGGCGACGGCAGAGATTGCACGCGCGTTCATGCCTGTTCTCCTGCAGCCTGTGCCAGCGCGAGTTCACGCCAGCGGATACAGCGGACCAGGTGATCGGCGGTATCTGTCGGTTCCAGTTCGGGGCGTGACTGTGTGCAGATGTCCCGTGCAAACCTGCATCGGGGGTGGAAGGCACAGCCGGGCGGAAGCGCGGTGGGGGAAGGCACGTTGCCCGGGATGGCCCGCAGCCGCGTGGACCCTTGCTGGGCAAGCCGCCCCAGTTCGGGGATCGAGTCCATCAACCCCTTGGTGTAGGGCATCCGGGGAGACTCGAACAGCGAGAACACATCCGCCGTTTCGACGGCCCGCCCGGCATACATGACCACCACCCGGTCGGCGACCTCGGCCACGACGCCCAGATCATGGGTGATGAACAGGACGCTCATGCCGATTTCCTTCTGCAGATCACGGATCAGCTCGAGGATCTGGGCCTGGATCGTCACGTCAAGCGCGGTTGTCGGTTCATCGGCGATCAGCAGTTCGGGGCGGCAGCTCAGCGCCATGGCGATCATCACGCGTTGACGCATTCCCCCCGAAAGTTCGTGCGGATAGGCGTCGGCGCGTGCGCCCGGGTCGGGGATGCCGACAAGCTCCAGCAGCTCGACCGCCTGTTTCCAGGCCTGGGTGCGTCCCTTGTTCTGGTGGAGGACGATTGCCTCGACGATCTGGTCGCCGACCTTGTAGACCGGGTTGAGGCTGGTCATCGGTTCCTGAAAGATCATCGCGATCCGGTTGCCCCGGATCCTGCGCATCTGGTTATCCGATTTGCCGAGCAGTTCCTCGCCATCGAAACGGATGCTGCCGCTTTCGACCCGCCCGCCTTCAGCGAGAAGCTGCATGATCGACAAGCTGGTCACGGACTTTCCCGACCCGGATTCACCGACCACGGCCAGCGTCTCGCCGCGCTTGATGGTGAGCGAAAGGTTGTCCACCGCGCGCACCGGACCATTGTCGGTGTCGAACACCGTGGTCATGTTGCTGAGTTCCAGAAGCGTTTTATTCGACACGGGTGGCCTGCTCATGCTGGTCAGGGAAAAGGGGCGTTCGGGCGCGCGGTTTCTGTCGCGCCCGACAGAGCGGATGGCGACCCGCTCAACTCCGCGAAGACGTCACAAAGGCGATCATCGCACGGCAGAACGCTCCCAGATCAGGCGGCGTGCGCGAGGTGATGAGGTTGCCATCCTGGACCACTTCCTGATCCAGCCATTCGGCCCCGGCATTGATGGCATCGTCCTTGATCTTGGCGACACAGGTGACCTTGCGCCCCTTCAGGATTCCGGCGGACACGGGCGTCCAGATCCCGTGGCAGATGGCGGAAACCATCTTCCCGTCGGCATTGAGTTGCTGGACCAGCGCCTTGACTTCGGGCAGGTGGCGCAGGTGGTCCTGCGAATACCCACCCGGGCACAGCACGCCGTCATAATCCGCGGCCCGAGCATCGGCGACCTTCAGTGTCTTTTCATGGTACTGGCGGTGCTTCAGATACCAGTCGATCGCCAGATCGTGCTCGCCGCGTGTCGGTGCCTCGCCGTCTGCGGTCAGAAGGTGGATCTCGATCCCCTCTTCCTTCAGGCGCCAGATCGGATAGAGGATTTCCATCTCGTCCACCCAGTTGGCGGCAAGGACGGCAATTCTGGCGGGTCTGTCGGCCATGATGATCTCCTTGTTGAAGTGAGGACGTTGCGGTCAGTTGCGCAGCTTCACGTCCAGGTAATCGCGCAGCCAGTCCCCCAGCAGGTTGAATGACAGCACCGTCAGCGTGATCGCCACGCCGGGAAAGACTGCCAGCCATGGTGCACGCAGCATCAGATCGCGCGCCTGTGACAGCATGTTGCCCCAGGTCGGAATGCTTGGCGGCACGCCCAGGCCGAAGAAGCTCAGCGCACTTTCGTAATAGATCGCCACCGCCAGCGAGAACGTGGCCACGATGACCAGCGATGACATCACATTCGGAGTGATGTAGAGCCGAAGGATCCGGAAATGCGACAGGCCCAGTGCGCGCGCGCCGTCGACATAGGGCGTCGCGCGGACCTTGAGCACCTCGCCCCGGACGATGCGCGCGTAATCGGCCCACTGTGTGATCGCGATGACCAGGATAAGCTGCACCACGCCAGCCCCCAGAAGCCCCATCGCCACCAGGCCGATGAACAGGCTGGGGAAGGCAAGCTGCAGATCCACAAGCCGCATGATCACCGCATCCGTGCGCCCGCCCACATAACCGGCAATCAGTCCCATCAGGAAACCGATGCTGCCGCCCACAAGCACTGCGCACAGGGCGACGATCAAGGTCATGCGCGCGCCAACCACCAGCCGCGAGAACGCATCGCGACCCTGCTGGTCGGTGCCCAGAAGGTAGGTGATCGTCCCGCCTTCACTCCACGACGGCGGAACGAAGCGAGCGCCGAGATTGAGCGCGTTGACCGGATGGGGAATGAGTGCAGGCCCGAAGATCGCAGCAAATGCAATCGTCAGAAGGATGATGCAGGCGATCGTCGCGGTGCCGGAACGCAATATGGAACGCAGGACCCGCCGAATGCTGTCACGATAGGTGTCGGCGGGGCCGTCGCTGGCCGATTTCTCGTTCAATGCCGGTGTTGTGGACATGCTCGGGTCCTTGCTGGATGTGTCTTGCATAGCCTTCATGACCGGCGCAGCCGCGGATCAAGCAGCGTGTAGATAACGTCCACGATGAAGGCGAGAACGACATACATGACGGCGACCAGGGTCAGCGCGCCGGCCACCACCGGAATATCCATCAGCCGGATGGAATCGAGCAGGAAGCGCCCGAAGCCGGGCCAGGAAAAGACGCTCTCGACGACCATGGAGCCGGAGATCAGCGATCCAAGCTGCAAGCCGCTGATGGTCACATATGGCAGCATGGCGTTGCGCACGACATGGCGATACATCACGCGCCGCGGGCTCAGGCCCTTGGCGCGGGCGGTGCGCACGAAATCCTGCCCCATCAGCTCCAGCACGGCGCCGCGCATCATCCGCGTCAGATAGGCCATGGTCAGCAGCGACAGGGTGAAGACGGGCATGATCATGTATTTCAGCTTTTCGCCCAGGGTCTCGCCGCCCATGCCGGATGCGGGCAGCCAGCGCAGATGGATGGCGAACAGAAGGATCAGCATGATACCGACCCAGAAATTCGGTGCCGCCTGACCGACCAGCGCAAATGTGCGTGCGATGAAGTCGATCGGACGGTTGCGGTGCATGGCGCTGATCACGCCGACCGGGATCGAAACGCAGATGGCAAGCAGCAGGGCAGGCACCGCGAGGATGATGGAATTTCCAAGCCGCGAAATCAGCAGGCCAAGGACCGGCTCCTGGTGACGATAGGACAGGCCGAAGTCGCCCTGCACGACACCCCACATGAACTGGCCATACTGAACGATCAGCGGACGATCGAGGCCCATCTGCTGGCGGACACGGTCGATGGTTTCCTGGGTCGCATCGTCACCGATCCGCATGAGCACCGGATCGCCGATGATGAACATCAGGACGAAGGAGATTGATGCTGCGGCAAACAGGACAATGAAGCCGTGATACAGACGCTGGGCGATATAGGACATCGTGGTTTCCGATCCGCTCGCATATCCGAGGCGTTTTGAACGTCAGGCAACCTGAACAGCGGCAGGCCCCCGGCTGGGTCCCGGAGGCGGCGCGGCGCCGCCTCCGGGGTGCGGTCTTATTCGACCAGACGGATCTGGGCGAAGTCCTCGACCAGGAAGGACGGGTGCGGATAGTAATGCGCCACCCGGTCGCTGATCGCCCGGAACAGGGGCACACGGAACTGGGTCAGCCAGGGACCACCTTCGGCGTGCAGGATTTCCTGCATGCGATGGTTGATCTCGGTGCGGCGGTCCTGATCGACGGTCCGGACCAGTTCTGCGTAGAGATCATACCACTCCTGATTGAACCAGTTGGTCGAATTCGACGGCCGGTCCGGATGGGTCGCCCACATGTCGGTTTCCGGCGTGTTCTCGCCGGCAGACCAGTGGTGCGCGTGCAGGTTCAGCGTGCCTTCGACATTGCGGGGCAGCCAGACCGGGCGCGACAGCATGTTCACCTGGCTGATGTTGATACCGACTTCCGTCAGATAGAAGGCGGCGGCTTCGGCCCAGTCGAAGGCATCGGGGTGCAGAACGTCCAGTTCGACCGTGAAGCCATCTGGGTATCCGGCCTCGGCCAGCAGTTCACGCGCCTTGTCCGGGTCGTAGCCATAGGGCTCCAGGTTGGGGTTGTGGTTCGGCGGATTGACCATCGTGACCGCCTGTTCCGCCTCGCCCAGGGCGAAGGCGTCGATCAGCGCCTGCGTGTCGATTGCCCATTGCATGGCCTGCAGAACCCGCGGGTCGTTGAAGGCTTCATGAAGGTTCACGTTCACGATCAGGACAGCACGCACGAGGCTGTCGCCGACAATCAGGTCCACGCCTTCGGCCGCGCGCACGTCTTCGGCATTCGATGGCGACACGGGCGCGATATCCACCCCGCCGGTCAGAACTTCGGCGAGCATCGTCGCCGGTTCCGGAATGACGCGATAGACGAGGCGGTCGAAATTGGGCATCGGACCCCAGTAGTCCTCGTTCCGCTCCATGACGATCCGCTGGTCACGGACCCATTCGACCAGCTTGAAGGGGCCGGTGCCCACCGGCATCCGCGATGACTCCTGCTGGCTCAGTTCGCTGTAATGCCCGGGCTCCAGGATGAAGGCCCCGTTGCGCGACAGGCGCTGCGGCAGGATCGGCACGGGTTCGTGCGTGACGATATGCACGGTGTAGTCATCAATGATGTCAACATGCGAGATCGGCACATCGATGATCTTGTCACCGGTTTCGAAGTCCGGATGATGCGGACGCTCGATGGAGAACTTCACCGCCTCTGCATTGAACGGGGCGCCGTTGTGGAAGGTCACCCCTTCGCGCAGCGTCAGCTCCCAGGTCAGATCGTCAATTGGCTCCCAGCTTGTGGCCAGCATCGGGCGCAAACCCGAGCGCTCGCCGTGTTCCTTGGACAGGTCGTAGTCCCAGATCAGCGGATCAAAAAGCGCAATGGTTGCGGGATGGTCGGCAATGCTGCCACGGGCCGAATGCGGATCAAGGTCCTCGGCATCGGCGTAGATCCCCTAGGTCAGCGTTTGCGCGCCGGCGTGATGGATGCCGAATGGCATCAGTGCTGCGGCGGCCACGACGGGCAGCAGCGGTGAACGTGGTCTCATGGTCATTCCGGATATCCTCCGTTGGTTGGAGCGCGACGAACAGGCGAGGGCCTGATCTGCACGCGGGATTCCGGCCAGCGCACCCGGAAAGGCGTGCAGGAACACCCGCCATCCTTCAGGGGGTTCTGGCCGGTGATGCAGCCGGGATGCCGGCTGCACGGCGAGGCGTACATCGCCCGTTTCGTCCCGGGGTGCGCGGGCGCCCCGACAGGGTTCTTTTCTGCACGCCCCTGCATGCGCTGCACGTCCGGTCGCCAGGCTGACCGGCGCAGCATGCGAGGCTGTTCATGGCGGGGCCGGGCGTCCGATGACCCGGCATTGATACGTCGAACTTCGGAGCGCGGCGCGTCTGCTGACAGGCACGCGCGGTGCGTGATGCCGCTATCCGAACCGGCACGTGCCCCATCCGGGGGGCAGGGCCGTTGGTCGGCGGGGCTTGCACTCGCCGGAGTTGCGGCGACAAGACCCTCCGCGGCGCGCGTCACCTTTGGGGCGCCGATGTCATGGCGCAGCCGGGCCGGAGGTGGTGCCTTTGCGCTCCGCACGGCGCTGTCGGCGCAGTGCGCGCCGCCACGCTCAAGCCTGAGACTTGCGGCGCAGATCAGGGTGCCGTTGCCGGAAAGTCCAAACCCCAACTGCCCCTCCCTGCTTTGGTGCCTGGCGTGGCGGGCCGACCCCATGATCGACTCGAACTGTAATTTTAAATACAATGCATGCATGCCCGGATGTCAAGTGTGCTTTTTGCCCTCCTGCGTTCTTGGAGCTTCGGCGAAGGCGCGGGGCTTGCCGCGGGCGGCGATCTGCTCTGGATGCGTGGGGCTGATCGCACAAAACCATATGAAAAAAAACATAAAAAATTGAATCATGCATAAACGGAAGCTTCAGCGCTGAATCTTGCATCATGCGCCGGAGTGCGGCTGCCGCGGCGCGGATGTTCCGGGCGCCGGTGGCGGCGCCTCGATGCGAATTGACGTTTTGTATTTTATATGCGAGAGAATCTATGGAACAGTCTTGGGAGAACTCTGATGCGCTTTGCACACACGATGATACGCGTGAAGGATATCGACGAGTCGGTGCGGTTCTACACCGATATGCTGGGAATGACCCTGGAGCGGAAATTCGAGCTGCCCGGCGCCGATGCGACCCTTGCCTTTGTCAAGGACCCGGCCAGCGGGATGGAGGTCGAGCTGACCTACAACCACGATGGCCGCGACTATGAATTGGGCGACGCCTTTGGTCATCTGGCGTTCTACGTGGCCAGCGTGGACGAAACCTTTGCTGCGCTCAAGGCAAAAGGGGTCCCGTTTTCGCTGGAGCCGAAGACCATGAAAAGCGGAACCAGGATCATGTTTGCCGTCGACCCCACCGGCTACAAGATCGAATTCATCGAGCGCCCCGAGAAGCTCTGAGCGGCTCACGGCGCAGCCAGGCGGCCCATGCCGACAGGCAAGGCCGTCGGCGCACCCGGACTTCCGCGCCAGGGCGCGACCGGGATCGGCAAACCGCCACCATCCCATGAGGATCCTGATGAAAGCATCCACGACCTCTTATGTCCCCGGTGATCTTGCGTCCTGGGAAAGTGTCGATCCGGCCGAAGCCGGGTTCGATCCGGGCCGCCTCGATCAGGTTGCCGAGTTTCACAGGGCCAATGAATCGCAATGGCCCAACAGCATGTACATGCCCAATGGCGAGTATGTCGGCACCGCCTATATCGAGGAAAAGCCCCCGCACAACACGGTGATCGGCCCTGTGAAGGAACGCGGCGGCCCCGCGGGCATGATCCTGCGCGGCGGACGGATCGTTTCGCACTGGGGGGATATCGAGCGCCCGGACATGACCTTTTCCGTGGCCAAGAGCTTTCTGGGGGTTCTGGCCGGACTTGCTGTCGAGCGTGGCTTGATACGGTCGCTGGATGACCGTGTGGCCGATTACGCTCTGGATGACGGTTTCGAAGGGCCGCACAACAGTGCGATCACCTGGCGCCACCTGTTGCAGCAGACCAGCGAATGGGAAGGCACCCTATGGAGCAAGCCGGATTCGGTTGACCGCAACCGCCAGGCCGGTCCGGGCGCCGTGAATACGGCCAAGGGCGATGATCGCGACCTCAGCGCCCCTGGAACGCACTGGGAATACAACGATGTGCGCGTCAATCGCCTGAGCCTGAGCCTGCTGCAGGTATTCCGGGAACCGCTGGACGAGGTGCTTGAACAGAGCATCATGACGCCGATCGGCGCGACAAACTGGGTCTGGCACGGCTACCACAACTCCCAGGTGGTGATCGACGGCCGCGAAATGACGTCGGTGACCGGCGGTAGCCACTGGGGGGGCGGCTTCCAGATTCCCACCGATGCGCTGGCGCGCTTCGGGCTGCTGGTGTCGCGCAAGGGAGCCTGGAACGGTCAGCAGTTGATCCCCGCCACCTGGATCGACCAGATGCTTGAACCCTGCCATGCCAACCCGGTCTACGGGTTCATGTGGTGGCTCAACACGGACCGCAAGCTGCATCCTTCCGCACCTGCGACATCCTTCTTTGCGCTGGGCGCTGGCAGCAACGTCATCTGGATAGATCCGGAACTGGACATTGTCATGGTTGCCCGCTGGGTCGCGAAGGACAAGGTGGACGCGCTGGTCGGAACCGTGCGGGCGGCAATGACGGACACCTGAGTCGACGGCAAGGCCGGGTGCCGGAGCGGTCGCCCGGCCATCCGGCCGACATTCCGTCGCTGATGCAAGGCATTTATCCTGTTCCCATCAAAGGGCTTGGTTATAATGAGTCACCACATTGAAGGAAGTTAAAGGAGTGCTTTCGGCCGGAAGCTGCTGGCCACGGCAAAGATCGACAATCCGGAGAGTTTCATGAGCATTCAATCTCCCCAGCATGAGATACGGCGCGAAGGTAGAAGCGGTATCCACCGGCGTTACCTGCATGACGAAGTTGTCGATCGATTACGTGCCCTCATACTCAGCGGTGAACTTGAACCCAAATCGCGCGTCAATGAGAATGCACTGGCAAAGCGGTTCGGAATTTCCCGCACGCCCCTGCGCGAAGCCATCAAGATCCTTGCCGCCGAGGGGCTTCTGGTGCTGCTGCCAAACAGGGGGGCGCGTGTCGCAAGTATCACCAAACAGGAAATCGACGAGATCACCGAAGTGATTGCCTCGCTCGAGTCACTGGGGGTGGAACTGGCATGCCGCAACATCACCGCCGAGGAGATCGAAAACCTCAAGACGCTGAATGAAAAGATGGTTGCGGCGTGGAAGGCGCGTGATGACGAAAGCTATTTCAGGATGAACCGGCGCATCCATGAAGCGATCATCCGCGCCTCGCGCAATCAGCAGCTTCAGGAAGTGTATTTCAGCCTCAGCGGGCGCATTCAATCCGCGCGTTATACGGCGCGCAAGACCGAAAGCCAGTGGAAACGCGCGATTCTGGAGCATGAATTGCTGCTGAATTACATCGAATCCGGGCTGAGTGTCGAAGCTTCGGACATCATGCGGATCCATATTCGCGGCAAGAAACTGGTGATCGCCGAGAACTATTCGGACGATGACAAGCCAGATCAGGCCGAGATCGGTCAGACCAACGCCGGTAACGGCATGCCACGCGAAGCACCGTGACGCAGCCCGCCCTGGCAATGGGGCGCCCGGACCGCGCCGCAACCGGTTAGGGTGCGGGGCGCCAGGGCAGATCAATCCAGCTTGCCTGCGCAGCCGACCCACTGCCGCGCCTGATCGTGATGTGCGGCGGGCGGCCATGGGGCAGTTGCATGTAATGGTCGCTGTCGGCCCCCGCAATCGACAGGCGGATGCGACTGCCCCGTGCAAAGCGCCATGCCGTTGGCAGCAGGGCAAACCGCAGTTCCGCCACCTCGCCGGGCACCAGCGGTGCGCTGTTGGCGCGGCTGAAATCCCGGTATGGCCAGGACCAGTTCTGCTCCGGGGGGGCGGGGGCGGTCATTCGGTGGAGCGCGCGCAGCACGCCTTCGGTGACGTAGTGCAGGGACCCGTCGGCCGTCAGCTCCGACAGATAGACATGCAGCACGGCATCGGCCTCGCTCGCGCAGATGTTCAGGTTGATGACGGGGTGGCCTGCGATCTCGCCTGCGCCTGAAAGCGGCGCGGTGGTCCAGGACAGCATCCTGGCTTCACGGATCGGCCAATCGGGATAATACTCGGTTACGGCCAGCGCCGAGAGACGTTCATACCGCGTCGATGTGCCCGTGCCATGCGAGAAATCAGCCTGGAAGCTGTCTGCGCCAGCGGGGCCGGGCACCTCGGCCAGCACACCGCCCGCATCAGGATAGAGCCGCAGGTTGCCCCCCGCGGGCGGCCAGCTCCGTGCCGCATTCCATTGCTCGGCGTGAAGGGTGAAGTAATGGATCGGCGCCTCCGCCCGCAGGCCCGCGTCCCGCCCCGCGAGGTAGTGGTCGAAGAAACGCAGAACCTCGGCCATGATGGGAAAGCCGGGCGTGGCGTCCTGGCGCCAGGGGGATACATTGGTCCGCCCGCCATGATCCCAGGGGCCGATGAGCAAGTGCTGCGCAGGATTGGGCAAGGACAGGAAGCGCGCAATCGCTCCATTGCTGAATCCCGCCCCGTCCATCCACCCCGAGACGGACAGAACCGCCAGATCGGGCCGAAAGCCGTCGGCGTAATGACAGGGGTTGAAGGAATGGCTGCCGAAATCCGGGTCATAGGGCAAGCGGTCGTCGGAAAACCGGAACTCGGAGATGAAATCGGGCATGTGAAAATTGCCCCGATGCGCGGATATGGCCTGATCTCTCAGCGTGCCGTCGGTGTCCTCGTCCACCGGATGGGGCCCGGCATAGTCGGGATTGTTGAAATACGGCAGTTTCGCAAGGATGTCGCGCCGATCATGATCCAGGCCGACCATGATCTCATCATAGCTTTCCGCCAGACGATTGAGCAACACGCCGCCCGGATACAGGTGATCGGTATAGGTGTTCCAGACGGCGAAAAGCGGCGCAATCGCCTTGACGGCCGGGTGCCCGGTGCTGGCCAGGAAACACGCCGCCGCGCCCAGATAAGAGATCCCTGTCGATCCTATGGTCCCGTCCGACCAGGGCTGCGCAACGATCCAGTCGGCGATTTCGCCGAAGTCCTCGCGCTCGACCGGTGAGCGAAAGCTGTCGCGCGTTCCGAAACTGGCGCCGGTTCCCCGCACATCGACCGCGACAACCGCATACCCCCGAGGCACGAACGCATCACGGTAAAGCGCGATGTTGGGGCTGGCTTCGGTGCCGGGCGCATGCCCTTCACGCAGGGCAAAACGCCGATAATAGGGTGTCAGGATCAGGATGACGGGGAACCCCGCCGCCGGTCGATCGCCGCCTGCGGGGAGGTAGACATCCAACGCAATCCGGCAGCCGTCGCGCATTGTCACATAGTGCGACACGGGAACGGGCGGCACCGCGTGGGTTGGCGGCCTGTCGCTCAGGTAGTGCGAGGGCGCGCGTTCCCAGGCCAGGCTCTCCGCATCGCTGTCCGACATCAGTCTCTACCTTCTGTGGTGTGCTGCATGTGCGGCGCTCATGCGCGCGTGGCGCCGCGGTGGTGGCGGGGGGCCGTGCCGGTGTGTGCAGAGGAGCGCGCGCGCAGCCGGGCGGCTCAGCCAGCGGTTCCGGCAAAGGTAAACAGCACCTTTCCGTCGCGACCTTCGCGGGCGGCGTGCTCCAGCGCGGCGGTGGCATCATCGAGTCGATACGTCGCCTCTATCGGGGCGGACAGGACACCCGCGGCAACCCGCTCGGCAAGCATTGCATACATGGCGGCAACGTCGGACTCGCTCATGGCGCCCAGGTGGAATTGCGAGCGATAGCCGCGCAGTCGGAGGTCGCGGAACACCGTATCCTTGGCATCAAGGATCAACTGATCATCCCCAAGCCGACCGTAGTTGACAAGCGTGCCCCCATCGGCCAGCGCGCGGGCAAGTCGGCCGGTCGCCGCGCCCGCGACCGCGTCGATGGCCAGTCGGGGGCGCGCGCCGCCTGTGGCCTCCAGAACGCGGGTGTCCAGATCCGGACCATCCACCAGCACCACATCGGCACCCGCGCGGCGCAATTCTGGCACCAGCGACTCGCGGCGGACCACATTGATGGTCTTCCAGCCTTCGGCTCGGGCAAGCTGGATCACATATCGTCCGACAGAGGAATTTGCCGCGTCCTGGATCACCCAGTCGCCCTTGGCCAGTGTGACAAAGCGGGTCAGCATCAGCCATGCCGTGCGCGGATTGGTCCGCGCCATGGCGAGTTGCAAAGCGTCGGTTCCCGAGGGGAGGGGGGCAACCCCCCTGGCCGGGCCGACAACGATTTCGCGCCATGTGCCACGCGCCGGTGCGGCGACCAGATCGCCCGGCGATACATGACTGACGTCGGCGCCGCAATCAATCACGCGTCCGATCCCCTCGGAACCCAGGGGTTCGGGGCCGACGGGTTTGTGTGCACCGTGCCGTCCTGCGGTGGTGGCCAGATCGGACGGGTGGATTGGCGCCGCAACCATCTCCACACGGATTTCGCCCGGCCCGGGAGCATCTGGCGCGGGCAGATCGACAACCTGCGCCACCTCGGAGGCCGTGCCGAACGTGTCGAAGATGATGGCTTTCATGTCATGCTCCTTCAGGGGTCATTACCGCCCGGTTGCGGTTGTGGCCGACGTCATGGGTCGTCGGTCGGATCGCCTCCGGTGGGGGCGATTTCCTGGTCTGACGCGCGGAGTGCGCGCAACTTGTTCTGCAGATGCAGGCGCAGCAGTTCTCCGGTCCGGGCGCCGTCACGGGCACGCAGGGCGCTGGCGATGCGGATGTGTTCGTCCATGGCCTGCTCCCAGCGGCTGCTGGAGATATTGGCCTGATACCTGCCGCGGCGGACGCGGCCATCCAGACTGCGCTGCATGCGCCACAGGGTCGGGTTCCGGGCCGCTTCCGCAATCGCCAGGTGGATCTTCTGATTCAGTTCGAAATAGGCCTCGCGCCGCCCGGCCCGGTGGTGTTCGGCCATCTCGTGCGTCAGGCGGTCGATGTGCTCGATTTCAGCATCCGTGGCATTGGCACAGGCCATTTCTCCGGCCAGGGCTTCGAGGGCCGCCATGATCGGAAACGCTTCCTTCAGGTCATTTTCGGACAATGCGGCAACCCAGGCGCCGCGGCGCGGTACAAGGGTGACATATCCTTCGGTGGCAAGCACCTTGAGCGCCTCGCGCAACGGTGTGCGCGACACCCCGAAGCGTTCGCAGAGTTCGCGTTCTTCCACGCGGGCACCGGCGCGAAGCGTGCCGGTCATGATCATTTCACGCAAACGCTCCACCAGTTCATCATGCAGGCTCCGATGGGAAATGCGCCCGGAGTCGGTGTTTTCGGCAATCTGGTTCATATGTCTGTCCGGTTGCTTTGGGTGCCCGAGTGTATCGTTTGCACTGGCGCGTGGGAACCGTGGCGTGTGCGATTCCGGGACCGCTGCGCCGCCGTCTGGTCGGCGAAACGGGGGGCGCGGCGGTCGGGCCCCCCCCCCCCCCCCCCCGCCCCCCCCCCCCCCGCAAGCAACGCCGGTCTGCCGGCCCC
>JAFIEE010000199.1 GCA_020832705.1 Paracoccaceae bacterium
CCGGCCATGGCCGAGACCGTCGCGCTGGCGGCGCTGGGCTGGCTGGCGGCGCAGGATGATCTGTGGCCGGTGTTCCTGGGTGCCACGGGGGCGGATGCGGCGGCGGTCCGGGCAGGCGCGGGGGACCCAGAGTTCCTGGCCGCGGTGCTGGACTTCATCCTGATGGACGATGCCTGGGTCATCGCCGCCGCCGCAGCGCAGGAGGTTGCGCCCGAACGGCTGGCGCAGGCGCGTGCCGCGTTGCCGGGCGGGGCTGCGGTGCACTGGACCTGAACCGCCGCGCCGGACCGAGCCCCCGACGCGCCCCCGACGCGCCCCCGACGCGCCCCCGACGCGCCCCCGGCAGCGAGCTGGCGGGCGGCCGGGCGCCGGGCGGGGGCGTTCCCGGCCTGGATGCGGGGGATCCCCACGGCGAGGTATCCCACCGGGTGCACCACGGATGGAGCAGGGGGAGAAGGCTTGACTCTGGCGCGCGCAGATTGTGTATCGCGCGGGGTGCCGCGCCGGTGCGCGCCCATGGGCGCCAGCTGGCGCCACCAACCGTCGTCATCAGGGATTTCCGCCATGCACGCCTATCGCAGCCACACCTGCGCCGATCTGACCGCCGCCCATGTGGGCCAGACCGTGCGGCTTTCGGGCTGGGTGCACCGGATCCGGGACCATGGCGGCGTGCTGTTCATCGACCTGCGCGATCATTACGGGATCACCCAGGTGCTGGCTGACAGCGACAGCGCCGCCTTCACCGCCATCGAGAAGCTGCGGGCCGAGACCTGCATCCGGATCGAGGGAAGCGTGAAGGCCCGCGACGCGGCGCTTGTGAACCCCAAGCTCAAGACCGGCGAGATCGAGGTCTATGCCCGCGCCATGGAGGTTCTGGGCGCGGCGGGGGACCTGCCGCTGCCGGTCTTCGGCGAGCCGGAGTATCCCGAGGAAACGCGGCTGGCCTATCGCTTCCTGGACCTGCGGCGCGAGGGGCTGCATGAAAAGATGATGCTGCGCTCGAACGTGGTGCGCGCCTTTCGCCAGCGTATGTGGGACACCGGCTTCACCGAATTCCAGACGCCGATCATCACCGCCTCCAGCCCCGAGGGGGCGCGCGACTTCCTCGTGCCCTCGCGCCTGCATCCGGGCAAGTTCTATGCGCTGCCGCAGGCCCCGCAGCAGTTCAAGCAGTTGATCATGGTGTCGGGGTTCGACAAGTATTTCCAGATCGCGCCGTGCTTCCGCGATGAAGACCCCCGCGCCGACCGGGCGCCCACCGATTTCTATCAGCTTGACGTGGAAATGAGCTTTGTCGAACAGCAGGACGTGTTCGACGCCGTGGCGCCGGTGATTGCCGGGGTGTTTGAAGAATTCGGCGGCGGCAAGGCCGTGGACGCGCCCGAAACCTGGCCGCAGATCCCCTTTGCCGAGGCGCTGCTGAAATACGGCACCGACAAGCCCGACCTGCGCAACCCGATCGAGATGCAGGTGGTAAGCGACCATTTCCGCGGCTCGGGCTTCGCCATCTTTGCCAAGCTGCTGGAGAATGACGGGACCGAAATCCGCGCGATTCCGGCACCGGGGGGCGGGTCGCGCAAGTTCTGCGACCGGATGAACGCATTCGCGCAGGCGCAGGGGTTGCCGGGGATGGGGTATATTTTCTGGCGCGCTGAGTCGCAGCAATCGATGTCTGAGCGGCTCAACCTTTCCATGGTCAATGTTCAGCGCCAGCTTAAATCTGGCGAGATCGAACCTTTGCTGGAAGCCGCAGGCCCGCTGGCCAAGAACATCGGCCCCGAGCGCACCGAGGCCATTCGCCAGCAATTGAACCTTGGCGAAGGCGACGCTGCCTTCTTCCTTGGCGGCAAGCCTGCGCAATTCGAAGGCGTGGCGGCCAAGGCCCGTGACGAGATCGGGCGCGCGTTGAAGCTGATCGACGAAAACCGCTTCGCCTTCGCCTGGATCGTTGATTTCCCGATGTTCGAATCCGACCCCGAAACCGGCACCATCGACTTCAGCCACAACCCGTTTTCGATGCCGCAGGGCGGGATGGCGGCGCTTGACGGCGACCCGCTGACGGTCAAGGGCTACCAGTATGACCTGGCCTGCAACGGTTATGAAATCCTGTCGGGCGCGATCCGCAACCACCTGCCGGAAATCATGTATCGCGCCTTCGAGATCGCGGGCTACCCCCCGTCCGAGGTCGACAAGCGCTTCGGCGGCATGGTCAAGGCGTTCCGCTACGGCGCGCCGCCGCACGGCGGCTGCGCGGCGGGGATCGACCGGATTGTCATGCTGCTGGCCGGGACCACGAACATCCGCGAGGTGATCATGTTCCCCATGAACCAGCGCGCCGAAGACCTGCTGCTGGGCGCACCTTCGGAGCCCACCAACGAGCAGTTGCGCGAGTTGCGGTTGCGGGTGCTGCCGTCCGAATCGTAAGGGTCGACGGATCGGCAGTTGATCGGGCGCGGCGCGGCGTGGCAGAAGCGTGGCGGACTGC
Organism: Paracoccaceae bacterium; assembly: GCA_020832705.1. Classification (GTDB taxonomy): domain Bacteria; phylum Pseudomonadota; class Alphaproteobacteria; order Rhodobacterales; family Rhodobacteraceae; genus Rhabdonatronobacter. The sequence continues at coordinate 2,486 of JAFIEE010000199.1, forward strand.
GGGCGTGGTGGAACGGTAGACACAGGCGACTTAAAATCGCCAGGGCCTGGCCCGTGCGGGTTCGACTCCCGCCGCCCGCACCAAGGCCGGCGCCCGGGCCGCGGGCGGTCGGTGTTGTTCTGGGTTGGCGGTGGGGTTGCTAACGCGCGTGCTCAGCGCCCCGCCGCCCCGCCCCCCCGCTCGTGGCGCTTCGCAGGCGCTGCCCGGCGCAGGGGCGCCGGGCGGGCTGTGCGGCGGGTGTTGTGTGCCGGGGCTTCGGGGTGGCGCAATGGCGCTCGGGCCCTTCGGCAGTTCGGCCTTGGCGATCCGCGTCTCAGCAATCCATGTCGATCACGCCCAGCCCGCGCAGGTAGATGCCGACTCCGGTTTCCAGCAGGTCCTCGGGGGTGTAGGGGCTGCGCGCACCGGGTTTGCCGCGCGCGTAAAGTTCCACGATCCCGTGGCTCATGGCCCAGACATGCGCGGCAAACATCGCCGGGGGCGGGCGACGGTCGGCCGGGATGCGGGCTGACAGCGCCTCGGCGGCGCGGGTGATCACGCGTTCGGCGCGTTCTGCGGCCTGTGCCAGCGCGCGGGTGGCGCCGGGCTCCACACCTGCTTCGAACATGGCGATGTAATGGCCCGGATGCTTGCGGGCAAAGGCCAGATAGGCGCGCCCCACCGCCGAGAACGCCGCCAGCGGCGAGGGGCGGCCTTCGTCATAGGCGTATTCCAGCAGGTCGGCGAACAGTTCGTAGCCCTGCCGCGCCACCTCGGCGATCAGATCCTCGCGCCCGTCGAAATGGCGGTAGGGCGCGGCCGCCGAGACGCCCGCGCGCTTGGCGGCCTCGGCCATGGTGAAGCCTTGCGGCCCATGGGTCGCGATCAGGTCCAGTGTCGCCTCGACCAGCGCCTGGCGGAGATTGCCGTGATGGTATCCCTGTTTGGGCATCGGGTGTCCGGGTCCGGATTAAGGCGCGCTGCGTCCACTATCGCAGATGCCGTGCGAAGGGCAATCGCCGCGCCGGGGCGCCGGGTCGGCGGCGGGGCCCCGCGCTCTGGCATTTCGCGCAGCGGCGGCTTAGATAACCTTGCGAACAACGAAAGCCAGCCATGCCGCCAGCCAATTCCGGCGCCGCCGACCGCCGCGCCGCCCCCGGTCAGGGGACCAAGACTTCTGCCGCCCTGGGCGCCGAGGAGGCTGCCCGCTCCGATGCCCGCGAACGGGCCAGCGGCTGGCGCACGGTGCGCCGGGTGTCGCCCTGGCTCTGGCCCGACGATCAGCCCTGGGTCAAGCGCCGGGTGGTGGCGGCGCTGGTCATGCTGGTGCTGGCCAAGCTGGTCGCGGTGGGCACGCCGATGATCTACAAGGGCGCGGTCGATGCGCTGGCGGGGGACGGCACGGGCTGGATGCTGGCCATGGGCGCGGTGGGGCTGACGGTCGCCTATGGCATGGCGCGGCTGATGTCGGTGGGATTTCAGGAATTGCGCAACGCGCTTTTCACCCGCGTGGGCCAGCGCGCCCTGCGGATGATCGCGCTGGAAACCTTCGAGCATATTCACCGGCTGAGCCTGCGCTACCACATAACCCGCAAGACCGGGGGGCTGAGCCGGATCATCGAGCGCGGCGTGAAGGGCGTGGATTTCCTGCTGCGGTTCCTGCTGTTCTCGATCTTTCCGCTGCTGCTGGAACTGGCGTTGATCGCGCTGATCTTCTTCCTGCTCTTCGATGTGTGGTATCTGGCGACCGTGGTGGGGACCATCGCGCTGTATGTCTGGTTCACCTTTCGCGTGACCGAATGGCGCGTCCGCCAGCGCCGCGAGATGAACGCCCAGGACACCGACGCCAACCAGAAGGCGATCGACAGCCTGCTGAACTTCGAAACCGTCAAGTATTTCAACGCCGAAGGCATGGAGGCGCGGCGCTATGACAGCGCCATGGCGAAATACGAGGTGGCGGCGGTCAAGACCAACTACTCGCTGGCCTTCCTGAATTTCGGTCAGGCGTTCCTGATCACCGCAGGGCTGGTGGTGGTGATGGTGCTGGCCGCGCTGGGCGTGCAGAACGGCGATCTGACGGTGGGCGATTTCGTCATGGTGAACGCCTACATGATCCAGATCACCATGCCGCTGAACTTCCTTGGCACGGTCTATCGTGAAATCCGGCAGTCGCTGGTGGACATGGGCGAGATGTTCGACCTGCTGGACCAGCCGCCAGACGTGCGCGATGCACCCGACGCGCCGCCGCTGAAGGTGACGGGCGGCGCGGTGGCGCTGGACCGGGTGAGCTTCGGCTATGACCCGGCGCGGCCGATCCTGCGCGATGTGTCCTTGCGTATCGGCGCGGGCGAGACGGTGGCGATCGTGGGGCCGTCGGGGTCCGGCAAGTCCACCATCGGGCGGCTGCTGTTCCGCTTCTATGACGTGACCGGCGGCGCGCTCAGGATCGACGGGCAGGACGTGCGCGACGTGACGCTGTCAAGCCTGCATGGTGCCATCGGCGTGGTGCCGCAGGACACGGTGCTGTTCAACGACACCATCGCCTATAACATCGCCTATGGCCGCGAGGGCGCAAGCCGGGCCGAGGTGGAAGCGGCGGCGAAGGCGGCGCGCATCCATGACTTCATCACAAGCCTGCCAGACGGCTACGACACGACCGTGGGCGAGCGCGGCCTGAAGCTTTCGGGTGGCGAGAAGCAGCGCGTGGGGATCGCGCGGACGCTGCTGAAGAACCCGCCGATCCTGTTGCTGGACGAGGCGACAAGCGCGCTGGACACCCAGACCGAACAGAGCATCCAGGACGAGTTGCGCGCCGCCGGGCAGGGGCGCACGGTGCTGACCATTGCGCACCGGCTTTCGACCGTGGTCGATGCCGACCGGATCGTGGTGCTGGAGGCGGGGCGGATCGTCGAGGAAGGCACCCACGCGAATCTCCTGGCGCGCGGTGAGAAATACGCGGCCATGTGGAACCGGCAGCGGGCCGAGGGCGCACTGGGCTGACGCGTCTTCTGGCCTTCCTGGGCCAAGAAAGCCCCCGCCCCCGGCGGGCCCCCCCCCCGCCGGCCCGGCCCCCCCCCCCACCCCCCCCCCCCCCCACCCCGCCGCGGGGGCGCGGGGCACGGGCGCCGCGTGCCGGCGCGCCGAGGCGGCGGGCAAGCGCGACGCG
>JAFIEE010000200.1 GCA_020832705.1 Paracoccaceae bacterium
GTCCGGCACCCGCGGGGGGGGGGTCAGCGCGCCGCCGGTATCCCCCGGCCTTGCGGGGGCAGCGCCGTGGGGCGGTGCCCCCCCACCCCCCCCGCCCCCCCCGAGGGCGCTGCCGGAGCCTGCACAGGGGTGGCGCCCCCGCCCTTTCCCCATCATCTGTGCGAAAATATCCTCGGGGGGAGGCGCCCGGAACGGGCGCCGGGGGGCAGACAGCCCCCCTTCCACGCCGGCGACACGCACCGACACCGGGGCCGGTGCATGACCCGCGCCGCTCTGCCCACCGATCTGGTCGTCACCCGCTGGGGTTGCCGCTTCATGGGCCGTCAATTCCCCTGCGCCGTCGGGCGGGGCGGTGTCCGGGCGGACAAGCGCGAAGGCGACGGCGCCACGCCTGCGGGCACGCACGGGCTGGTCGGGCTGCTCTATCGCCCCGACCGGATCGCGGCCACGGCCCTGCCGGACTGGGCCCTGCCCATCGGCCCGCGCGATCTGTGGGCCGATGATCCGGGCCATGAGGACTACAACCTGATGACCCGCGCGCCCTGTGCCCACAGTCACGAACGCCTGCGCCGGGCCGATCCGCTGTATGACATCGTGCTGATCACCGATTACAACTGGCCGCGCGCCGTGCGCGGCGCGGGCTCGGCGATATTCGTGCATCTGTGGCGCGGCCCGCGTGTGCCCACGGCGGGGTGCGTCGCCTTCCGGCCTGATCATCTGCTGTGGATCACGCGCCGCATCCGCCATGGCGCGCGGCTGATCGTGCGGGGCTGATCGGGGGCGTGCATGCGCATGCGCGCCGAATCGTGCAGGTCCGGTCCGCTGCCCCTTGGCCTTTGCGGCGGCGCGCCTCATATAGGGCGCAAAGGATCAATCGGAGGGGAAGGACATGCTGGAACTGGGTGGCGGCGCGAAAGCGGATGACGCGCTGATCGTCGACGGCAGCGAACGCGACTTCATGGCGCAGGTGATCGAGACCAGCCGCGAGGTGCCGGTGATCGTCGATTTCTGGGCGCCCTGGTGCGGTCCGTGCAAGACGCTTGGCCCCGCGCTCGAGGCCGAGGTCACCGCCGCGGGCGGCAAGGTGCGCATGGTCAAGATCAACGTCGACGAGAACCAGGCCATCGCCGCGCAACTGCGCATCCAGTCGATCCCCACCGTCTATGCCTTCTGGCAGGGCCAGCCCGCCGACGGCTTCCAGGGCGCGCTGCCGCCCAGCGAGATCAAGGCCTTCGTCAAGCGCATTGCCGATCTGGCCGGGGATGGCGGGCTGTCCGAGGCGCTGGCCGAGGCCGAGGCGATGCTCGACCAGGGCGCGGTGGTGGATGCGGCGCAGGTCTTTGCCGCGATCCTGGGCCAGGAGCCGGAAAACGCCGCCGCACTCGGCGGTTTGGCGCGGGCGCATCTGGCCATGGGTGAACTGGACCAGGCCGAGGCACTGGTCAACAACGCCCCGGCCGCCATCGCCACGGCCGCCGAGGTCGAGGCCGCCCGCGCCGGGATCGCGCTGGCGCGGCAGGCGCAGAACGCAGGCCCCGTGGCCGAACTGCGCGCCCGGGTCGACGCGGACGCCAACGACCATCAGGCCCGGTTCGATCTGGCCCAGGCGCTGCACGCACAGGGCGAGACCGAAGCCGCGATCGACGAACTGCTGGAGTTGTTCCGCCGCGACCGCGACTGGAACGAGGGCGCGGCCAAGACGCAGCTTTTCACCATCTTCGACGCGCTCAAGCCGGGCGATCCGCTGGCCGCGCGCGGGCGGCGCAAACTCAGTTCGATGATCTTTGCCTGACCCCTTTGCAGCGCTAACTGGTAGGGCATGACGCCAAGCGAACTCCCCGATACGATCCCGGTCTTTCCGCTGACCGGCGCGCTGCTGCTGCCCCGCTCGCGGCTGCCCCTGCATATCTTCGAGCCGCGCTATCTGGCGATGATCGAGGATTGCATGAAGACGCGCGCGCGGCTGATCGGCATGATCCAGCCCTGCGAAGGCCCGGACGGCACCCGCAAGCGGCTGCATGCCATCGGCTGCGCCGGGCGCCTGACCGCGTTCTCGGAAACCGAGGACGGGCGCTACATGATCACCCTGAGCGGCGTGTCACGCTACCGGATCAAGCGCGAGGTCGAGGGGTTCACCCCCTACCGCCGCGCCGAGGTGGACTGGACCGGGTTCGAGCGCGATCTGGACGGGCCGGAAAGCGATGCGGGCTTCGACCGGGGCGCCTTTCTGGCGCTGCTGAAGCGGTATTTCGCGGCGCAGGATCTGTCCACGGACTGGTCGAGCCTGCGCGAGGCCGGCGACGAATTGCTGATCAATTCGCTGTCCATGCTGTGCCCGCTTTCGGGCGAGGACAAGCAGGCCCTGCTGGAGGCGCCTTCACTGAGGACGCGGCGCGAGACACTGACCACGCTGATGGAATTCGCGCTGCGCGGCGGCGAAGGGGAGCAGATGCAATGAGCGCCCCGCCACCTGACAACCCGCCGCCGGATAACCCGCCACCGCAGGAACCGCCCCAGCGCCCGCCGGTCGACCGCCACATGCTCGAGGCGCTGGTCTGTCCGGTGACGCAGGCGCGACTGCGCTATGACGCGGAGCGCCAGGAACTGGTGTCGAAGGCCGCGCATCTGGCCTTTCCGATCCGCAACGGGATACCGATCATGCTCGTGGACGAGGCGCGCGAGATCGAGTGATGCGCGCCCGGCGGCGCAAGCGCCCCCTCGGCGGGCCGCCCACCCACCCGCCCCGGCACGCCTCGGGGGCGCTGCCCGTGCCTGCGCACGGGCCAGTCCTTCGGGGCCGGTCCGTGGGGTTGCCGGGGGTAGCGGTCGTCTGGCGCGGTCGCTTGCTTCACTGTCGCCCCTCGCGGTGTCGCCCTGGAGGTTCGGCAACCGTCCGGCTCAGCGGAAGCTGAGCGGCAGGTTGAAGCGGTGGGTGCCGCTCAGCCCCTCGGGGGCGGGGGGGATACGGGCGCGGCGGGCGGCATCGAGTGCGGCATTGTCCAGCGCCGCATGCCCCGAGGACCGGCGCAGGGCCACGCCAGTCAGGGTGCCGTCGCTTTGCACGCTGATCTGCACTTCGACCGTGCCGCGCAGGCGTCCCGCGCCGCGCAACTGGCGCTGGACCGCACCGCGCACCGCCCCGCCCCATCGCGCCAGAAGCGTTTCAGTGCCGGGACCGCCGCTGCTGGCGGTCTCGCGCGGGCGGTCGGCGCGGCTTGGACTGGCGGTTGCCGCGCTGCCCCGTGCGCGTTGCGGTGCGGCGGGCTGAGCTGCGGGGGATGGTTGCGCCTCCGGTGTGCCCTGGTCCGATGTGCCCTGGTCCGATGTGCCCTGCCGCGCGCTGGCGGGGTTTGCGCGTTCGGGGCGCGCGGGCGGGCGCTGCGAGGTGGCGGGGGCGAGCGCATGGTCAGCGTGCGCATCCGGGGGCAGACGGGCCTCGGGCGGCGGGGCGGAGTCCGTCGCGGCCAGTGCCGTTGCGCGCAACGCGGGCGGGTGTAACGCTGTCAGAGTGGGGGTTTCGCCCATGGGGTCGGCGGGGGCCGGTGCGAAGGTTCGGTCCGGATCCATGGCCGGCGGGGCTGCTGGTGGCGAGGCTGCGGGCAGGGGCGCGGCTCCGGCCTGCGGTTGCGGCAGGTCGGGCAGGGGCGGCGCGGTGGTGCCGGGGCTGAGCGGCGCGGTTGCCGACCCCGGTTGCGGCGAGGTGATGCGAGGGGCGGGGGGCAGCGCGGGCTGCGGTGGGGCGGCGATGGGCGCGGGCAGCGCGGCGGTCATGTCAGGTGCCGGGGGCGGCGGGGCGGAGGTGGCGATCACCGGCGCCTCGGGCGCGGTCTGCCAGCGCTGGACGGTGGCGTGGAGGCCGGGGCTGGCGGCCTGGAGCGTCACCTCATCCGCGCCGCCGTCCCCGGCATTCCCGCCGCCCAGACCGGGCACCAGCCCGAAGGCCGCCACATGCAGACCCAGCGCCAGTGTGGCGAAGCCGGTGAACTCGAGCGCCGGTTTCATGGCCCCGCCTCCGCGCGCTGCAGCGTCGCCAGGTGCAGGTCGGTGATCCCCGCCGCGCCCAGCGCCGCAAGCACCTCGGCCAGGCGCGCGGCGGGGGCGGCGGCATCGGCGCGGATCAGCACACTGTCAGGCGGCGCCGCGCGCAAGGCGTCCAGCGCGGCGTCGTCGCGCGCGTCCAGATGGGCCAGCCCGCCCGCCGCATCGATCCACAGGATTGCCGCGCCGCCTTCGGCTGCGGCATCGGGCGCGCGCCCGGCTTCGGGCGGGGTGACCTCGACGGGCGGCGGCGGGGTGATCTGCGCCATGATCAGGAAGAAGATCAGCAGCAGGAACACCACGTTGATCATGGGCAGGAGCGGCTCGCGCGGGGGCGCGGCGCGGTGGGGCGGGGCGGCGCGAATCATGGCGCGGCCCCGGCTTCGGGCAGCAGGATCAGGTTGGTGATCCCGGCGCCCGCCAGCCGGTCGGTCAGGTCCGCCATGTCCTGCAGGCTGGCGCCGGATTCGGGGCGCAGGATCACCGGGTCGTCCGGCGCGTCCATCAGCGGTGCCAGCGCGTCGGCCAGCGCCTCGGGCGCGACCGCACCGCCGTTCAGCCGCAACGCGCCCCCCGGTGCGAAACCGACCAGCCGGGGCGGACCGGTCCAGTCGCCCGCGCCGCCCGGGGCGGCCAGCGGCAGCGTCGCCTCGGCCCCGAAGCGGGCTACCAGCATGAAGAAGATCAGCAGCAGGAACACCACGTCGATCATCGGCGCAAGGCCCAGACGACGGCGGCGCGGGGCGGCGGGCAGGGCGATCATGCGGCGGCCCCCCCGGTGGCGCCCCCGGTGGCGCCCGCGCGGATGAAGACACGGGTGGCCATGTCCTCGACCTCGGCCTGCACGCGCTCGGCCACGCTGTCGAAGGCGCTGAGCGCCGCCGCCGCGGGGATCGCAACCGCCATGCCCGCAGCGGTGGTCAGCAGCGCCTGCCAGATACCGCCCGCCAGGGCGGCCGGGTCGGCGCGGTTGCCCGCTTCCTGCAGGGCCTGAAACGCCTCGATCATGCCCAGAACCGTGCCCAACAGCCCGATCAGCGGCGCAATCGTCGCGATCAGTTCCAATGCGCGCAGGCCGCGTCGTGCCTCCATCAGCGCAAGTTTGCCCACGCGTTGGGTTTCCTCGCGCGCTGCGGCCTCTGGCATGTCACCCATCCGCGTTTCCATCGCGCGCCGGCTGACCCGCGCGCGCAAGCCCCTGCGCGTTGCAAGTCGGGCAAGCGCCGCATCGCCCTCGCCAGAGCGCCACGCGGCAACTGCCGCCTCTGACGGGCCGCGCGACCATGCCCCTAATCGCGCCAGATCCCAGAACTTCCAGACAATCAGCGCCGCTGTCAGCACGGAAAGCGCCGCGATTACCCAGAGCGCAGGCCCGCCGCGTGCCAGAAATTCCGCCAATGCCGCGCTGTCCATCTCTCTACCCCCCGCTGATTTGCCCGATTGTCGCCTGCCAGTCGCGCGCGCCTTCACTCACGGCCTGCAACACGGCCTGTCCGATGGCCTGTCCGACTGCTGTATGC
>JAFIEE010000201.1 GCA_020832705.1 Paracoccaceae bacterium
GACTCCCCCCGAGGATATTTTTGCACAGATGATGGGGCCTGCGGGGCCATGAGGAGGAGAAGATGGAAGAATTCAGCCTCTCGACGATGATCGCGGTGTTCGAGGAGATGTTCGGCACGGTCCTGTTCTGGGCGCTGTTCTGGGCAGCGGTGATCATCACCCTGGCATGGGTGTTCGTGCTGGTGCGCGACCGCGCGCTTTCATTCCGCAAGTATCTGGTGGCGCAGCTTTCGATGCCCTTCGGCGCGGTGGCGGCGGTGTGGTTCGTCCTGTGGATCACCAATTCGTCCCTGTCCGACATCGGCGGTCCGATCGACTGGATCGTGCTGCTGGGGGTGGCCGGGCTGGGCGCCGTGGGGCTGGCGATCCTGGTCTATGTGGTCCAGTCGCTGATGCGCGGGCGGCAGTCGGAAGCGTGACCGATCACGGCAGCGGGGGCAAGGCGGCCTGCCCCTGTCCGGGCAGGCGCGCGCGGATCAGGCGGTCGCTTTCGGTCAGCCGGTCGCGCAGCTCCGCCGCGTCGGTGCCCCAGGGGATATGCACCCAGCTTCGGTGAAAATAGGGCGCGCGTTCGGCGCGGCCGAGGTCGATCAGAAGGGCGGCGGTTTCCGTGTCGGTGCATTTCACCGCCACGCCGCTGTCCATGGTCCCGACCACGGCGAAGAGCTTGCCGCCCACCTTCCACGCGTCATGCCCGCCGCCCCAGGGGTCCGAGACCTCGGCCCCCGGCAGGGTGGCGCAATGGGCGTTGACGATGGCGCGGGTCATGGGCGGAAGGGTGCCGGGCGGGCGTGCAGCCGTCAAGTGCATTGACGCTGGACAGGGGCGCGGGGGGCGTGCTAACGCCGGGTGCATGAGAACGCGCTGCTGCATCATCTGCATCTGCATTACCCGCTGACATTGCGCGGCGGGCCGTCTCTGGTTGACCTTCTCCAAATCCGGAAACCCACCCCGCCGCGCGCGTGAGCCGCTCGCCGTGAGGGACGCATGACCGGAATCAGGCTTTACAACACCCGCACCCGCAGGAAGGAGGCGTTCGCGCCGCTGGATCCGGACAATGTGCGCATGTATGTCTGCGGGCCCACGGTCTATGACCGGGCGCATCTGGGCAATGCGCGCCCGGTGGTGGTCTTTGATGTGCTGTTCCGGCTGCTGCGCCATGTTTATGGCGCCGAGGCCGTGACCTATGTGCGCAACTTCACCGACGTGGATGACAAGATCAACGCGCGGGCCCGCGAGATGCAGGCGGCGGGTGACGGGCGCGACCTGAACGCGATCATCCGCACGCTGACGGACGAGACCATCGGCTGGTATCACGCCGACATGGACGCGCTCGGCGCGCTGCGGCCCACGGTGGAGCCGCGCGCGACCGAGTATATCGGCCAGATGGTGGGGATGATCGAGGGGCTGGTGGCGAAGGGCCATGCCTATGCGGCCGAAGGGCATGTGCTGTTCGATGTGCGCAGCTATCCCGAGTACGGGCGGCTGTCGGGGCGGTCGGTCGATGACATGATCGCGGGCGCGCGGGTCGAGGTGGCGCCCTACAAGCGCGATCCGATGGATTTTGTGCTGTGGAAGCCCTCGGCGGCGGATGAGCCGGGGTGGGACTCTCCCTGGGGGCGGGGGCGGCCGGGGTGGCATATCGAATGCTCGGCGATGGCGCATGAGTTGCTGGGGCCTGCGTTCGACATTCACGGTGGGGGGATTGACCTGCAATTCCCGCATCATGAGAACGAGATTGCGCAATCGTGCTGCGCGCATCCCGAGGCCGGGTTTGCGAATGTCTGGCTGCACAATGAGATGGTGCAGGTCGAGGGCAAGAAGATGTCCAAGAGTTTGGGCAATTTCTTTACGGTGCGGGATTTGCTGGATCAGGGCTGGCCGGGTGAGGTGATCCGGTTTGTGATGTTGCAGACGCATTACCGCAAGCCGATGGACTGGACGATTCAAAAAGGCGCGGATGCCGCCCAGGAGCTAAGGCGGTGGCGAACCTATTGCGGTGAATCGCATGGAAGCGCAGCGCCAGATGAGCACTTTATGGAGTTGCTTGCGGACGACTTGAATACCCATGGGGCATTAACGCGACTGCGAGAAATGTTCAGAACGAGGAAAGAAACCCGTGAAGTGTTTCGGAGCAGTTGCACGGTCTTGGGGCTGCTGAGCGACGAACTATCTGGCTGGTTCGAGCAATACAAGGGAATGAGCGATGTGCCAGAACCAGTTAGAGATTTAGTCGCCCTTTACATGAAAAAGCGACAGATCGCTAAAGAGAACAAAGATTTTGAGGAGGCAGACAGAATTCGAGACATACTTGTTTCGGCTGGAATTGAGATTCACGACAAGAAGGGTGCGCCACCTGCGTGGGAGTATCTGGAGCATTTCGACCCCGCCAAGCTGGAGTGCCTGAAATGAAGCCTCACCCGGAATGCGGCACAACGCAGCGTAGCCCCCGACCCGAGGGTGGGGGCGATTTCGCCCCCGCCCTGGGGGGCGGGTCGGGGGCGAAGCGGGATGCGGGCATCCCGCCGCTATTCCGTGAAGCATCGCCTTCCTTTCATGCGAAATCCGCGTCCGGTCAGGAGCAACAACAATGACCCCCGAACGCCTCTATCTCTACGACACCACGCTGCGCGACGGGCAACAGACGCAGGGAGTCGCGTTCTCCACCGCCGACAAGCAGGCCATTGCGCGGCTGCTCGACGATCTGGGCGTGGACTATATCGAAGGCGGCTGGCCCGGTGCCAACCCCACCGACAGCGAGTTCTTCAACGCCCGGCCCGAAACGCGTGCGACCTTTACCGCCTTTGGCATGACCAAGCGCGCGGGCCGGTCGGCGGCCAATGACGAGGTGCTGGCGGGCGTGCTGAACGCGGGCACCCCGGCGGTGTGTATCGTCGGCAAGACCCATGATTTCCATGTCACGACCGCGCTGGGCATCACGCTGGACGAAAACCGCGAGAACATCGCGGCCTCGGTTGCGCATCTGGTGGGGCAGGGGCGCGAGGCGCTGTTCGACGCCGAGCATTTCTTTGACGGCTACAAGGCCAAACCCGGCTATGCGCTGGACTGCCTGCGCGCGGCCCATGACGCGGGCGCGGCCTGGGTGGTGCTGTGCGACACCAATGGCGGCACGCTGCCTGCCGAGATCGGACAGATCGTGGCCGAGGTGATCGACGCGGGCATCCCCGGCGACCGGCTGGGCATCCACACCCATGATGACACCGGCAACGCCGTGGCGGGCACGCTGGCGGCCATCGATGCCGGCGCGCGGCAGGTGCAGGGCACGCTCAACGGGTTGGGCGAGCGCTGCGGGAACGCGAACCTGACCACGCTGATCCCGACGCTGCTGCTGAAGGAGCCCTATGCCAGCCGCTACACCACCGGGATCACCGAAGCGGGGCTGGCGGGGCTGACGCGGCTGTCGCGGCGGCTGGATGACATCGTCAACCGGGTGCCGCTGCGCTCGGCGCCCTATGTCGGCGCCTCGGCCTTCGCGCACAAGGCCGGGCTGCATGCCAGCGCGATCCTGAAGGATCCCGCCACCTATGAACACGTCGACCCGGCGACGGTCGGCAACGCCCGCGTGATCCCCATGTCCAACCAGGCCGGGCAGTCGAACCTGCGCGCGCGGCTGGCGGATGCGGGGATCACGGTGGCCCCCGGTGACCCGGCGCTGGCGGCGATCCTGGATGAGGTCAAGGCGCGCGAGGACCGCGGCTACGCCTATGACGGGGCGCAGGCCAGCTTCGAACTGGTGGCGCGCAAGGTGCTGAACCAGTTGCCGCGCTACTTCGACGTCGAACGCTCGCGCGTGATCTCCGAACGCCGCCGCAATGCCATGGGCGCGCTGGTGGTGGAATCCGAGGCCGTGGTGACGGTGCTGCTGTCGGACGGGACGCGCACCACCAATTACTACAAGAACGAAAACGCCACCGACCTGCAGGACGCGGGGCCGTTCAACGCGCTTTCGCGCGCGCTGTCGCTGGACCTCGGCCCCTATCAGACCCATATCGATGACATGCGTCTGGTGGATTTCAAGGTGCGGATCACGCAGGGCGGGACCGAGGCAGTGACCTGTGTTACCATCGATTCGCAGGATGATGGGGGCACCACATGGTCCACTGTCGGGGTCTCGGCGAACCTGATCGATGCCGCGTTCGAGGCCTATCTGGACGCCATCGTCTGGAAGCTGATCCGCGCGGGGGCGCGTCCGGTGTGACCGGCGTGCGCCGCCGCCCGTCCGGGAAGGGAGCGATGCCATGAGCGATCAGGCCTTCTTTGCCATCCATTCCTCGCTCCCGCGCGAGGGGCCGGGCGACCGCGCGACGATCTCCTGGGCCATGGCCTTTGCCCGCCCGCCCGCCGACGGGCGCATCCTCGATGCCGGTTGCGGGCCGGGGGCGGATATCCCGTGGTTGCTGGATTACGTGCCGCGCGGGCGGCTGGTGGCGGTGGACAGCCACGCCCCCTACGCGCATCAGGTGCGCATGCGGTTTCGCGGCGATGCGCGGGTCAAGGTGATCCATGGCGACATGCTCCGGCAGTCGGGGCCGTTCAACCTGATCTGGGCGGCGGGGTCGCTCTATGCGCCGGGGGTCGATGTGGCGCTGCCGGTCCTGCGCCGGATGCTGGTGCCTGCCGGGCGGATCGTGTTTTCGGACCTGTGCTGGACCGGGCCGGACCGGCCGCCCGAGGTGGTCGAGTTCTTCGCCCGCGAATACCCCGCCATGGGCGACGAGGCGACGCTGCGCTCGCGGGTGGCGCGGGCCGGAATGCGGTTCCATGCCGTTAACGCACTGACCTCTGCTGCCTGGGAAGCCTATTACGGGCCGCTGGAAAACCGGCTGGAACTGTTGCGCCGTGACGTGCCGGACGACCCGGTGCTGGCCCGGCAGATCGAAACCCATGAGCGCGAGATCGCGCTCTGGCGCAAATATGGCGATACCTTCGGCTACCTGCTCTGTGTGGCCGCCCGGTGAGTCTGGACGCCTGCGCCGATCTGGTCCGCCGGGGTGACCCGGACCGGCACCGCGCAACGCTGGGCGCGCCGCCGCACGCGCAGGCCCGGCTGTGGCCGCTCTATGCCTTCAACCTGGAAGTTGCGCGCGCCCCCTGGCTGACGCAGGAGCCGCTGATCGCCGAGATGCGGCTGCAGTTCTGGGCCGATACCGTGGCCGAGGCCGCGCGCGGCGCCCCCCCCCGCGCGCATGAGGTTGCCGCGCCGCTGGCCGCGCTGATCCGCGATCATGGGCTGCCGGTTGCGCCCTTCGCGGCGATGATCGATGCGCGCAAGCGCGACATCACCCGCGCGCCGTTCCCGGATGCCGGGGCGCTGATGGCGCACATCGATGCCACGGCAGGGGCGCTGATGGATCTGGCGGCGCGGGCACTGGGCGCGGGCGACGGGGCGCTGCCAGTGGTGGCCGAATTTGCGCGCGGGGCCGGGCTGGCGAACTGGCTGGTTGCGGTCCCTGCGCTGCAGGCCGCAGGCCAGCCGCCGTTGCCGCCCGATGCCGGCCCTGCCGATCTGGCCGCGCGGGGGCTGG
>JAFIEE010000202.1 GCA_020832705.1 Paracoccaceae bacterium
TCCGCCGCTCCTGCCGCGAGGGGATCTGCGGCTCCTGCGCGATGAACATCGACGGCGGCAACGAACTGGCCTGCATCTTCGGCATGGACGAGGTGAAGGGCGATATCAGCATCTATCCCCTGCCCCACATGCCGGTGATCAAGGACCTGATCCCGGACCTGACGCATTTCTACGCCCAGCACGCCAGCATCCAGCCCTGGCTGGAGACGAAGTCGAACACCCCCGCCAAGGAATGGAAGCAGTCGATCGAGGACCGCGAGAAGCTCGACGGGCTGTATGAATGCGTGATGTGCGCCTGCTGTTCGACCTCGTGCCCCAGCTACTGGTGGAACGGCGACCGCTACCTTGGCCCCGCCGCGCTGCTGCACGCCTATCGCTGGATCATCGATTCGCGCGACGAGGCGACGGGCGAGCGGCTGGACGACCTGCATGACCCGTTCAAGCTGTATCGCTGCCACACGATCATGAACTGCGCCAAGACCTGCCCCAAGGGCCTGAACCCGGCCAAGGCAATCGCCGAGATCAAGAAGATGATGGTGGAACGGGTGGTGTGATCCGGCCCTGTTCCGGAAGCCACCGGGGCAGGCCGGAGATGCGCACCAAGCGCCCTCGGGCAGCGCGGGCAGGAACGCAGAGCATCGCGCGCGCCCCGCGCTTTGGCATGCTCGATGTCGCGGGCGCCGCCGGAGGGCGCCGCCCCTACCCCTGCCGCAGCCGCGACGCCGATTCCTGGATCGCCTTGTATTGCCCGCCGGGACGATAGGCCCAGAGGTAGCCGGGAAGCACCGTCTCCATCGGCGTCGGTGCGATGCCCAGGTCGCTCAACCCGCGCGCGCCCTCGGCGACAACGTTGTCACGGCGCAGCTGGCGCACCTGGTCGCGGGTCAGCAGGCTGTTGGTGAACAGCCCCAGCGTGACAACCTGCAGCGCGCCCAGCACACCGGCCATGAGAGTCGCCACCGGGAACGGCACGTTTACGATCAGGCGCTTGCGCCGGATCTCGGCCAGCATGATCTCCATCAGGTCGCGGAAGGTCCGGACCTCCGGCCCGCCCAGCTCGTGGATGCCCGGCGCGGCCTGCCCCAGGACGCCCATGACCGCCGCCCGGGCCACATCATCGACATAGACCGGCTGGAACCGCGTGTCCGCGCCCACCACCGGCAGCACCGGGCCGAAGCGGCTCATGCCCGCGAAGCGGTTGAAGAACCCGTCTTCGGGGCCGAAGATGATGGAAGGACGCAGGATCACCGCCTGCGAGAAATGCGCCTGCACGCCCGCCTCGCCCTCGGCCTTGGTGCGGGCATAGACACTGTCCGACCCCGCATCGGCACCGATGGCCGAGACATGCACCATCCGCGCAACCCC
Source organism: Paracoccaceae bacterium (assembly GCA_020832705.1). GTDB lineage: Bacteria > Pseudomonadota > Alphaproteobacteria > Rhodobacterales > Rhodobacteraceae > Rhabdonatronobacter. Next base: position 1,366 of record JAFIEE010000202.1, read on the forward strand.
TTCCTCGGCCGCGATCCGCGCCACGCGGGCGGGACCCTCGGCCTGCACCGGATCGAACCGGTTGCGGCCGACCTCGTGCAGGATGCCGACGCAGTTGACCACCGCCTCGGCGCCCTGCATCACCGCCCGCACCGAGGCATCGTCCCGGATGTTGCACAGGACCGGCTCCACCTGGCCCACCACCCCATAGGGGCGGACGTGCAGCGCCTCGTTCGGGCGGCGCACGGCCACACGCACGCGCCAGCCTTCCTGCGCCATCCGCCGGGCGATGTAGCGACCGACGAACCCGGACCCACCGTAGATTGTCACCAGTTTCGACATGCTTTCCTCCGCCTGCGGGCCTGCCCCTGAATAGTCGCCCCCCCAGCCCCCGACAAGGCATTTCCCCCGCGCGGAAGGGTTGGTGCCGTTTTTTGTCACACGCCCCGTTGACACGCCCCGGGCGCAGTCGTAAAGACGCGCTCACGCAACCTGCCCAGGTGGCGGAACTGGTAGACGCGCTAGCTTCAGGTGCTAGTGCCCTTATGGGCGTGGAGGTTCGAGTCCTCTCCTGGGCACCATCGTATCCCTAACCGCCTGAACAGGCAGGGATATCTGAAAAGTCAAAGACTTGCCCACCGCGACTGGTAAAAAGTACTGGTACAACGGCGACACGGCAAATGGCAGCGGTTGTGAAGTATCTCCACAGGTGTTCAGTCCCGGCAGGTTGCTCACTTCAACTTTCCGCGCCCATCAACTCGGCCACGATTCGCGTGACGATGGGGCGGGCCTCGGCCTCGCGCAGGCCGGGGCGCAGGCGGGGGTCGTAGAGGATGCGCAGAAGCAGTTCGTCATGCGGCGTCAGCAGCGCGAATTCCGCCTTGTCGTTGAAGATCGACGGACGCGCGCGCAGGCTGTCGTTGGGCAGGCCCATGGCCTGGGCCAGTTCCTCGTGATAGCAGGCCCGGCGCGTCAGGTCCGGGTGTTCGGCGCGGATCACGGTGACCGCGTCGGTGTAGACATCATCCCCCCCGCGCGAAAACGCCAATGCCAGGCAGAAGGTTTCCAGCGGCATTTCGGTGACGATCCGCACCGTGGCCTCGTCGATCCCGGGCACCAGTTCGCGCAGGCGCGGGCCGATGGCGCGGCGCTCGGCCTCGGACAGCACAAGGACGTGGAAATTGCCCCCACCACGGCCCAGCGCCACCGGGTGACCGGTCAGCCGCCCCAGCCGCGCGGCCAGCCCTGCCACCTCGCGCCGGTCGCGGTCGCGGATTTCGGGCGGGACCGAGGCGCCGAATTCCAGCCGCATCCGCACCGGCTCCTGCCAGCGTCGCAGGGTCGAGGGCGTGGCGCGCGCCACCGGGCGCCCGCCGACCATCTGGTATTCGTCATAAAGCGCGATCCGCACGAAATTCTCGACCAGATCGCTGGCCGTGAACGGAAGGTCCGGCGCCTCGACATCGGTGCGCAACAGCCCTTCGGCGCGGCGCTGTGCCTCGATCCGGGCGAAATACCGCGCGATGGTGCCATCTTCGGTCACCCCGGGCTCGGGCAACGCCGCCTGCGGGCGGGGCGCCGGCGCCGCGGATTCGGTCGGGGCCTCGGAGGCGGGGAGCGCAAGCTGACACCCGCCGACCGCCAGCGCCATCGCGCAGGCCAGAACCCCCCGGCGGCAACCCCGGACGCGATGGATCAGGGGCAGGCGCCGGGCCGGCATGGTCAGCCGCCCTCGGTTCCGGTCCGGGCGGGGTTCTGGGCGCGGGCCTTGGCCGACGCCAGCGAATCGCGCAGTTCCGCCTCCATCTTGGTGAGTTCCCCTTCGGCTTCGGCGCGGCGCTTGCGGCCCTCGTCGGCGATCTGGAGGCTATCCTCGATGGTGGCGATCAGGGTGTCGTTGGCCGCCTTCACCGCCTCGATGTCGAACACCCCGCGCTCGACCTCCTCGCGGACGATCCGGTTGGCATCGCGCAGGTTCTCGGCGTTGCGGGTCAGCAGCTCGTTGGTCAGGTCGCCTGCCTCGCGCACCGCCTGCGCGGCCTCCTTCGACCGCTGGATGGTCAGCGCCTGCGCAAGCTGGGTTTCCCAGAGCGGCACGGTGTTGACCAGGGTCGAGTTGATCCGCGTGACCAGCGACTTGTCGTTTTCCTGCACCAGCCGGATCGACGGCAGGCTTTGCATGGTGACCTGCCGCGTCAGCCGCAGGTCATGCACACGGCGCTCCAGATCGTCGCGCATGGCCCGCATGTCGCGCAATTCCTGCGCCACGATCACCTTGTCGGCCTCGGACGCCGCTGCGACCTCGGCTTCCTTGGCCGGGATCGTCTCGGCATCGAGCTTCTTCAGCTTGGCATCGCCTGCGGCAATGTAAAGCGCCAGTTCGTCGTAGAATTCCAGCGTCTTTTCATACAGCAGGTCCAGCGCCTTGATGTCCTTGAGAAGCCGCGTCTCGTGGCCCAGCAGGGCGTCGGTGATGCGGTCGATCTGTTCCTGCACGGTTTCATAGCGGGCCATGAAATTCGCCATTGGCGCGGCCCGCCCCGTCAGCCGTTCCCACCAACTGCGCTTGCGCCGCGTGTCCAGTTCGTCGACGGCAAAGCCGCGGATGGTGGTGACCATCTCGCGCAGGCTGTCACCGGCGGGGCCAAGGTCCTTGTTCTTGACATCGGACAGCATGGACTGGCTGATCTGCTGCAACTCCAGTTGCGCCCCGGCGCCGAAGCCGATCACCGAGCCGCTGCTGGTGATGTCGATCTCGGCCATGCGCGCCCGGATCGCCTCGGCCTTCGGGCCCTCGGCGCTGTCGATGCTGGGCATATCCTCGACCGGTGCGGGCAGCGCGTTGGCGGCCACGGCCTCGATATCGGGGGTCAGTTCCGCGGCTTTCTGGCGGACAGTGTCGGACATTCCGGGCGCTCCTTCGTCTGATATCGGTTGCGGTCAAACCGCGCCCCCCGCAGGCACGTCATCGGGGTTCGATCTCGGGGCGCAGCCCCTCGCGCGCAAGTCGTTCGCGCAGCACGTCGATTTCGATTTCCAGCGCCTGCCGGTCATCGTTCAGCAGCCGCTCGCGGCGCAGGGCAAAGCGGCCTTCGAGATCATCGAGCAGCGCCTCGTAGTCGCGCCTGGCCTCGGCATCGCCGGTGCGGGCATAAAGACCAGTGAACTTGTCCGTGGCGTCGCGCGCGCCCTGCAGATAGACGCCCAGATACCGCCGCGCGGTGCTCAGGCGGCGCGGGTCATCCTCGATCGCGCGAAAGAGTGCGCGAACGTTGCGCGCGAACGCCTCGACACGGGCCACCAGCTTGCGGTCGCCGCTGTCGCGGATGGCGCGCTGCATCTCTGCCAGATGCGCCTCGGCCTCGGCCACGGCGCGGGCGGCGCGGTCGGTCTGGAACTCATCCACGCCCTCGATGGACTTGTCGCGCAGCGGGTCGGGGCCAAAGGCGCCGAAATGCAGCACCGCCCCCAGCCCGCCCAGCAGCAGCGCCGCCACCGGCCCGGCGCCCAGCGCGGCAGCCCCAAGGCCCAGACCGGTCAGTCCCGCGCCGAACATCTTGCGCGGGATCGCCGGGCGGCGCGCCACCTCGCGGCTGTCATAGGCATGCTGCGCCAGCACCCCCTCGCGCGTGAGCCAGGCCGCCAGCATCAGCACCCCGAAGACGCCAAGGTTCAGTGCCAGCCCGGCCGGGTCCTGAAAGAACGCCCGGGCGGCAAAGATGAAAGGCAGGACGAACAGCAGATTGACCCGCGCCCCCACCGGATGCACCCGGTGGCGCGGCACCGGCGCCGTGTCGCCGCCGTCCGGTGGGCCGCCTGGGCTGTATTTGCCACCAAAACGCCGCGCCATCTCAGCCCCCGAAGAACGCGACATAAACGAACAGCGCCACGAGCAACGCGAAGCTGGTGCGCTGGATGCCTGCGCCGGTCATGGTCTGTCCTCGCTGCTCAAATCTCGTCCGACTATAGGACATGGCGGCAGTCTTGGAAATGCGCAAGGGCAGGCGTGCACGGGGCGGCGCGGAAGGCGCTTGTGACGCCGCGCCGACGCCGCTTATATGGCCACAGGGTCATTCGCGGACAGGGGCGCGCCATGTTTGTTGACACCGCTCGGCAGGAGCGACGGGGGAGCGCCCGCTCAGGGTGCCCCACCCACCCGCCCCGGCACCCTTCGCGGGCGCTGC
>JAFIEE010000203.1 GCA_020832705.1 Paracoccaceae bacterium
CAACCGCGTAGCGGATTTCGGCCAGCCGCAGATCCAGCGGCATCAGCCCCGCCGGGAAGCCCGTGGCGACCGAGGCAACGGGAATATCCGTGCCGCCAAGCGCCCGCACCGCCGGGGCGACCATCGTGGGATAGACACAGACCGCGCCCACGGCGGGCATCGCCTCCAGCCCCAGCCCGGTGACAATGTGATCGGCAAGCGGGCGGCGCGCCTTGGCGCAGAGCCGCGCCACGCGGTCCGGCGTGTCGTCACCCGCCAGCGTGGTCAGGTCGATGCAGCGGATGGCGTTCAGCAGCCACGCGGCCTGATACGCCTTCTTCACCGTGCGCCGGGTGGTCAGACTGGCCGCGCGGCGCTCGGCTGCGGTGCGGTTGACGGCGACGCCCTCGAACCAGTCGGGGGCAAGGGGCGTGCCGGGGTTGCGGGGGGCGTTCGAACTCATGGCCGGTCCTTCGGGCGGGGCGCGCGGGTCCATTTGTCGCAAGCCCCCCGCGCGGCGTCCAGCAGTTTGTGCGCGCGGCGGGTCTTGCGGCGCAGGCTTCTCAGGCGCAGGCTTCTCAGGGGCGGGCTTCTCAGGGGCGCGCTTCGGGGCCGGGCTTCAGGGGCGGGGCCGTCACGCCCTGGCGGGCAGGTCGGCCAGCACCGCGCGCGCCGCCGCCGCCGGATCGCCCGCCTGCCAGACGGGGCGGCCGACAACGATATGGTCCGCCCCTGCAGCGATGGCCCCGGCGGGGGTGGCGACGCGCTTCTGATCGCCGAGTGCGGCACCCGCCGGGCGCACGCCGGGGGTGACGATCAGCCGGTCGCGCGCTTGCCCCAGGGCGCGGATGGCGGCGGCTTCCTGCGGGCTGGCGATCACGCCGTGCGCCCCCGCCTCGAAGGCACGCGCGGCGCGTTCGACCGCGATGTCGGCCACATCGCCCGGCACCATCATCGCCGCATCCAGATCGCCCCGGTCAAGCGAGGTCAGCACCGTCACCGCCAGAATCTTCATCTCCGACCCCGCCGCGCCCGCCATGGCCGCGCGGACCACATGCGGATCGCCCTGGACGGTCAGGAAATCCAGATCGAAGCGGGCAAGACCTCGGACCGCCGCTTCGACCGTGGCGCCAATATCGAAGAGCTTCATGTCCAGGAAGACACGCTTGCCGTGCTCGTCCTTCAACTCGCGCGCCAGCGCCAGGCCGCCGCCCGTCAGCATCCCCAGCCCGATCTTGTAGAACGACACCGCATCCCCCAGCCGCCCGGCCAGCGCCAGCGCCGACACCGCGTCCGGCAGGTCCAGCGCGACGATCAGCCGGTCATCGGCGCGCCCGGTGGCGGCGGTCCTGGTCGAAACGGACATGGCAGGGCTCCTGTGGCGATGGGTTTACCGCCCATAGAGCGGCAGGGAGCGGGCGTAAAGCGCCCCCGGGGCGTGCGGGTGGGTGGGCGGGGCACGCCCCGGGGGCGCTTCAAGGTGCCCGGCGTCAGTCGAACAGCCGGAAGAACGCGCCGCGCAACAGCCCGTCCAGCACCGCGCGGGTGACATAACCGGTGGGCGCCTGCCCGTTCTCGGCCTGCCAGTCGGCGATGGCATCGCGGGTATCGGCGTCGAACCGCCCGTCCATGGCGCCCGGATCATAGCCGCCGGCGCGCAACTGCCGTTCCACCAGCACCCGCGTCATCTGCGGCAGCGCCAGGGACCGTTCCTCGGCCCGGTCGCGCTCGACGATATCGGCGGGCAGGCCCGGTTCCGGCGCGGGATCCGGCGCGGGGTCCGGCTCTGGCGCCGGGGCGGCCGCTTCGCGCAACGCGGCCAGGCGCGCGCGGGCGCTGGCGGCATTGGCGCCGTCGGGCCATTCGGTCAGGAAGCGTTCATAGCCTGCAATCGTATCGGTGGCCTGCGCCACCTCCCAGGCGCCGCGCTCGCGCTCGGCGCGCACCCTTGCGCGCTCGGCCTCGAACCCGGCGATGCGTTCACGCGCAAGGTCGGCGAAAATCCCCTGCGGATAGCGGTTGAGATAGGCGCGCAACCCCGCCTCGTCGCCTGCCGCGCCGGTTTCGGCCCAGAAGGCGCGGTCGCGGCGTTCCTCGGCGGCGCGGCGTTCGCGCTCCTCGGCCTCGATCTCGGCGGCGCGGCGCGCGGCCTGCGCGGCAAGCTGGAAGATCTGGTCGCGGGTCACAAAACCCGTCACCTCATGGTCGTTGCGTTCCTGCCAGCCCCGGATCGACCCGCGCGTGCCGGGGCCGAAGATGCCGTCGATCCCGCGGGTGTTGTAGCCCAGCAGTGTCAGGTCGCGCTGGATCGCGCGGCGCTCGTCACGGGTCAGGGCGAGCGCTTCCTCGATCGTCTCGGGCGTTGTCTCCAGCGCCTCGATCGCGGCCCTGGCGTCCTCGATGAACTCTCCGCCGGGGAAGGTATCGAGGTATTCGGCATATCCCTCCACCGTGTCAGCCGCGCGCGCACGCTCCCAGGCGGCGCGGTCGGCCTGAAGCGCAGGTTCGAAACCTTCGGGCAGGAAGGTCAGGTAAGGCGGGTTGAACCCGTCGATGCGCAGGTTGCGGCCCGCGCGCACGGTGGCGCCCAGGTTGCTGCCCGGCACCACTGCCGCGCGCAGAAAGCTGGTCAGCGGCCCCACCGGCCCCCGCACCAGGCTGACACCCTGCGGCACGTCCAGCCGCGACGGCAGGCCGGCGCTCAGCCCGTCGCCGATACTGCCGGGAAAGCTGCCGTCTGCCAGCGCCACCAGCGCGCCGCCCTGCAGTTGCGCGGCCACCGCCAGCACGGTCTGCAACCGCAGCCCCTGATCGTCGATGGTGGCCAGATCCGGGTCCTCGGCCTCGGCCCCCATCAACCAGGTGCCGGTGTCGCCCGAGAGCACATGCCCGGCAAAGACGATCACCACCCGTTCGCGGCGCTGGGCGCGCAGTTCGCGCGACAGAAGCGAGAGCGCGGCACGCATGTCGGGGGCGTCCAGATCGCGGGCGGTGCGGACTTCGAACCCGGCGGCGCGCAGGCGGCTTTCCACGTCCAGCACCTGCGCCGCGCCGCGCGCATCGCGCACGGCGGCATAATCCTCGTTGGCGATGATGAGCGCCAGACCCGCCGCCGAAGCGGGCAGTGCTGCCATGAAGCAGACGGCGCAAGCCGCCAGTAAACGTGTGACCAGAAACCGAACAGACATGCGCACCTCCGTTGCCGGGGGGCACTCCGGACGACTTACCCCTGGTCGTAGCTGCGCTGGTCCTCGATCACCTTGCCATCGTTGGGCAGGGTGCCGGGCGGCACCAGTTCGACCTTGCCCCGCAGCTTCAGCGTATCAAGGAGCGTGCCTTCATACAATTTCGGATTGGTGGCGCGGGTTTCCACCTGCACGGTCATCACGTCCATTTCACCTTCGCGCGTGGCGATGACGCGGGCGCGGTGCACCTCGTCATGGTGCGAGACGAAGGCCGCGACCTGTTCGGGGCGCACGAACATGCCCTTGATCTTGGTGGTCTGATCGGCGCGGCCCATCCAGCCCCTGATGCGCAGGTTGGTGCGCCCGCAGGGGCTTTCGCCCGGCAGCACCGCCGACAGATCGCCCGTGGCGAAGCGGATCAGCGGATAGTCGGGGTTCAGCGTGGTGACGACAACCTCGCCGACCTCGCCCTCGGGGACCGGATCGCCGGTGCCCGGGCGGACGATTTCGACGATCACGCCCTCGTCCACGATCATCCCCTCCATGGCGTCGGATTCATAGGCGATATTGCCCAGATCGGCGGTGGCGTAGCACTGGCGGCAGGTGATGCCCCGGTCGGCGTAATCCTGCCGCAGCGACGGAAACAGCGCGCCCCCGCCCACGGCGGCGCGGGTGATGGACAGGCGCTCGCCCATCTCCTCGGCCCTGTCGAGGATGATCTTCAGGTAATCGGGCGTGCCCGCATAGGCGGTGATGCCGATATCTGCGGCGGCCCGGACCTGAAGCTCGGTCTGCCCGGTTCCGGCGGGGAAGACGGTGGCCCCCACGGCGCGGGCGGCGTTTTCGAACATCATGCCGGCGGGGACGAAGTGATAGGAAAAGCAGTTCTGCACGATATCGCCCGGACCGATCCGCAGCGCGTGCAGGAACCGGCCCAGCCGCCACCAGTCGCGGCCCGTGCGTCCGGGTTCATAGATCGGCCCCGGCGACTGGAAGATGTGTTCGAACCCGTGCAGGGGGGTGGCCGTGAACCCGCCCAGCGGCTTTCCGGGCCCCTGCGCGCCGGTCAGCGCCGATTTGCGCAGCACCGGCAGACGCGCCAGCGCGGCGCGGTCGGTGATGGCGGCAGGGTCAATGCCGACCAGCGTGGCCGCATAGCCCGGCGCCTGCTGCGCGCGGGCGACCTGCGCCGGGAGCGCCGTGGCCAGATCGGCGGCACGGGCATCGGCGCTGCGGGTTTCCTGGGTGTCGAAGAAACTTGTCATGGCTGCACACGCGGTTGACACGGGATTGCGATCATTCATGCCAGCCACCGCTTGCGGCGACGATAGCTGCGCACTTCTCGGTAGCTCTTGCGCCCGGTGTCGGACATGCCGAGGTAGAATTCCTTCACATCCGGGTTTTCGCGCAATTCCTGCGCGCCGCCCTCCATCACCACGCGGCCGTTTTCCAGAATGAAACCGGTATGCGCGAAGCGCAGCGCCACATTGGTGTTCTGTTCGGCCAGCAGGAAGGTCACGCCCTGTTCGGTGTTCAGCCGCGAGACGATTTCGAAGATCTGTTCCACCAGTTGCGGCGCCAGCCCCATCGACGGTTCGTCCAGCAGGATCATCTTCGGCCGCGACATCAGCGCGCGGCCGATGGCGGTCATCTGCTGTTCCCCGCCCGAGGTATAGCCCGCCTGACTGCGGCGGCGCTCCTTCAGGCGCGGGAAGTATTCATAGACCATGTCCAGATCGGCGGCGATCCCGGCGCGCCCGTCCTTGCGGGTATAGGCACCGGTGAGCAGGTTTTCCTCCACCGTCAGGTGTTCGAAGCAGTGGCGCCCTTCCATCACCTGGATCACGCCGCGGTTGACCAGATCGGCGGGGCTGAGGTCCACCACGTTCTCGCCGTCATAGATGATCGAGCCCTTGGTGACCTCGCCGCGTTCGGAGTGGATCAGGTTGGAAATCGCCTTGAGCGTGGTCGACTTGCCCGCGCCGTTGCCACCCAGAAGCGCGGTGATCCCGCCGCGCGGCACTTCGAGGCTCACGCCCTTCAGCGCCAGGATGACGTGGTTGTAGAGCACCTCGATGTTGTTGACCTCGAGCAGGTTTTCCTGCGCTGGCTGCTCGGTGGTCTTCTGCGGCGTTGCGGCGTCAAGCATGGGTTCGGACCTTCGCTGCGGGGGCGGGTGGTAGCTACCCCCTGCGGGGGTGGTGGCGGCCCCTTGACCGGGGCCGCCGGGGGCTTGCCTCAGTTCAGGCAGGCCGGCTCGATGTCGTTCTCGGCGGCATAGGCCAGCGAGTCTTCCATCACCATTTCCATGATCAGCTC
>JAFIEE010000204.1 GCA_020832705.1 Paracoccaceae bacterium
CGCCGCAGGCGCCCGCGCGCCATCGCGCCTGCCCGGACGCCGCGCCCTATGGCCAGCTTGTCCGCGCCAGCGACGGGCGGCGGCTGGTGCGCTGCGTGACGGCCCCCGACCAGTTGCTCCCGGCAAGCGGGCGCGCCGTGCCGCTGGACCCGGAGGCGCCGGTGGCCCCGCCATCCGAACCCGCGCCCGCACCTGTGCCGGTGGCTGCGCCCGCGCCAGCAATCGCCGAAACCGCGCCCGAACCGGCTGCCGCGCAGGTTGCCGCGACGGTTGCCGGGCCTGCGCCGGGTCCGCTGCTGGTGATCGATTCGCGTGTGGCCGGGCAGCCGTTCCCGGACTCGAGCGGCGCGTTCGTGCAGGTCGCCACATTCGCGGTGCCCGAGAATGCGACGCGCACCCGCGCGGCGCTGAACGCGCAGCGGTTGCCGGTGCGCTCGCAGCCCGCGCGTCTGCGTGGCCAGCCGGTGCAGGTGATCCTGACCGGGCCGTTCCTGACCGAGGCCGACCTGCATCGCGCGCTGGGCGCGGTGCGGGCCATGGGCTTTCGCGACGCATTCGTGCGCGGCTGATCCGTTGAGGCGTGATCCGCGCAGGGCGGCGGGGACCTGCCCCGATGCCGGCCCCGATGCCGGCCCCGATGCCGGCCCCGATGCCGGGCGCCGCTTGCGCCCGGTGCGGGCGCGGGCTACGACCCGGGGCATGACCTGCGACCCTGCGACCATTGCCCACCGGGGGCGGCTGATGCGCGATCGTCCGCTGGACGCGCTGACCTGGCTGCGGGTGGGTGGTCCGGCGGACTGGCTGTTTCAACCCGCCGATGCGGAGGATCTGGCCACCTTCCTAGCGGCGCTGGACCCTGCGGTGCCGGTGTTTCCCATGGGTGTGGGATCGAACCTGATCGTGCGCGACGGCGGGCTGCGCGCGGTGGTGATCCGGCCGGGGCGCGGGTTCAACGACATCGTCATCGATGGCGACCGGGTGACCGCGGGCGCGGCGGCGCTGGATGCGCATGTGGCCCGGCGCGCCGCCGATGCGGGGCTGGACCTGACCTTCCTGCGGACCATCCCCGGGGCCATCGGCGGCGCGGTCTGCATGAACGCGGGCTGCTACGGCACCTATGTGGCCGATCGGCTGGAAAGCGTGCAGGCGGTGCTGCGGGACGGCACGGCGGTCACGCGCGCGGCCTCTGACCTCGGCCTTGCCTATCGCCAGTCCGCGCTGCCCGAGGGCGCGGTGATCGTCTCGGCCACGTTTCGCGCCCCGCCGGGCGCGCCGGAGGCGCTGCACCGCACCATGGCGGACCAGTTGGCCCGCCGCGATGCCACCCAGCCCACGCGCGAGCGCAGCGCGGGTTCGACCTTTCGCAACCCCGCCGGATACAGCTCCACCGGGCAGGCCGATGACCGCCACGACATGAAGGCCTGGAAGCTGATCGATGACGCCGGATTGCGCGGGGCGCGGCTGGGCGGGGCGCAGATGTCGCCCATGCATCCGAATTTCCTCATCAACACCGGCGGTGCCACCGCCGCGGAACTGGAGGCGCTGGGCGAGGAGGTTCGAAAAAGGGTTTTGCGCCACAGCGGAATCCAGTTACAGTGGGAAGTCAGGCGCGTTGGTGACCCGGGGAAGGCTCCGGACAGCGGCGTGATCCTGCAAGGCTGAACCGGGCGCGGACAGCGCAGGCAGCCCCGGACAGACAAGGCGCCATAAAGGGCGCCGTACACGAAAAAAAACGCCCTACGGGCGGTTGAGGCATCACAAAGCGCCCGGAAGCGGCGCGACAGGCAAGGAAGCGGGTATGTCGGGCAGGGCAGCCCCCGCTGAACCGATGGCACGCGTTTGCGGTCTCCGCAGCGCGGCGTCGCGCACGGCCGGTGACGGCGCGGGCGGAACGGCTGGTTCGGACGGGCGGCGACACAGTGACAGGCGGCAACGCGCGTGTGGCGGGCAACCGGCACCACGGCGGGAGGGATGCGCATGATGCGCTTCGACCCGCCGATCTCGCGCGCGCCCGGCGCACGCCCGTCCCTGCGCGCCGCACCCGGCAGGCCCTTGCCCGGCACACCGCGCGTCAACCCGTTCGGCGCCGAGGATTACAGCCGCGCCCCGGACCCTGCCCGCCACCCGGAGCGCCACGGGGCGCGAGGCTGGGTCGCAGGGCATGAGCCCGGTGAATCGGTCTATGCCGACGATCACGGCCCCGCTGCGCGCGCGGTCGGGGCGGGGCACGCCCGGCCCGCCCTTGCGGCGCACGATACCGGCCCCCGGTCCGCGCGGTTCGGCGCGCGCGCCGGTCCCGACCCCCGCGCATCGCATGGGCGAGCGGGGCAATCCGCGCCCGGACGCGCAGGAACGGAGCCCAATGCGGAAGTCCCGGCCGCGCGCTCCCGTGCGCGCTGGCGTGGGCGCCGGTCCGACCGCGACCCCGCACCCAGCCGCCTGACCTATCGGCTGAACCGGTTGTGGCTGACCCCGGCGGTGCGCCGCGCGGTCACCGTGGGGCTGCCGGTGGCGCTGGTGGCGTTCTGCGTGGGCGTGGTCGTCAACGATCCGGTTCGCCGGGACGCAGTCAACGCCATCGTCAAGGACATGCATACGGCTTTCATCGACCGCCCCGAGTTTCGCATCGAAGGGGTTGCGGTTCCCGGCGTCAGCCCCGAGCTGCGCGCCGCCGTCGAGGGCCGCATCGACGTTGCCTTTCCCGAATCCTCGTTCCGGGTGGATCTGGAAGAATTGCGCCGCGCCGTCATCGCCATCGACGCGGTGGCCGAGGCAGAGTTGCGGATCACCGGCGCCCGCGCACTGGAAATCCGCCTGACCGAGCGCGAACCGGCCGTGGTCTGGCGCGACCGCTCCGGCCTGCACTTGCTGGATGCCGAGGGGCACCGCATCGCGCGGCTGGCCGCGCGCCATGCCCGGTCGGACCTCTTGCTGATCGCCGGCGAGGGCGCGCCGGAGCATGTCCCCGAGGCGCTGGCGCTGCTGGAGGCCGCCGCCCCCGTGACCGAGCGTCTGCGCGGGCTGGTGCGCGTGGGGGAACGGCGCTGGGACGTGGTGCTGGACCGTGACCAGCGCATCCTGTTGCCCGAAAGCGGCGCCGCCGCCGCGCTGGAAAGGGTCATGGCGCTGGACCGCGCGCAGGACCTTCTGGCGCGGGATGTCGCGGTTGTCGATCTGCGACTGCCCGCGCGCCCCGTCCTGCGCCTGAGCGAAGGCGCCGTCGAAACCCTGCACAGTATCCGCCAGATGCCGGAGTAAGCCATGACCGATCCCTACAAGGCCCAGCGAACCATGCGTCACATGCGCCGCGCCGCCATGCAGCGCGGCGTGATCGGCATCCTGGACATCGGCACGTTCAAGATCGCGGCGCTGGTGCTGCGGCTGGACCCTTCGGCCACGCCGGCGCAGGGGTCGGGTGTGGGGCAACTGGCCGGGCAGGCGGGGTTCCGGGTGATCGGCGCGGGCACCACCCGTTCGCGCGGGGTGCGCTTCGGCGAGGTGGCGGCGATGTCCGAAACCGAGCGCGCAGTGCGCACCGCGCTGCAGGCCGCGCAGAAGATGGCGCAGACGCGGGTGGATCACGTGATCCTCTGCGCCTCGGGCGGTGGCGTGCGCTCCTACGGGCTGGCGGGCGAGGTGGCGCTGGAAGATACCACCGTGGCCGAGGACGATATTGCCCGGGTGCTGGCCGCCTGCGACGTGCCCGATATCGGCGACGGGCGCCAGGTCCTGCATGCGCAGCCGGTGAACTTCGCGCTGGATCATCGCACCGGACTTCTGGACCCGCGCGGCCAGACCGGGCAGCGGCTGGCCTGCGACATGCACCTGCTGACCGTGGACACGGCGGCGATCAGCGACCTGATCCAGTGCCTGAAGCGCTGCGATGTGGAACTGGCGGGCATCGCCTCGGCCGCCTATGTGGCCGGGAAGTCCGCGCTGGTCGAGGACGAGCAGGAACTGGGCGCCGCCTGCATCGACATCGGCGGCGGGTCAACGGGTGTGTCGATCTTCATCAAGAAACACATGATCTATGCCGACAGCGTGCGACTGGGCGGCGATCACGTGACCGGCGACATCTCCAAGGGGTTGCGGGTCGATTTCGCCACCGCCGAAAGGATCAAGACCTTCTACGGCGGGGTGCATGCCACCAGCATGGACGACCGCGACATGATCGAGATCGGCGGCGATTCCGGCGACTGGGAGAAGGACCGCCGCACCGTCAGCCGCTCGGAACTGATCGGCATCATGCGCCCGCGGGTCGAGGAAATCCTGGAAGAGGTGCGCGGGCGGCTGGATGCGGCGGGGTTCGAGCATCTGCCCAGTCAGCAGATCGTGCTGACGGGCGGAGCCAGCCAGACACCGGGGCTTGATGGGCTGGCCGCGCGCATCCTGGGCCAGCAGGTGCGGCTGGGTCGCCCGCTGCGCGTCCAGGGCCTGCCGCAGGCCGCCACGGGGCCTGCGTTCTCGGCTGCTGTCGGGCTGTGCCTGTTTGCCGCGCACCCGCAGGACGAATGGTGGGATTTCGAATTGCCGACCGAACGCTATCCGGCGCGCTCGCTGAAACGCGCGTTGCGTTGGTTCCGTGACAACTGGTGACCACCAGATGCAGCCGACACGTCGAAATGAATGGAAAACCGGCGAAAATCAGCCAAGATTTGGGGGAGATATTGCACTTTTTTGATGACCGAAGGGGCCATGGACTGTAAGATCAGGGCAAAATCGAGGCATAACGGCGCAGATCGAAAAGCAGGCGGGACAGGCAATGACACTCAACTTCATTGAAAACCAGCAGCAGGAACTGGCACCGCGCATCACGGTGTTCGGGGTCGGCGGCGCCGGGGGCAACGCGGTCAACAACATGATCGACAAGAACCTCGAAGGCGTGGACTTCGTGGTTGCCAACACCGACGCGCAGGCGTTGCAGCAAAGCCGCGCCCGCTCCCGGGTGCAGATGGGCGCCAAGGTGACCGAAGGGCTGGGCGCGGGCGCCCGTGCCTCGGTCGGGGCCGCTGCCGCCGAGGAAACGATCGAGGAAATCGTCGATCATCTGGCCGGGGCGCATATGTGCTTCATCACTGCGGGCATGGGGGGCGGCACCGGCACCGGTGCGGCGCCGATCATCGCCCAGGCCGCGCGCGAGCTGGGCGTGCTCACCGTCGGCGTGGTTACCAAGCCCTTCCAGTTCGAAGGCAACAAGCGCATGCGCCAGGCCGAGGACGGGGTCGAGGCGTTGCAGAAGGTGGTCGATACGCTGATCATCATCCCCAACCAGAACCTGTTCCGGCTGGCGAACGAAAAGACCACCTTTACCGAAGCCTTCGCACTGGCCGATGATGTGCTCTATCAGGGCGTGAAGGGCGTGACCGACCTGATGGTTCGCCCCGGGCTGATCAACCTCGATTTCGCCGATGTCCGCGCCGTGATGGACGAGATGGGCAAGGCCA
>JAFIEE010000205.1 GCA_020832705.1 Paracoccaceae bacterium
TGCTGGTCACGGTCCTGACCAAGCGCATGGCCGAGGATCTGACCGAATACCTGCATGAGCAGGGGGTGCGGGTGCGTTACATGCACTCGGATATCGACACCATCGAACGGATCGAGATCCTGCGCGACCTGCGGCTGGGCGCCTTTGACGTGCTGGTGGGGATCAACCTGCTGCGCGAGGGGCTGGACATCCCCGAATGCGGGCTGGTGGCCATTCTGGATGCCGACAAGGAGGGGTTTCTGCGCTCGGAAACCTCGCTGATCCAGACCATCGGGCGGGCGGCGCGGAACGCCGACGGGCGGGTGATCATGTATGCCGACCGGATCACCGGGTCGATGGAACGCGCCATGGCCGAAACCAACCGCCGGCGCGAAAAGCAGGTCGCCTATAACGAAGCCCACGGCATCACCCCCCAGACCGTGCGCAAGAATGTCGAGGATGTGCTGGCCGGGCTGTGGAAGGGCGACACCGACATGGCCCGCGTTACGGCGCAGATCGAAAAAGTGAAACCCGGCGCCAACCTGCAGGCGCATCTGGAAGCGCTGCGCACCGACATGCGCAAGGCCGCCGAGAACCTGGAATTCGAGGAGGCGGCACGCCTGCGCGACGAGATCAAGCGCCTGGAAGCGGTGGAGCTGGCGGTGGCCGATGACCCGCTGGCCCGGCAGGCCGCAGTGGACGCGGCGGTCGAGGGCGCGGTGAAGACCAAGGGCCGGAGCACGGCGGGGCGGCCGGGGCAGCGCGGCGGGGTGAAGCGGCGGGGGAAGCGTTAGGGGCACCTGCCCGCGACCCTGCCACGCAGTGATGCGTGCTCTCGGGCGCGGTCTCGGGGCGACGTGCGGACACGCATGCAGGCCCCGGCAGCCGCGCGGTGCAAGGCGACCGTTTTCATCCCCGTTGCCGCAATCTATACTCGCATGAAACACGCCCGCCCCCGCATCCGCCCCACGGAGCGCTCATGCCCGACCCCGCCCGCCGCACCGATACCCGTGACCGCTCGGCGCGACTGAGCCAGGACCCGCACCGCCTGCGCGAAGAGCGCGAGAACGTGCTGGAGGTGGCCATCGGCCGTGAGTTGCGCGCCTTTCGCAAGCAGAAGGGCCTGACCGTCGCCGAACTGGCCGCGCAGACCGGGCTGTCCATCGGCATGCTGTCCAAGATCGAGAACGGCAACACCTCGCCGTCACTGACCACCCTGCAGACGCTGGCCCATGCCCTCAGCGTGCCGCTGACCGCGTTTTTCCGCCGCTACGAGGAACACCGCGAGGCCGTCCACACCCCTGCGGGCGAAGGGGTGGAGATCGAGCGCGCGGGCACGCGGGCGGGGCATCAATACAACCTGCTGGGCCATATCGGCGCCAACGCCAGCGGGGTGATGGTGGAACCCTATCTGATCACGCTGAGCTCGGAATCCGATATCTTCCCGGCCTTCCAGCATGGCGGGATCGAGACGATCTACATGCTTGAGGGCGAATTGCTCTACCGGCACAGCGACCAACTGTATCATCTGCGCCCCGGCGACACGCTGTTCTTCGACGCCGATGCACCGCACGGCCCCGAGGGGCTGGAACGCCTGCCCGCGCGCTACCTGTCCATCATCGCCTATCCGCAGGGCAACTGAGCGGGCGTGCTGAAAAACCGGGAATCGGCGGCGGGTGGCTTTGATAATTTCAGGAATAAATATTTCATCTTGGTTGAATTCATCGCAGTAACTGGCTAAGCCTCTGAGCGAATCCTGAAGGAGTTGGTCGGATGTGCGGCATTGTCGGGTTGTTTCTGAAGGACAAGGCGCTGGAGCCGCGCCTTGGGGCGATGCTGACCGAGATGCTGGTCACCATGACGGACCGCGGACCGGACAGCGCGGGCATCGCCATCTATGGCGGTGGCGCCGAGGGGCAGGCCAAGCTGACGGTCCAGTCGGATCAGCCGGACAGCGACTTTCCGGCGCTGGCCGATGATCTGGGCGCGGCGCTGGGCAGCAGGGTCACGCTGCGGCGCAAGGACACCCATGCCGTGCTTGATCTGTCCGCCGCGAAAGCCGCCGAAGCCCGCGCCGCACTCGCCGAGCTGCGCCCCGGCCTGCGGGTGATGAGCGACGGCGCGGCGATCGAAATCTACAAGGAAGTGGGCCTGCCCCGGGATGTCGCGCGCCGCTTCGATCTGGCCGCGATGGGCGGCACGCATGGTATCGGCCATACCCGCATGGCCACCGAATCCGCCGTCACCACCGATGGCGCACACCCCTATTCGACCGGCGCGGACCAGTGCCTTGTCCACAACGGCTCTTTGTCGAACCATAACAACTGGCGGCGCAGACTGAAGCGCGAGGGGCTGCGCATCGAAAGCGAGAACGACACAGAGGTCGGCGCCGCCTATCTGACCTGGAAGATGCGCGAGGGCGCGAGTCTGGGGGCGGCGCTGGAAGGAGCGCTGGATGATCTGGACGGCTTCTTCACCTTCGTTGTCGGCACGCGCGACGGCTTCGGCGTGGTGCGCGACCCCATCGCCTGCAAGCCCGCCGTGATGGCCGAAACCGATCAGTATGTGGCTTTCGGGTCCGAGTATCGCGCGCTGGTGAACCTGCCGGGGATCGAAACCGCCCGCGTCTGGGAGCCCGAGCCTGCCACTGTCTATTTCTGGAGCCGCTGAGCCATGCAGAGCATCGACCTTGCCACCGCTTCCTTGCGCGAGATGAACGCCACGCTGCAGGCGCAGGCGGCGCAGACCAACGCCACGCAATGGGAAATCCTGAACCCGCGCGGGGCGCATGCCATCGCCGTGGGGCTGGACGCGCCCATCGAAGTCACCGTGCGCGGCTCCACAGGGTATTACTGCGCGGGCATGAACAAGCAGGCGACCGTGCATGTCACCGGGTCCGCGGGGCCGGGGGTGGCCGAAAACATGATGTCGGGCACCGTCATCATCGACGGCGATGCCAGCCAGTATGCAGGCGCGACCGGGCGCGGCGGGCTTCTGGTCATCAAGGGCAATGCGGCCTCGCGCTGCGGGATTTCGATGAAGGGCATCGATATCGTGGTGCAGGGCAGTATCGGGCATATGTCGGCCTTCATGGGACAGGCGGGCAATCTGGTTGTCTGCGGCGATGCGGGCGACGCCTTGGGCGACTCGCTCTATGAAGCGCGGCTTTTCGTGCGCGGATCGGTCAAGAGCCTGGGCGCCGATTGCATCGAAAAGGACATGCGCCCCGAACATCTGGATATCCTGCGCGACCTGCTGGCGCGCGCGGGCGTGGATGCCCGGCCCGAAGAGTTCCGCCGCTACGGTTCGGCCCGGAAGCTTTACAACTTCGATATCGACAATGTTGCGGCCTATTGAGGGATTTGCGCCATGAACGAGCATGACAGGACGATCCCGCAGACAGCGCCGATCCAGTCCGCGACCTTCTCCAACGCCATCAACGCCGAAATCCGGCGTGCGGCGGCCACCGGCATCTATGACATTCGCGGGGGCGGCGCCAAGCGCCGCGTGCCGCATTTCGACGATCTGCTGTTCCTTGGCGCGTCGATCAGCCGCTACCCGCTGGAGGGCTATCGCGAGAAATGCGACACGCGGGTGACGCTGGGCACACGGTTTGCGAAAAAGCCCATCGAGCTGGACATTCCCATCACCATCGCGGGCATGAGCTTCGGCGCGCTTTCGGCGCAGGCCAAGGAAGCGCTGGGGCGCGGGGCCTCGGCGGCAGGCACCTCGACGACCACGGGCGACGGGGGCATGACGCCCGAAGAACGCGGCCATTCCACCAAGCTTGTTTACCAGTATTTGCCGTCACGCTACGGCATGAACCCCGATGACCTGCGCCGCGCCGATGCGATCGAGGTCGTGGTCGGGCAGGGGGCCAAGCCCGGCGGGGGCGGCATGTTGCTGGGCCAGAAGATCACTGACCGCGTGGCCGAAATGCGCACCCTGCCCAAGGGGATCGACCAGCGTTCGGCCTGCCGTCACCCCGACTGGACGGGGCCGGATGATCTGGAAATCAAGATCCTGGAACTGCGCGAGATCACCGGCTGGCAAGTGCCGATCTATGTCAAGGTCGGCGGCACCCGGCCCTATTACGATGTTGCGCTGGCCGTGAAAGCCGGGGCTGATGTGGTCGTGCTGGACGGGATGCAGGGCGGCACAGCCGCCACGCAGGATGTGTTCATCGAACATGTCGGCCTGCCCACGCTCGCCTGTATCCGCCCGGCCGTGCGCGCGCTGCAGGATCTTGGCATGCACCGCGAGGTGCAGCTTGTGATCTCGGGCGGGATTCGCACCGGGGCCGATGTGGCCAAGGCGCTGGCGCTGGGCGCGGATGCGGTGTCCATCGGCACGGCGGCGATGGTCGCGCTGGGCGACAACGACCCGAAATGGGAAGCCGAATACCAGAAGCTCGGCACCACCGCCGGCGCCTATGATGACTGGCACGAAGGCCGCGACCCGGCAGGCATCACCACGCAGGACCCGGAGCTTTCCGCGCGGCTGGACCCGGTCGAGGGCGGACGGCGGCTGCGCAATTACCTGAAGGTGATGACGCTGGAGGCCCAGACCATCGCGCGGGCCTGCGGGCACAACCATCTGCACAATCTGGAACCCGAAGACCTGTGCGCCCTGACCGTGGAGGCGGCCGCCATGGCGCAGGTGCCGCTGGCGGGCACCGACTGGTATCCGGGCAAGCCGGGCAGCGGCTACTGACGCAATCGCGCGGGCCAGACCTCTGGCCCGCGTTTTCACTTGGGATGACCACCAACAGGGACAAGAACAATGACCATCGATCTGGCGGAATTCGCGGCCGAGCGCGGCATCAAGTACTTCATGATCTCCTTCACCGATCTGTTCGGCGGCCAGCGCGCGAAACTGGTGCCCGCGCAGGCCATCGCCGAGATGCAGGTCGAAGGTGCGGGCTTTGCGGGCTTTGCCACATGGCTGGACATGACCCCCGCGCACCCCGACATGCTGGCGGTGCCGGATCCGGACTCGGTCATCCAGATTCCTTGGAAACCCGAAGTCGCCTGGGTCGCCGCCAACTGCATGATGGACGGCGAGGAGGTGGCGCAGGCCCCGCGCAACGTTCTGCGCCGCCAGATCGCCGAGGCCGCCGCCCTGGGTTTCACCGTCAAGACCGGGGTCGAGGCCGAATTCTTCCTGCTCACCCCGGATGGCAGGAAGATCTCGGACCCGATGGATGTGGCGGAAAAGCCCTGCTACGACCAGCAGGCGGTGATGCGCCGCTATGACGTGGTGCGCGAGATCTGCGACTACATGCTCGATCTGGGCTGGGGGCCCTATCAGAACGACCATGAAGACGCCAACGGCCAGTTCGAGATGAACTGGGAATTCGCCGATGCGCTGGTGACCGCGGACCGCCACAGCTTCTTCAAGTTCATGGTCAAATCCGTGGCCGAAGCGCATGGCTTCCGCGC
>JAFIEE010000206.1 GCA_020832705.1 Paracoccaceae bacterium
CGGCGCGCCGGGCGGGGATCGTCCGCACCGGGCGCGCGGGGATCGTCCGCAGCAGGGGCGCGGGGGTCGGCCGCACCGGGCGCGCGGGGGTCGCATGCGCAGCATCCTGATCACCGGCTGTTCCTCGGGGATCGGCCATCACGCCGCCCATGCGCTGACCGCGCGCGGCTGGCAGGTGTTTGCCACCTGCCGCCAGAGCGCCGACTGCGACCGGCTGCGGGCCGAGGGGCTGGACAGTTTCCGGCTGGATTACACCGATCCGGACAGCATGGCGGCCGCGCTGGCGCGGGTTCTGGAGACCACCGGCGGGCGGCTGGATGCGCTGTTCAACAACGGCGCCCATGCGATTCCCGGTGCGACCGAGGACCTGCCCACCGAAGCGCTGCGCGCGATCTTCGAAACCAATCTCTTCGGCTGGCACGACCTCACCCGCCGGGTAATTCCGGTGATGCGGGCGCAGGGGGGCGGGCGGATCGTGCAGAATTCATCGGTGCTGGGGCTGGCGGCGCTGCGCTGGCGCGGCGCCTATGTGGCGACCAAGTTCGCGCTCGAGGGGCTTTCGGACGTGCTGCGGCTGGAAATGCGCGGGACGGGCGTTCATGTGGTGCTGATCGAACCCGGCCCCGTCACCAGCCGCATCCGCCAGAATTCGATCCCGCATTTCGAGCGCTGGATCGACTGGCGCGCCTCGCCCCGGCGCGCGCAGTATGAGGGCGAGTTGCTGGCGCGGCTTTATGACGAACGCGGCCCGGACCGGTTCGAACTGCCCCCCGAGGCCGTGACGAAGGCACTGATCCGGGCGCTGGACGCGCGCGCCCCGCGCCCGCGCTACTTCGTCACCCTGCCCACCCATGCGCTGGCCACCGCACGCCGCCTGCTGCCCGGGCGGGCGCTGGACTGGCTGCTGGCGCGGGTCTGACGCGCTGCTCTCTTGCGGTCCGTCGCGTGCGGACCCTATGGTGCGCGGCAAACACCCCGGACCGGAGACGCGCCCATGGCCTATGCCTATGACGACCAGAACATTTTCGCCAGGATCCTGCGGGGCGAGATCCCGTGCGACAAGGTTCTGGAAACCGACCACAGCATGGCCTTCCGCGATATCGCCCCCAAGGCGCCCGATCATGTGCTGGTGATCCCCAAGGGCGCCTATGTCACCTGGGACCATTTCGCCGCCGCGGCGTCGGACGCCGAACTGGCCGATTTCACCCGCGCGGTGGGCAAGGTGGCCGAGATGGTCGGCGCCGCACCGGGCGCGGGCGGCGAGGGCTTCCGCCTGATCGCCAACGCCGGGCAGAACGGCGTGCAGGAAGTCCCGCATCTGCATGTCCATGTGCTGGCCGGCCGACCGCTGGGCTGGATGGTGCAGCCGCGCTGACCCGCTCCGGCGCCCGTCACCCCGGCCGGACCCGGCCCCGGGCATCTGTCACCGCCGCCGCGCGCCCCCGAAGCGCCCGGAAACATGTCGCAGGGCGGGCGGCGGGGCGCTGAGGGGGCGCTGTCTTCGGCGCAAGGGACCCGGGCACGGCACAGCACGCGCGGGCCCACGCCTCTTGCGCGCGCGCCCGCCCTGCCCTATGACCCGCCGCGATTGGGGCGGCAGCACGAAGGTTGGCCGATGCCGATACTGGTGATGAAATTCGGCGGCACCTCGGTCGCCGATCTGGCCCGCATCCGCGCCGCCGCCGAAAAGGTGCGGGCCGAGGTCGCGCGTGGCCATGACGTGATCGTCATCGTCTCGGCCATGGCCGGGCGCACCAACGAACTGGTGGGCTGGGTCAACGAAACCTCGCCCATGTATGACGCGCGCGAATACGATGCCGTGGTCAGTTCGGGCGAGAACGTGACCGCCGGGCTGATGGCGCTGACGCTGCAGGAAATGGACGTGCCTGCACGCAGCTGGCAAGGCTGGCAGGTGCCGATCCACACCACCAGTGCCCATGGCGCCGCGCGGATCGAAGGGATCGACCGCGCCGCCATCGACGCCAAGTTCGCCGAAGGGTTCCGCGTGGCGGTGATTGCCGGGTTTCAGGGCCTCAGCCCCGAGGGCCGGATCACCACGTTGGGGCGCGGCGGGTCGGACACCACCGCCGTCGCCTTCGCCGCTGCCTTTGACGCCACCCGCTGCGACATCTACACCGATGTGGACGGCATCTACACCACCGACCCGCGCATTTCCGCGAAGGCGCGCAAGCTCACCCGCATCAGCTTCGAGGAAATGCTGGAACTGGCTTCGCTCGGCGCCAAGGTTCTGCAGACCCGGTCGGTGGAACTGGCCATGCGCTACAAGGTGCGCCTGCGGGTGCTGTCCTCGTTCGAGGACACCGATGAAACCTCCGGCACGCTGGTTTGCGATGAGGACGAGATCATGGAATCGAAGGTCGTTTCGGGCGTCGCCCACAGCCGCGACGAAGCCAAGCTGACGCTGGTCACGGTCGAGGATCGCCCCGGCATCGCCGCCGCCATCTTCGGCCCGCTGGCCGAGGCGGGGGTGAATGTGGACATGATCGTCCAGAACATTTCGGAGCAGGCCCAGGGCGAAGGCGCCCCGCGCGAGGTCACCGACATGACCTTTTCCTGCCCCACCGATCAGGTCGGCCGCGCCCGCAAGGCGCTGGAGGCCGCGCAGGCGCGCGGCGACATCCGCTTCGACGCGCTGGAGGTGGACACCGAGGTCTCCAAGGTATCGGTGGTCGGCATCGGCATGCGCAGCCATGCCGGAGTCGCGGCGCGCATGTTCACGGCACTCGCCGCTGAAGGTGTGAACATCAAAGTCATTGCAACCTCCGAGATAAAGATTTCCGTGCTGATCGACCGCAGATATATGGAACTGGCGGTGCAGGCACTGCATGATGCATTCGAACTGGACAAGGCGGACTGAGGCGCGCGCCGCGCGCCACCCTCAGACACAGGACCCTTGGGCGGCGGAACCGGGAGAGCCATGCCCCATCGCACCGAATCCGACAGCCGCAGGCTGTTGCGCAGTCTGCGCGATGCGCTGGCCGAGGCGGGCGCCGGCCAGGAGCGTCTGGACCGGATCACCACGATCATCGCCGAATCCATGCAGACCGAGGTCTGTTCGGTCTATCTGTTCCGCGACCCGCAGACGCTGGAGCTTTGCGCCACCGAGGGGCTGCGCCCCGAGGCGGTGCACAAGACGCGGCTGAAGCTGGGCGAGGGACTGGTCGGCCGCGTGGCCCGCAGCGCGCGCCCCGTCAACACCCGCAACGCGCCCGCCGAACGCGGTTTCCGTTTCATGCCCGAGACGGGCGAAGAGGTATTCACCTCCTTCCTGGGCGTGCCGATCCAGCGGCTGGGCGAACGGCTGGGCGTGCTGGTGGTGCAGTCGCGCGATGCGCGCGCCTTCTCCGAGGACGAGGTCTACGCGCTGGAAGTGGTCGCCATGGTCATCGCCGAAATGGCGGAACTGGGCGCCTTTGTCGGCGAGGGCGCGGCCCTTGCACCCCTGCACAAGCACCCGGCACTGCTGCAGGGCGTCTGCGCGCAGGACGGCGTCGCCGAAGGGCATGTCTGGCTGCACGAGCCGCGCGTCGCCATCACCCGGCTGGTCAACGACGATTCCGAGGCCGAGACCGCTCGGTTGCGCGCCGCGATGGAAAAACTCCGCGTGTCCGTCGATGATCTGCTCAAGCTGGCGCGAAGCTCGGACCGCGAGCACATGGAGGTGCTGCAGACCTATCGCATGTTCGCGCATTCGCGCGGCTGGATGAAGCGGATGGAAGAGGACATCCTGCGCGGGCTCTCGGCCGAGGCGGCGGTGGAGAAGGAGCAATCCTCCGCGCGGGCACGTCTGGAAACCGTGCCCGATGCCTATCTGCGCGACCGGCTGCATGATCTGGACGACCTGTCGAACCGTCTGCTGCGCCTGCTGACCGGCCAGGGCAATGATACCGGCGCCGAGATGCCCGACCGGCCCATCCTCGTGGCGCGCAACATCGGCCCGGGCGAGTTGCTGGACTACGGGCGCAAACTGCGCGGGATCGTGCTGGAAGAGGGCGCGGTCGGCAGCCATGCCACCATCGTCGCCCGCGCACTGGCGATCCCGCTGGTGATCAATGTGCCCCGCATCACCACCGAGGCGCTGAACGGCGACCATATCATGGTGGACGGCACCGAAGGGACGGTCCACCTGCGCCCCGAGGACAGCGTGGCAAGCGCCTTTCGTGACAAGATGGCCATGCAGGCCAAGGCGCAGGAACGTTACGCCAGCCTGCGCGACCTGCCCGCAACGGCCCGCTGCGGCACCCGCGTGCGGCTGATGATGAATGCCGGGCTGATGGCCGATCTGCCGTCGCTGGCAGGATCGGGCGCCGAAGGGGTCGGCCTGTTCCGGACCGAATTGCAGTTCCTGATCCGCAACACGGTTCCCCGGCGGGGGGAACTGGCCGCGCTCTACGGGCGGGTGATGGATGCCGCGCGGGGCCAGCGGGTGGCGTTCCGCACGCTGGACATCGGCTCGGACAAGATCACGCCCTACATGAACCGCCCCGATGAACCCAACCCCGCCATGGGATGGCGCGCGATCCGGGTCGGGCTCGACCGTCCCGGCGTGCTGCGGATGCAGTTGCAGGCGCTGATCCGCGGCGCCGCGGGGCGCCCGCTTGCCGTGATGTTCCCGCTGGTGGCGCAGGCCAGCGAATTCGATGCGGCGCGCGCCATCCTGATGCACGCGATCGAGCGCGAGCGGCGGCTGGGCCACATCCTGCCGGAACGGGTCGAAACCGGGGTGATGCTGGAAACCCCGAGCCTGGCCTTCGCCCCGGATGCGTTTTTCGAGCGGGTGGATTTTGTTTCCATCGGCGGGAATGACCTGAAGCAGTTCTTCTTTGCCGCCGACCGCGAGAACGAATTGGTGCGGCGGCGCTACGACACGCTCAGCACGGGTTTCATCGGTTTCCTGCAACAGATCGTGGCGCGCTGCGCGGCCGCCGGAACGCCGCTGTCGTTCTGTGGCGAGGATGCGGGGCGCCCGCTCGATGCGCTGGCCATCGCGGCGATCGGGGTCGGCACGCTGTCGATGCGCCCGGCCTCGGTCGGTCCGGTCAAGGCGCTGATCCGCCGCGCCGATCTGGGCGCGGTGGCTGAAGTGATCGCCCGGGCGCAGGGGCGCGGGCTGGAAAGCGTGCGCCCCGCGCTGCTGGACTACGCCGCAACGCTCGACTGAGCGGCGGCGGCGCCCACGCGGCGCGGTCGGTGGCTTCATGCAGGGGCCGCGCGGGCCGGACCCTCGCGCTTCCGGCAGCAACCGCACCGAATCGCGTAACCCCCGCCTCGCGCAACCCCCGCCTCGCGCAACCCCCGCCTCGCGCAACCCCCGCCTCGCGCAACCCCC